>JBDTYJ010000239.1:0-9329 GCA_040005755.1 Pseudomonadota bacterium
AAGCGCAACGGGCCGCAGCGGTGCTCGGGCAAGATGTGTGGCAGAAGTTTCCGGTGCAACCTGGCGTGCAGCCCGTAACGCTCGACGCTGCGGAGCTGATTTTGAATCGTTCCTGGCGTCCAGCGCTGGCCGTCACAGGCGCCGAAGGGTTGCCGGCAATTGCAAACGCGGGCAACGTGCTCCGGCCGTTCACTCGGCTCAAGCTCTCCCTGCGCTTGCCGCCGCGGCTCGACGCAAGCTCCGCCGCTGCGCACGTGAAAGCAGTGCTCGAACGCGACCCGCCCTACGGCGCGCAGGTTTCGTTCCAAGGCGGCACTGGCAGCAATGGCTGGGACGCGCCGCCGCTCGCCCCGTGGCTCGCGACCGCCCTGGAAGCCGCGTCCAATCGGCACTTCGGTCGCCCCGCGATGTACCTGGGCGAGGGCGGTTCAATTCCGTTCATGGCCATGCTGGGCGAGCAGTTCCCGAACGCGCAGTTCTGCATTACCGGCGTGCTCGGTCCGGGATCCAACGCGCACGGCCCCAATGAGTTTTTGCACATTCCGACCGCGCAAAAGCTCACGCTCTGCGTCGCGGATGTGCTTGCTGCGCACGCGCGTCATTCAGCGTCGGCGCGCCCCCGTGAATGATCGCGGTTCGTGACTGCGGGCTGCAAACTACGCAGCCGAGAATCTAGAGAACGGTGCCGCGACTTGCCGTGCGTCGCTCGATCAGTCGCCCGCCGTCTGCGCTCGCAAACCAAGTCGAGCCGAGATGTCGCGGCAGCATGGAAGCGTAGAGCACGTCGCGCAGCGCGTTCGTTTCCCAAGTGACCGAGGAGTGCGCGACCGCCGTGCGCACGAACACGGCACTCGCGTGAGAAAGATCTCGGCGCGAGAGCTCGCCCTCGCGCAGCTCTTCGGAAACGAGCACGCCGGAGCGCTCGAGTGTGAGGCGAAGCTCGTCGTTGTGAAGCTCCGTGGCGGCGCCCGGGGTGAAATAGCTGACGAGCTTGTGACGGCGTGTGGCCGGGTCCCCGCGGCGCGCCAGCACCCAATCACGGAACACTTCACTCTCGGCATATAGCGCGTCGAATAGGTACGTTTCGGATACGTCCACGCCGCCATCTCGCAGGCTGCATGCGGCGGCGTGGTAGCCGCCCGAGTGCGCGGACATACACACCCGCCCCAGCCGTGGTCGCTCGGGAAAGCGAGATTCGGCCAGCGTTTTCCGACCTAATCGGGCGGCGGACGACAGCGCGCCGCCGAGCAGGCGCGCGAACGCGCCCGGCGTGGCGAGCTTTCCACACGACGAGTCAGCGGCGAACAATGCGAGCTGCGGGACAACGAGCACGGCGTTCTGACGGCTTTCGACCAGTTGCTCGCGCAGCGCGTGCGCGGCGATCGCGCGTTCGGCGCTGCTGTTGTGGCCGTGAAAATGCACCAGCGCAGAGATGCCTTCTTCGGCGTGAAAGCGATACTTGTCAGGTACGAACACGATCACCGTGTCGTCGCCGTGGCCCACGCCAGCGAACGGCGCTTGCGGAACGCCGAGCACGAGCGTGGTGCCGAGCGCGTCCCGTTGCTGCGCCTTGAGGCGTGGTCGGAGGTTAACCGGCCCATTTTGCGCGAACGCGGCCGCCGACAGCAACGAACTCCGTGCCAACAACGCCAAAACGGTACGACGACGCATGCCTTCCCGGATGCCAGAAACGGCGCGGCTCGGCCAAGTTTTGCGGGCAGCCGAGCGGCGCTACTGCCCGTACTTCGCCGCTTGCACGTTTTTCATGACAGCGAGATCGGTCGCGTCTGTGGGCCTGCCCGCGGTGATCGCCCCCTCGTAAAGCCTTCCGCAGTCCCCGGATTGTGCTGTAAGCCGCCGCGCACTTGGTGTTGGCGTTCGCGTAAATGTCGCAAGGGCCGTCGCTTCGCGTTGGGGGGGCGCCGCCCGCGCCGCCCGCGGGGCCTGCGCCGCCGCCCGTGATTGCCGCGGCGGTTCCGCCACTGGTGATTGCTCCGGCGGTTCCGCCACTGGTGACCGTCCCGCCCGCTCCGCCGTTCATTGTGCCGCCCGAACCGCCACCGTGGTTTGAGCCGCGGGTTCCCGCTCCGCCCGCGGCCGTTGTGTCACGCGCGCGACGTGCTCGCTCTTGATCTTCACGGCGGCGCGCGCCTCTCGCTCGAAGCGCGCGACGGCCTCGGCGCTGCCCAGGGCTTCCGGCAACAGGAACTTAATGGCAACCGTTTCGTCGAGCACGACATGGTGGGCGGCGACGACCACGCCCATGCCGCCTTGCCCGAGCACGCGCTCGACGCGGTACTTGCCGCGAGAAGCTGGCCCTCGGAAACTCCAATGATTCTGGCCAGGCATGGCACAGCCCGAACGTGGAGGCGACGGCCGACCGGCCGCGGATCGCGACGCGCCGGCGCGGCAGCAAGCTACGCGCCGCGCTGTGCCGTGACGCGCCCGCTAACCAACCAGGGAGCGTACCTCAACGACCGATGCTCACATGCGGACGAGTTGCCCGCTCACGGGGCGAGCACTGCCGGCAGTTGCCCGGCTGGGCCCGCTCCGAAGGTGTCCATTGTTTCCCCAGTGTCTTGGATGGCGGCGGTGATTAGCGAGTTGAGGAGTGGGCTGTTGCTCGTGTTGCCGGCATCTACGTACATGCCTTGCTTGAGATGGCCACCGCCGTCACCCCAGATGATGTGCGGGACGTCCTTGGACGAATACGCGGGGCAGTCTGCGAACCCGTTCGTCCACAGCACGAAGGACTTATCTTGCAGCTCGCGCGCTTTGAAGTGATCGAGACCTGCGGCGAACGTTTGCATCCTGAGCGCGTCGATTTCCGCGTGGGCTTGCGTTGCCAGCGGGTTGTCGGCCGCAGCCGAGTCGCTCATCGTGCCATTACAGATGAAATTGAACTTCCATTGCAGTGTCGCGTTCGAGGGCACGTCGTAGACGGTGCCATCCGTGCCGTCGCCCCACTGCAAGGTCGCGGTTCGGTTGTAATTACAGGCGAACGCCAAGGCCACGAGGCTCATCTGGAGCCGAGCGATGTCTTCAATCATCCCGTTCTGTGTGAATTTGAAGTCCTGCAGTGCCTCGAGCTGGCTGATTTCGATGCCGCTCCAGCTGCAGCCTTTGACCATCTCGGTCCCCATGCCGCCCATCGTCACTTCCATGTCCCGGATGGAATCGAAGTGCAGCTGGAGCCGTTGTCGGTCCGCGGAGCTCATGCGCGAGTTGCCCATCAGGGCTTTCAGGTCGTCCCGCACGAGGTCGTGAATGCTCTTGCGGCTCTCGACCAAGAGCCGCTGTGCTTCGGCGGCGCCCGGCGCCGGGGTGCCGTCCGGAGACACGATGCCCACGAGCTTTTGATAAAGCTCATAGGGGTTGTTGCTTGCCGCCGTCACTGTGTTGGCTGCGCTGAACGACAGGCGCTCATTGATGTAGCCCCTCTTGCTGCCCGCATACAACGTGAGCGGCGCTGTATCGCCCTGCACTTTGCGCGCGATGACCCAGTCCGCCGACGGCCCCGCGGCTGTCGCGTTATTCCCAGTGGTGGCAGGCGGGAGCGCCGTCAGAACCATGCACAGCGATTCGGCATGGGCGTCAGCCTGGGTACCCTTTGGCCAATTGACGCCACGCACGAACAGCAAGTTCTTGGCATGGGACGAGAGCTGGCTTGTCGCTTTGCCAGCCGCCGCCAGATTATCCGCCGTGAGTTCCCCCAGGGCATTCGGGAAGAAGTTCGCGGGAACCACGCCGTCCACCGCGCAGATGAACAAGCTGAACACGGGCGCGCTGCCCGCCGCCCACGCGGAGCGCTCGGGCAGGCTCTCCAGGAACGGCAGCCCCAAGGCCACGCCGGCGGTGCCGCGCAAAAACGCGCGGCGGTTGAGCCGAGAACGCTGCGGGCCAAGCAAAGAACGAATCATGGCATGCCACCTTTTCGCGTGCGAAACGCGGGGTCGCGCACTAGCGCGACAATTAGCTCTTTCAAGGATTGCGCGCTGCTCACCTTCCCCAAGGATTCGAGCAGCGAGCGATCACTTTCCACGACGTCACGACCGAGCGCATAACTCGTGACCTGCTTGGAATAGCAAGTGTGTACTTGGGCACTGCCGGCGAGCACCGTCATGAGCTCCTTGCCGTCCGTGAAAGGCGCAACACCCTCCTCGAGCGGGTAGCTGCTGGAGGTGTCGATGGCCAGTCCGTTGTCCAGCTCGCGCTTGCGGCCCAAGCCGTCGAAGCCTTCGAGCGCAAAGCCGAGCGGCTCGATGTACTGGTGGCAATTGCCGCCGCAACTGGCCGTGAATCGAGTGACGCCCTGACGATTGGTTTGGGCTGGAGCCAACGGCGGCAGCAGCGGGATCTTGGGACTTGCCGGATCAGCCCGGTGGGGCCCGCACAATAGGGCTGCCTCCAACCGGGCACCACGCAAAATCGGGTTGGATTCGCTGTTGTGGGCCCAGAGCATTAGATACGGCAGCTGCATGAAATAGCCAGCGCGCGAAGGGCCCAGATCGCGAAGCTCGGGCGCTGCGGGCGCAGCGACAACGTAAAAAGGCGCCAAAGCCGGGCTCACGTAAGCCTGCGTTGAAGTCAGTAGCTCGCGCAGCCCTAGGTTTTGCTTGAAGATGAAATCAAAGAAGGCGTTCGACGCTAGCGCCAGCTCTGAGTTGATTGAAGCGTTGTATTCCGGTGCATCGGCTTTGCTGATGGAGCTCAGCTCCGCAACATGCAGGAGCTGACCGTGGAAATCACGCATCACGGACACGGCGCGTGGATCTTCCAGCATCTGCCGTGCGGCGGCCTCGAGCTCATCACTGCTGGCGAGCTTTCCGCTAGCGGCCACGTCGAGTAGCGAGTCACTCGGCGTAGTTCCGAGCAGCCAAAACGAAAGCTTGGACACGAGCTCGTAAGAGCTGAGTGCGTCGCCCGCTGGCCCAAGCTCCGTGCGATACAGAAAATGCGGAGACTCGAGCACAGCTCGAATGACGAGCGCTGCCCCATTGTTAAAGCCAGCGCCGTACAGACTCTGACCCAGCGCGAAGACGTTTTGATACTTCGTTTCCTCGTCCGCAGTCAGCGGGCGACGGAATGCTCGCCGCCCCAACGCGCGCACGAAGCCCGGCGCATCATCACCCGAGTACAGCGCAGCGAGCGCCGCCGAAGAGCCCGTAGCCAGAGCGGCGGCGGCCTCGGCGCCTGACTCGAAGTCGCCGAAGCGTTTTTGATCGACGAACAGGACCTGCTCGTTGTTGTCGAAAGCCGTGCTGCCCACGGGCGGGGGAGTGAAGCCCGCCGACAGCTCGTGCTGCTCAGGAAAGTGCAGGACATCGGTCACCGCGTTTTCCCACTGACGATTCGTCAGACGCTGGACGCGCGTGTAGATCGGGGCGCCCGTGAGATCGACATGGCTGAGCTCGCCGCTGCCAGCCGCTCCGGAGCTATTGGATCCGCCGAGGTGGCTGCCCGCGCTACCACCCGCAGTAGAACCGGCGCCACCGGCGTTACTTCCCGCTTCGCTCGCCAGCTCATCTCTAGATACCTTGCCGCACGCAAGGCTCAGAAGAGAAAGCAGTAGAAGTCCTAGCCCTGTACGCATCAATGCACACCTCGCGTCAGCTGAGATCTCAATGCCCCCGAATGCTGGCCTGCGAGGAGAGTAACTCGAGCCGACGCGGAGTGCGCGCTATTTCACGGGACCGTACGAAGATCTGAGCCCACAGGACGTGCGTAGTCAGCGCACGGCTGAAAAGTTGAGCACGGCGGTAGAGGGCCTGCGCGACGGGAGAGCGGGAACGCTTCAAGGCGACCAAGGCGAGCCGCGCCCAGATCGGCCGCGGAGATGCAGTCGGTGCGAACCCCGACGAGCTCGTTACACCGCCTGTGACGCACGCGACTGCGGTCTCGCTCACTCTCGAGCTTGTTCGCCTGGACGGCCGAGCTCGCGCTGAAAAAAAAAGCTTCCGGACGAAAGATTGATAAATTTCGACGGCTGCCGGCATTTGTATGCAGACAGACTGCTTACCAGCGGGGACAGCGAATGGCATTCAACATGCGGCTTGGGCTGCTATCGATCCTATCGATTGCAGTCGGTGCCCTGGGCTGCTCAAAAGAGGCGCCGCGGGCGACTGGCTCGGCCGGTAGCTCGAGCGGAGGAACAGCGAATTCGAGCGGCGCTAGCGGCGTTGGCGGGTCGGCCGCGGGTGCTGCGGGCGCCGCTCCCACCTCGGCTGCCGACTGCGCGGGCAAGCCGGCTGTGCCCGGTCGCACGCCACTGCGGCGGCTGACTGCAACGGAGTACGACAACACTGTGCGCGACATTCTCGCGGATAGCAGCGCGCCAGGACGTGATTTTCCGCCCCCTTCGGCGGGTTCTGGCTTTTCGAACGACGCGGACGCCTACCAGACTCAGCTGCCCGACGTACAAGGCTGGGTCAACGCGGCGGAGCTACTCGCCGCGAACTACCGCAAGGCGGGCAAGCTCACGCTGGCCTGTGCAGCGGACGCGCAGAACTGCGCCAGCGGCTTCATCACCGCTATGGGGAAGCAGCTGTTCCGTAGGCCAGTTACGGATGACGAAGTTGCGAGTTACCTGGCACGGTTTACGGCTGGATCCTCCAATGGGGGCACGTTCGAAGAAGGCTTGGAGTGGGTGCTGGAGCGCATGCTGCTGTCGCCGCACTTCCTGTACCGCATCGAGCTCGAGGCGGTCGGCAAGCCCGTGGGCACTCCGGTGCCACTCAACGACTACTCCGTGGCCACGCGGCTCTCGTACTTCCTCTGGTCGTCAGCGCCTGATCCGGCGCTGCTCGCGGCCGCGGACGCGCATCAGCTGTCTACGGTCGAGGGCGTCGCCGCGCAGGTGCAACGCATGATGAGCGTCGCGGGGTTCACCGACACTTTGAGCTCATTTCACAGTCAGTGGGTGCAGTGGAGTGATGTGCTTGGCGCTGAGAAGGTCGCCACGACGACTCCCGTCTGGAACGACTCACTCAAAGCGGACATGATTCACGAGTCGGAGTTGTTCGTGAAGAGCGTTTTCGCTAGCGGCGGCTCGTTCAAAGACCTGCTCACTGCCGGTTATACGTTCGTCAATCCGGCCCTGGCCCAATTCTACGGTGTCAGCTACCCCGGGGCGGGCACGGACTTCGTCCGCGTCGACATGCCGCACCGCGCGGGGCTGCTCACCCAGCCGTCCATTCTCGCGGGCTTGGCCCACCCAGACCAATCCGCGCCGATCAAGCGCGGCTTGATGGTGCGCTCGCGCATGCTGTGCGTCGACCCGCCGCCCCCTCCCATGGGCTTGAAGATCGTTTTGCCAACGGTAACACCGGGCGAAACTACCAAGGAGCGGTTTGCTGCGCATCGCAGTGCGGAGCCTTGCAAGTCGTGCCATGTCTTCCTCGATCCGCTTGGTTTGCCGTTCGAAAATTACGACGAGTTCGGGCGCTATCGTGACACCGATCAGGGCAAACCGGTCGACGCGACGGGTGGCCTGACGATGGTGCAATCCAAGGGCATGGCGACCGATGCCACGAAAGTGCCGGTCAACGGCGCCGCCGATCTGGGTGCGCAGCTCGCCAGCTTACCGGAAGCAGAGCAGTGCCTGGTTCAAAATTGGTTCCGCTTCGCCGCGGGTCACCAAGAAGAAAACAGCGATGCGTGCACGGTTTATTCGCTGCTCGACCGCTTCAATACGTCAGGTCAAAAGCTGAACGACCTGCTGGTGGCTATCGCTACGAGCGATAGCTTCCGCAATCGAGTGGAAGTCGCACCATGAGCTGGAGGCTCCCGTGATCATCGAATTCTCCCGTCGTAAGTTCCTGCTCGCCGCTGGCGGAACCACGTTGGCCCTGCCCGTGCTGGAAGCGCTCACAACGCGCGACGCGCTCGCTGCGTATGAGCAGGTGCGCCGCGTTCTTTTCTTCCTGACCTCGAACGGCACGCCCGTCGAAGGGCGGCCAACGGGAACGGGCACCGGCTACAGCTTGGGCAAGGTGCACGCGGGACTGCAAAAGTACAAAGAGAAGATGCTCTATGTCGCCGGCCTCGACGGCAAAGCCGCAGCCATTTCCAACGGTGATCCGCATGCCTGCGGCTTCGCGACGAGCCTCAGCGGCCGCAAGGCGTTGCCGGGTACGCTCTTCAAGCACGGCGCGTGCTTCATGGACGCGAACTGCGTCGCCACCGGTTGGGGTGACGGTCCGTCCCTCGACTATGAGCTCGGGCAGCAGCTGCTCGCGGCGAAGGCACCCGTCGTGTACGGCATGCTCAATTTCTCGGTGAAGAACCTGCCGGCAAGCTTGTACACCCGCTCTTCTTACTCGGCCCCGGGCGAGCCCATTACTCCGTACGCCGATCCGCAAGTCACCTTCGACACGATTTTCAAAATGCCCACCATGAACAGCATGATGGACGCCGCCAGCGCCGCGCGCGTGAAGTTACGCCGAGCGAGCGTGCTCGACGAACTGCAGTCGGAGATCGCTTCTTTACAACTGAAGGTGAGCGCTTCCGACAAAGCGCGTCTCGACAAGCATTTAACCGCAATTCGCGAGCTGGAGGCAACGATCCAAGCCTCCGCCGATCATCCGACGAGCGCGGCCTGCAAACCTCCGGAGCGGCCGACCCTGAAAGCCGGCGCCGCGGTGCAGCGCAACGCTGGCGGCATGGAGACCAACGTCAACGAAGACAAGAACGACAGCTTGCAGGATCGGCACAAAGTTTGGCACCAGATGGTCATCGCCGCGTTCGGCTGTGATCTCACGCGCGTGATCACGCTCATGAACCAGCCCTCGCGCTCCGATACCTTCATGCCGTGGCTCGCGGCCGACACGAGCTACCCTGGCACCTTCACGAACCCCCATCACGCGGCTTCGCACGCCAACGATGTGCCCACGCTGATCGCGATGGATCATTGGTACGCGACGCAAATCTCCGATTTGGCCGACAGCATGGCAGCCACCTTGGACTCCGAAGGCAAGCCGCTGCTCGAGCGCAGCGCGATCGCTTGGTTCAACGAACTTTCGAACGGACCGAATCACACGCACGACGACAAAACGCACACTATCGTGGGTAATTTGGGCGGTTTCTTCAAAACGAACCAGGCCGTGGCGTACCCCAAAGGCACGCCTGCCAACGTGCTGCTCACCGCCATCGCCCAGGGCATGGGCATGCAGACCGATCACTACGGAGGCACCGATAGCGCGCTCATGGGCGGCGACGTCAGCCTGGTCAAGGCTTGATCGGCTTCAGCAGAATCGAATCGCAATCATCGAAAGTGCACCGAGAGCACTCGAGTAGCGAGGAACGCGGCTTTGGGGGGCCGGGGGGATCGT
>JBDTYJ010000240.1:0-9301 GCA_040005755.1 Pseudomonadota bacterium
GGTCACCTCTCCAGGGGCGTCTTTGGGGCGCGAAGCGGGCGGAATCTGGCAGGCGAGGGTGGGGGTGTCAACGATAGACGGCGGTTCTGGGTCGTGACGGCCTGCGATGCGCGATTTGGGCGGAAATCAGGGGGGAGCGTGGGGGGTTAGGCGACGCTCAGTTGGGCCGCGGCGCTTGGCGCGAGCGTGCTGGGCGGCTTGGGGCAGTGGGCGAGCCACCAGGCCTGCGCTCGCGCTTCCGTCCATTGCTCGACGGGCGGAAGAGCGATGGCCTTCAGCGCTTCACCTAGGGCGCGCGCGTGAGCGGGGCGCTGTGCGGGTTTCTTAGCGAGGCACTGTTTGAGTAGGAGCGCGAGCTCAGCGGGTACGTAGTTGCTCGTGAGCGCGCTCAGGTCCGGCGGAGGCTCGGTGATGTGCGCCATCATCTGGGGCAATGAGCCGTGGCGTTCGAAGACGAGCCGGCCAGTCAGCAAGAAGAAGCCCACGCAGCCGAGCGCGTACAAATCCGAACGGCCATCGAGCTCGTAGCCGAGAGCCTGCTCGGGCGCCATGTACGCGGGCGTGCCCATGGCTTGACCCACTTGGGTGATGCGCGCGTTGTCATCCCCGCTCGTGGCATCGGCCGTTGCGGCTTCATTCACTGCCGCGCGCGTGCCCGAGCTGTGTTCGCTTTGCCCCTGCTGGTTCGCGCTATGGCTCGCCGCGCGAACCAACCCAAAATCCAAAACCTTGAGCACGTCCACTTCATCCGCGACGCGGCACACGTACAAGTTGGCCGGCTTGATGTCCCGGTGCACCAAACCCGCGTCGTGCGCCTCGGCGAGTGAGTTGCAGGCTTGAATCAAGAACTGGATGACGCGCGCGGCGGGCTGCGGGCCATGCTTGTCCAGCAAGGTCTCGAGATCCATGCCGTCGAGCAGTTCCATCACGTAGAAGCAGGTGCCGTCGGCGGTAACGCCGTAGTCGAACAGTTCAATGGTGTTGCGCGAGCGGAGGGTCGCGAGGCTTTGCGCTTCACGACGGAAGCGCTCTTGCGCCTGGGCTACGTTGACGCCGGATCCAGTCTCCAGGCTGATCAGCTTGATGGCGGCCTGCCGCACGAGCAGCCGGTGTTCGGCGCGCCACACCTCACCCATGCCGCCCTTGCCCAGCATTTTCAGCAGGCGATAGCTGCCGAGCTCTTGCGCGCGAGCGACGGCGTCGTCCGCCACTGCACGGGCAACGGCAATCTCATTGCGCGTCAGCAAAATGTGCCGCGCGAAGAGCCACGACAACAAGCTAGCTAGAATGGTCGCGGCACTTGCCGCAAGGAAGCTGCGCCATTGATGGCGATGCAGCACGCCGAGCACCTGCTCTTCCGGCAGGAAGGTGGCCACAGACCACGGCAACTCTGGGGCGGCCGACACCGCTTTGCGCGCGACCAGCAACGATGCGTCATTGACGTGAATCCGCGACAGCTCATTCGCTCTGCCCGCGCCGCGCGCTAGCTGCGAGAAGAAGGCGTTCAACAGCGGATCATTCAGATCCCCGTAAGAGAGCGGGCGGTCCTGGCCCAAGGGCAGGCGACCGATGGCCGCTTCCCCGCGCGGATAGGCGAGCAGCGTGCCGTCTTGCGCGTACAGCAGCGCCGTCGCGCCGCCGAGCGCGATTTTGCTTAAAATCGCGGATAACGCCGAGACGTCGAAGTCGACCGTGATGACGGCGTGCAGCTGGCCCGAAAGGTAGATGGGCTCCGCGCGCGTGATCCCCGTGTAATGCGTTTTGAAGAACGGATACGGCTTGGTCCACACGCGCCGACCGGCAGACACCGCGAGCGGGTAGAACGGTCGCGTGCGCGGGTCGTAGCTCGTGCGCTCTTCGAGGTACGTATCCAGCCGATCATGGCCCACGGGGGTGAACCGCTTCACGACCGTGCCTTGTGGAGTGACGCGGCTGTCCTGAAAGCGAATCGCGCCATCTTTATCGTCGCGGTACGCGCCTTGGAACGTGCCATCCGGAAAACTGACGCTAATGTAAGAAACGCCGGGGCGCCCTTGCATCAAGTCGCGCAGCGAGTGCGCGGTGGCCACCAGCGGCTGCGTGGGATCATGCTCCCGGGCTAGCATGCCCAGGCGATCCAAAATCGGATCCGATTGCTCGAGGGCGATGCCAATGCTGCGCGCCAGAAGCGCTGCTTCCTCGTTGATGCGATCACTGGCCATGCTGAGGTTGGAATCACGCAGCGCATGCTGGCCCACCAAGGTCAAAACCAGACCGATTAGCGCCACTAGCGTGGGCAGCAGAGTGAGCACTCCGAGCGGGCTGGCAATGGCCGCGCTCAGCCGCGCAAACCGCGTCTGCCCCTGTGTTGGTCCTACAGAAGCGCGTGCAAGCCCTCTATCCCCGATGCGCGATCTCACCATGGCCCGCACCTAGGGTACCCCGCTTCACCTACGCGGCGCCACGCCCACGTAGCGGGCGCGTGGTCTCAATAAATAGCCGGCGGCGCGCTGCTCAAGAGCGTGCGCGACCCAACCCGCGCTGCGACCGAGCGCGAAGAGGGTCGCCGCGCTGCCACTCGGCAGGCCGAGGCAGTGGCACAGTGTGACGAGGCCCGCGTCCAAGGTGGGTGCCGGGTGTCCGCCGGTTGCCATTGCATCCAAGAGCGCGAAGGCCGTGCGCGCCGCCACGCTCCTGCCGCCCTGCTCGCGGGCGATTTCGACCAAGTACGCGCCGCGTGGATCGCCCTTCGGATACAGCGGGTGTCCAAAGCCCGGCACCGGCTCACCGCGGCTCAGCCAATCACGCACCATGCGCGTGGCGCGCGTTGGCGCATGAATGCTCGCGATCAACGCCTCGACGCGGTCACACATGCCACCGTGCGCGCTGCCGCTGAGCGTGTTCAGCGCAGCGCTCAAACAGGCATACAAGTCTGCGCCGGCAGCAGCGGCAACGCGTGCAGCAAAGGCCGAGGCATTGAGCTCGTGCTCGGCGCACAGCACCAGAGCGCGATCCACAGTCACCACGCGCGCCGGTGTTGCGGTGCTGCCGAGCGCGCCAAGCAGAGCGCGTGCAAGCATTGGCGAGCGCTGGGCGCCCGGCGGGCGCGGGGCCGGCGCTTGCGCCAACCAGTGCATCAGTGAACGAGCGCGTGCCTGCTCGGCGGAGTCCGACGCGCCATGGCGATCTTCATCGCTTAGCGCCAGCGCAGCGACGATGAGCGACATTTTCGGCAGGGCGGATTGCCCTTTCAGGAGCGGCCAAAGCCGCTTCGCGTCGCAGGCCAGTGGCGTGAATGGCAGATTCGGTTCAGCGCTGGGCAGCGCGCCAGTCCAAAGCAGCTCGGTCACGCGCCCGAAGCTCGCGCCCGCGCGGCACAGCTGAATGGCGTCGTAACCACGGTAACGTGGGCCCGCCGGTCCAACGTCGGAAATACTTGTTTCGAGCACTGGCTCGCCAAAGCGCAGCGCGCCGCCTGCGACGGGACCGTGACCCGAGCGCGCCGCGTGACGCGTATGCAAGCGTTCCACGTCTTCACCTGCGTACATGCGGCCGCGCGGCCCCGGTCCGGATACGCTCGTGATCAGACCGCGACTCGCGTATGCGTAAAGCGTCGCAAGCTTCACGCCGAGCCGCGCGCTCGCTTCGTGCGCCGTTAGCCACTTTTCCGTGCGCGCCATTGCTCGAGAGTACGCCCAGGATGTTGATTGTCGAATCAACGTTGATCAAAGTCAGGCTTGGTCTCACGCTCAACTCATGAATGTCAGAGAAATTCAGGGAAATCCGGCGCCCACCCTGCCAGTTGCACAAACCGCAACAGCTACTGGCTTGGAGGGCGTGGTGGTCGCTGAGACTCGGCTCAGCCACGTGGACGGTGAGCGCGGGGAATTGGTGATCGCCGGTACGCGCGCAGAGGTGTTGGCCTTGGACCAGGGAGCGAATTTCGAAACCGTGGCCGCGCGTTTGCTGGCGCTGGGCAGCGATGCGGCTCAGCCGGATCTTCATGCGGCGCTGACCGAAGCACGCTGCGCGGCGTTTGCGGTCGTCGGCGAGCTAGAGCGCGCGCTGCAGTTGCCGGACGCGATGGACTCGCTGCTCGCGTGCGCCACTCAGGGATCGGCCGGCGCTGATGCCGTTGGTTTGCTCGGCGCGCTGCCAGTGTACGTCGCTGCCGGCGCGCGGCGCCGCGCAGGCCTACCGTTGATTGCACCCAATTCCTCGCTGGGCCACGCTGAGGACTTCTTAGCTATGCTTGGGTTGCCGCACTCGGCAGCCCGCGTGCGCGCACTCAACGCATACTGGGTCACGGTGTCTGATCACGGCCTCAATGCTTCGACGTTCTCCGCGCGCGTGGTGGCTTCAACGGGTTCGGACGTGGTTTCGTGTGTAGCAGCGGGGCTTGGCGCGCTCAAAGGTCCGCTCCACGGTGGCGCCCCGGGTCCAGTCTTGGATATGCTGGACCTCACGCTCGATAGCGACCCTCGGGCTTGGCTCGAAGCCGAGTTGGCGCAGGGGCGCCGCATCATGGGCATCGGCCATCGCATCTACCGTGTGCGCGACCCTCGGGCACTGGTGTTCGAGCGCGCGCTCTCATCGCTTGCGGACACCGATGGCGAGCGCGCGCCGGTCACGGCCCGCCTAGCACATGCGCGTCGCGTAGAGCAGGCGGCGGTCCGCCTGCTCAGCGAACGCCATCCCGACCGCCCGCTGCACGCCAACGTCGAGTTCTACACCGCGCTCTTGCTCGAAGCGCTGGCCATCCCGCGCGCACTGTTCACCGCCACCTTCGCCGTCGGGCGCTGCGCAGGCTGGCTCGCGCACATTGCGGAACAACGGCGCGCGGGCAAATTGATCCGCCCGGCGTCGCGTTACATAGGCGCGCTGCCGGACTGACCTAGGCGTCCACGGGTCCTGGCGAGTCGGGCGAATCCGGGTCGGGCTCCCCTGGTTGGTTGGGTGGCAACGGCGGATCCTCAATGGGCGGCCGCGGCACAGGGGTGACCCGTTCGATTTCTTCAGCAGCGTGGGGAAACCAGGTAGGCATGCCGCGAACTAGAGCAACAACCGTTCCCGCCCGCGCTACGCCTAATAAGCCGTAATTTGCGAGCCTTGGCCGCGTCCGCGTGGGTTATCGACATGAACGCCGCGTGCGCGCGCGCCGCACTGAGGCGAGCGCGACCTGCCACGCCTCATTCAGGCGCTAGCCCGAGCGCGCGCTGCCATTCCAGCGTGGGCGGGATCAGCTTGCGCGTTTTCATGTCCCACTGCGCAATCACGAACTTCCCCTCACAGCACACCTGGTCTTGCTCATCCACCAGTAGCTGCGTCATCCGCCCGATCTTGCCTTCGTAGCTATCCAGTGTCGTGCGAATGCGCATCTGCTGGCGGTTCTTCACTTCACGAACGAAGCGCAGCGAAAGCTCCAGCACCACCGGCCCCGTCCCCGACGACTGAATGAAGTCGAGCCCAAAGCCACTCTCGGTGATCAAATCCCAGCGCGCCTGCTCGAAGATCTCCAGGTAGCGCGCGTTGTTCACGTGACCAAACGTGTCCAAGTGCTCTTCGCGAATCGTGATCGCCTGTTCGAAAACCCGGTTGCTCATGCGCGGATCTTGGGGCTTCGACGCGCGTATGGCCAGAGCGAATGAAGTTCACGGCCTTCGGGCAGTGGCCGGATTTGGATCTGCCTCACATCTTCGGGCGCGTTAAGCTAGGCTCCGCAAGGATTGCGGCGGCGACGGCCATCCTTGAAACACTCGATTCGTTCTTCGGAGTCCGCGCACGCGCCACAAAAGGAAGCACCGAATCATGACGCATCATCGACCCCGCTACTTCCTCCTGTTCGTAGTCGCCGGGCTCGCTGCCGGCTGTGCGGGAGCGACGCCAGAGCCCGCGGCCCCTGAAATAGCCGCGCCGGTCGCGTCAGCCCCTCCTCAACCTACTCCGGCCCTAGCGTCCGCAGCAATGCCCGCAACGACGATCGCCGCTGCAAAACCGGAGGCGCCCGCGCTATCGCCGCCGATTGACGAAAAGGCGGTGGCGGACGCGACCGGCGTCGAGAAGCCCGAGAAGAGTCCGGATGGCGTCGTGAAAGCGAGCTTCCCGCGCAAGGACGTCGACGTCGTCGTTGACGGTTGGAAGCTGCCGCCCTTCATGGGTCTGACATCGTGGGCTGCGTTTGCTCCAGGCCGAAAAGGCGTGGCCGAAGCCATGGTGATGGGGGATTTCGTTCTCTTCGAGGACGAAGTGAATCCCGTCATGAGTCGTTTTCTTAACAGCGGCGTGCAGGTCACCGCTCTGCACAACCACTTCTTTTACGACGCGCCGAAGGTTTACTTTATGCACATCGGCGGTGAGGGCAAGCTCGCCGAGCTAGGCGCTGCCGTAAAAGGCGCACTGGCCGAGGTTGCAGCTATTCGTAAGAAGTCGCCCAAGCCCGGGAGCACGTTCGGCGCAGGGAGCCTGCCAGCGAAGAGCGCACTGGACGCAACCAAACTGGACGGTCTTTTCGAGATCAAGGGGCAAGCCAAGGACGGCATGTACAAGGCGGTGTGGGGGCGTGATGTCACGGCGTCATGCGGCTGTTCGGCTGGCAAGGCGATGGGCGTCAATACTTGGGCCGGGTTCGCGGGCAGCGAGGACAACGCGGTTGTCGATGGAGACTTCGCGGTCAGTGAGCTGGAGCTTCAGCCCGTCCTCAAGACCCTCCGTGGCGGCGGGATCAATATCGTTGCCATTCACTCCCATATGACGGGCGAGAATCCGCGCATCCTTTTTCTGCACTACTGGGGCCGCGCCAAAGCGGCCGAGCTCGCGGCTGTGCTCAAGAAAGCAATCGATCTGACTGCGTGGGCTGGCAAGGGGAAGACGATCTGACGATGATCGCCGGAACAGAATCTGAAAAGGGATCGGCGCGCGCAATTCTCGATGCGCGCGTTCCTGCTCCATTTCTTGAAGCTTGGATTACTCGGCTTTGGCGGCCCGATCGCGCTCGCTGCCAACATGCAGCGCGACCTGGTAGAGGAGCGGGGCTGGATCGAAAAGCGCGACTATGATGAGGGATTGCGGCGCGGCTCTAAGCCGGCCGCTGGCGCCTAGGTGCCCAGCACTTCGACTTCCCCGGACAAGACGACCGCGAGGAGCACATCTTGCTCCGCGCCCATCTGCAGCGAGTGCTCGGTACCTTCGAGCATCTCGTGCATTTCCCCCGGGCCATACCAGCGCCCCGCGTGGTCGTGGTAGCCGCCTTCGAGGATCAGCACGCGCTCGGTGGCGGTGTGACGATGTGCTGGGAAGGGCGTGCCCTTTTTCAAGCGCACGAAGCCCGCGTCTAAACCGGCCACTCGTGGACCGCCTTGCAGGTGAAACAGCGAAACCGATGGCAGGGGACCCGGTTGCCAGGCCTCCGCTACGGCCGCGCGCGTGAAAATGCTGCGCAAGGCTTCCGGGGGTAGATCGAAGAGATCGCGGAGCTTCCCGAACAGCGGCGCGAAACGCTCCGAGCTTTCCGCGACGGCAGCCAGCAGCCGTGCGCGGCCACGCGAAAGAGCGCTGGGGTCCGCGTCTGTGAGCGCGCTCAGCTTCGCAAAGCATTCGGCAAGCGCGAGGCGCTCGGACTCGCTAGGAGCGAGCTCCAGCGCGAATTCCGGCAGGAGCTCGAAAGCCGACAGGGCCTCGAACATCAGGCGCCTCCCCGATCGGCCAGCGCCAGGCGCAGCGCGCTGAGCGCGGCCGCCACTCGGGACTTGACGGTGCCGATGGGAATGCCGAGCCGCGTGGCCATTTCAACGCAGGTCAGACCCTCGAAGTAGCCGAGCAGCAGGACCTCGCGCTGGTCTCTGTTCATGACTGAAACCACGCGGCGCAGCTGGGAGCGGTCCGGTGCTTCGGAGCCGTCACCGCGCGGGTCTGCGACGCTGGCGAGCCAGGCAGAGTCGCCCGTGGGCACGGTGCGCGCCCTGCCGGCCGACTTCTTCAGATCGAGGGCGCGGCTACGGGTACGGAGCAGGAGCCAAGACTTCACGCTGCCGCGCTGCTCGTCGTAGTCCGCCGCGCGGCGCCAAGCTTCTACGAACACGTCGTGCACGATGTCCTCCGCCTCCGATTTGCCACCGATGATCCGCCCAGCAAGGCCCAACATGAGCGGCGCGTGCCTATCGTAGAGTTTGGCGAGTGCATGCGTGTCACCCCGCGCGATCGCGCGGACGAGGGCCTCGTCCAACTCGCGCTCGTCGGCGATCTTGTCTAAATCTCTGCCGCCGTCAGCGTTCACGAGTGCTGAACCGTATCAGCACCCCTGCCTCTGATCAATCAGGCAGCGAGCGATACTCCTCGGTCAGCACGAAGCTTTGCCCGAGATTCGTGGCGCGGGCGAGCGCGTAGTAATCGTGAAAGCGGAATTCCGCGCTGGCCTGGTGGAGCGCTCCTTGCGTGAGCACGAGCGGATCGCTATCACCTCCCGTCTTCGTTACCGTGCCTGCCTGATCATCGAGCGTGCTGCGCGTGGCGACAAATGCCTCACTGATTGTGTCTGCGTCGTGGGCGCGCGAAAGCGCAATGACGGACAATAATTGTTGCCGAACTCCGAACGTGAACCACAAATTCCGCGCAGGGCCTTCGGCATTGGGCAGCGCCTGGCTCGGCACCTCCAGACAGGTCAAGTCGGACATGCCCTTGCCGGGAGCACAGGCAATGCCGTGCGCGGCGAGCTGCGCGACGACTTCGCTGTGCGTGGTTCGATCGAGCAGGAAGCCGAGCGCCGGGCGGCTCCTGGCCCGGCGCTCGCCGCGATGGGTGATCGCGAAGCTCAATTGCGCGCGCTCTCGCTGTGCCGGGCTCAGCGTTTGGTCGTACCCGAAGGGACAACCGCCGTGCGCGACGCGCATTACGGCGGACAGCAGCGGGCGGCCCGCGGACGTATGGGCAAAGCCCACCACGCCCAGCGCGAGCGCGCCGGTTGCGGCGCCGATCGTCAACACTCGAGCGAGAACGCGCTTCATCACTTACCTACGATCGACGCTTTGAACGCTGGATCGAGCACCACGGGGGCGAAGCAACTCGAGACGTCGTCTGCGGGCACGCCGTTGTCCGTCAGAGCAGGCACGATTTGGTTGGTCACGAAGTAGTCGTACTGATCGCTCGTGATCTTGAGGCCAACGTGCGCCGCGGCCATATCTTGAGGACCCGAATAGGTCTTGCCGTCCGTGTAGGTGATGCTTTCCGGGCCTCCGTAGGCGTACACCAAGAATGCGGCCAAGTTGCCCTTGAAGGTGGCCATGTCGTCTGCGGTCGACGCGGGCTTGCCGCTGCCGATCTTGGTGAA
>JBDTYJ010000241.1:0-9278 GCA_040005755.1 Pseudomonadota bacterium
CTCGGGAGTGACAGCGGCCCACGGTCGCTCCAGCGCCGGCAGCGGGCCAGGCTTCGCGAGAGGGCGGACGCTCCGCGCCCGATAACAGCCACCGCTGCAGCCCAAGTGATCACGCTTCCAAAATCGTCGCCATATTGACATGCGCAGTGTGGCGCGGACGAACAAGGACACCCCTGCCAAGTACATGGCGAGGTCGCGGCGACCGCACCAGCCGTCCATAGAGAGGGGCGCGTTCTTGCGCGCCTCTCTCGCGGGCACGATCGCCGTCGACTTTCTGGTGGTACAAACGGTGAGACACCCTTTTGCACGAGCCGACGCTGGTTGCCCGCGCACAGGCAAGTCATCGGCCCCTGATCGCACTCCAAGCGTTCCCCAGTTGGCTCGAACCTGCTAGTAGGACGGAGCAAGGAAGCGTCGGCGGGAGGCCACTCCTCCAGCCACGGGCGCGTTGACTGAGTTTTTGGTGCTATGAAAATGAAATCGATAGCTACTCTCGTGCTCCTTCTCGTCGTCGCTGCGTGTAGCCAAGCAGCTTCGCCGCTGACAAACCAAGGTGGCTCCCCGAGTACTGGCACCGGCGGCGGTCATGCGGGTAGTCCGGCAGTGGGAGGGAGTTCGGCAGTGGGAGGGAGTTCGGCAGTGGGAGGCGCCAGCGGCGGCTCGCAACCAGTGGGTACCGCGGGCGGCGGCGGCACCGGTGGCACGGTCGCGAGTGGTGGCAACAGCGGCAGCCCGGACGCTGGTACTGGTGGCACCATTGTCGTTGGCATGGGTGGTAATCCCCCGGCAACCGGCGGCGCCGGCGTGGCGGGGACTGCCACAGGCGGCTCAGCGGGTGCGAACAACATGGGACCCGTCACCGTCCAGCTCACTCAAACGCACCAAAAGATCGAGGGGTTTGGCCTCAACGATACCTACAACGCGCCCGTTCCCTCGAGCATCTTCGACGCCGTGAAAGACATCGGTCTCACGATTTTGCGCGTCGGCATGAATCCCACCGGCGGGTTCATCACGTCTGGCGCCTCGGGCGATATTTCGATGGTGAAGGGCATAGCCGGCACCAAGATCATCGGTTCCACCTGGACAGCACCGGCCAATTGCAAGTCCAACAACGATGTGAATAACGGCGGGCACTTGAACACGAGCTGTTACACATCGTGGGCAACCGCGATCACGAAGTTCGCAAAGGACAACGGCCTTTACGCCATGTCGATCTCGAACGAGCCCGAATTCGCGTCATGCGGCAGCGTGGATCCGTGCAACGGCAACTACCCGACGATGCTCTACACGGCGAACGAAATGGTCGCCTTCGTGAAGGTCGTCGGACCGATGCTGCAGCAGGCGGGCATCAAGGTCATCGCGCCCGAAACTTCGGAGTGGGACCATCTTTGGTCCAACAAGTCGGCCGGCCCCGATCCGGGCGGGCACAACAGCTCGGATCCGCTCAAATGCGGCTTTCCGCCAAGCAACACGGTCTGCGACACGGGAGGCGGGTACGACTACGGGCACTACCTCGCCAAGGACGCGACTGCGTGGGCCGCTTTCGACATCATCGGCACGCATGAGTACGACTCGCAGCACGCTTACCCGTGGCCGAGCGACGTCACCGCCTCGCGCAAAGAGGTTTGGGAGACCGAGATGTCGGGCGTGAAATGGTGGCCCGAACAGGGTCCGAGCAGTGATATCAACAACGGTCTCGCCGTGGCAGGCTGGATCCACGAAGCGCTGGCCATCGGCGACGCGTCGGCGTGGCTCTATTGGAATTACTCGCAGACCGGCGACAACGAAGGCTTGGTGCTCGGCTCGACCGATACCAAACGACATTGGACGCTGGGCAACTACAGCAAATTCGTGCGGCCTGGGTACATGCGCGTGGAGGTGGCGGGGGCCATTCCCGCCAAGGTATTCCTCACCGCCTATGTGGGCTCGGACGGCACCGTGGTCGTCGTGGCCATCAACAAGGCGGCCGCAGCCGCCAGCGTCCCCATCACTATTGCCGGCGGGACTGCGCCCGCGTCGATGACGCCCTGGGTCACCTCGTCCGCGGACAACCTGGCCTCACAGGCGGCTGTCACGGTAGCCAACGGCACCTTCACCGCCGTGCTCGGAGCATCGACGGTAACGACGTTCGTCGGCAAGTAGGCGGCCGCGCGCAGTCTATTTAGGGAAGCGCCAGTAGCTGTGCTTGCCGTTGACGTAGACGTACTGGTCGTCGACCAGCACCTCCTGGAAGCGCGCGTCATTGTCTCCTTTGAACCGTCCGGTGAGCTTTACTGAGGGCAGGATGGGGCGCTCGCGATCCGGCAGCGCACCTCCCGGAGTCGTGCTGTTCCCGGCGATTGCCGGCTTACGATGGGGCCCTAGCCGCGACCTGTGGCGCCGAAGCGCCGCACGTTGCGGGCCTTGGCGCGCTCCTTTTCCACTTCACGATCGCGGGGGGGCGCGTTGGTGACTAAGGTTTCGATGAGGTGGCGGGTGCATTCGGCCACTGCGGCCACGGCGCGATCGAACTCGAGTTGATTTGCCTGTGATGGCTTGAGCACGCCGCTCACCTTGCGCACATATTGCAAAGAAGCCGCGCGAATTTCTGCTTCCGTCGCGGGCGGCGCGAAGTTGAACAGTGGGCGAATGTTCCGGCACATCCGCGGATTGTGACTCGCCTCGGAGCGCAGTTCCAGTCAGCGCGCTGCGGCCGCGGTAGCGCCCGGGGCGCGCCGTTTGCGAAAGCCCGCAAGCACCGCCGGGAGCACGATCACGGCGGAAACCAAGCACGTGATCTCGCCCAGCACGGCCACTAAACCGAACAGGAACAAGGCGCGGTTCTGAGCCAAAAGCAGCGATCCATAGCCGATGATCGTGGTCATGGAGCACAGCGCCACCGCGCCTCCAGTGGAGCGAATGGCTTCAAGTACGTCGCGTTCGC
The DNA here is from genome assembly GCA_040005755.1 of Pseudomonadota bacterium. Lineage (GTDB taxonomy): Bacteria > Myxococcota_A > Polyangia > Polyangiales > Polyangiaceae > PMG-095. The sequence continues at coordinate 2,924 of JBDTYJ010000241.1, forward strand.
CGGTTTGGCGAAAGCGTGCCATCACGTTGACCGAGTAATCCACCCCGATGCCGAAGGTGATCGGGAAGGCGATGAAATTGCAAAAGTTTACTTTGACGTGCAACACCAGAGTTGCCGCGGTAAGCCACAGCACGCCGATCAACAAGGAGCCAATGATCAGCAGTGTGGAGCGGCTGAGGCGGAAGATAACGGTCACGAGCACCACCACCCCGAGCAGCGCGACCAACGTCGCCAGCGGTCCGTCGTGCGACACGGAAGAGATGATGTCTGCAGACAACGGAATCGAGCCCGCGGGGCGCGCGTCAGCACCGCCGATGCGCCGCAGCTCGTTGGTGAACGTGGCCAAGGCGTCCCCGTGCCACGCGGCGTCACTCGGCTTTGGGAAAACCAGCACGGCGCGGTCAACTCGCCCGTTGCGCTCGCGCATGCCGGCGGTCAGCGTATGCGGTAAATCATCAGCGCGCAGCGTGTGCAGGCTGTCTTCCGGTAGGTAAGGCTCAACCGCGTCGCGCTGTTCGGGCGAGAGCTCCGCCTTGATGCGCGGCGTGAAAATTTCGCGAATCCTCTGCACTTCCGCGAGCTTCTGCGGCTGATCCGCTGGGATCACGTCGTGCTGATCTTGCACTTGCGAGACGAACTCTTTGAGCACACCGCTTTCCGCAGAAGCCTTTAGCTCCGCGCTCACGCGCGCGGTGGCTTCGGGCGAATCCGTAATCACGACTAGCGGCGTCAGGTAGCGGCCCAAGAGCTCGTCCATGCGGTGGCCCCAATACGCCTCGCCTGAAACGTGCGAATCCGCGCGGCGCAGCTGGGAGAAGTCGTATTCGATCCACGAGCCATCGATGCTGCGCACGCGATACAGTGAGAAAACCGTGAGCGCGGCTGCGACGGCCACGATTGGCAGCGGGCGACGTTGCACGAAGTTTGCCACACGCCCCATGATCGCCGGCCGGTGCTGACCATTCTTCTGGCTGCTGCCATCGCGATCCAGCCAGGCAATGAGGGACGGACCGAGCAGGAACGCCATCGCCCAACAAGCCAGCATGCCGATAGCGCCGATCACACCGAATTGGTGGAAGCCACGGAACTGCGTGAGCATCAATGAGCCGTAGGCGGTGGCGGCTGCCAACGCGGCCACGATCGTGCCCGCGCGCGAACCCCAGATCGCCGTGGTTAGCGATTCCTGAATCGGGCGCTCATTGCGCCGCTCTTCCACATAGCGCGCGAGTAGAATAATGCCGAAATTGACGCCGTTTCCGACGATAACCGAGCCCAAAAAAGCGGTATTGGAGTTCAGGCCGTCGATGTTGATGGGTGGCAGGGTGACGAGCGCAAAAGCGTAGAACGCCGCCAGCGTGAGCGGCACAAGCAGGGCGAAGATGCTCTTCCACCAACGGAAGTACAAGAGCACCACCAGTAGGGTGAGAATGATCACCACGACTGAAGACACGCTCAAGTCCGAGACCAAGGCGGCTAGTTCTTCGATGTCGATCGCGACGTCACCGGTGTAGCCGATGCGCATGCCGGATGCGTACCTTTCGGTACCGCCGAGCTGTTTCAAATCCGCCTGCACGCGCTTGAACAGCGCGTTGCCCAAATCCGAACCGGTAGTGAGCGAAGCGACCTCGATCAGCATCAAGGTGAGGTGCTGGTCGGCATTGGAAAAGCGCGCGTTCTTGAAGCGGTCGCCGCCCTTGCTCTGGTACTTCTTCTGCAGGTCGCTGAAGTCGAGCTTTTCGTCGTCTTCATCCGCTCCCAAGCCAAGATCCATACTCTTGGAAACTTGCCGATCGCGTTCGTCCGAGATGCGCTCGTAGACCGTTTTCAGGTCCGCAAGATCAACGTACAACGGGGCGTTCCGCTTGAGGAACGCGCTCTCCGCCTGCACGCCGGTGCGCACGGAAGCCACTAGATTTTTCGGGTATTGGGCCACGCGCGCGGCCAGGTCATCCAGCAGGCGCTCACCCGCCGCCAAATTCTGCGAGCGGCCGACATCCACCAGAACACCCAGGTAGCGCACGCCTGGCATGCGCCGTCGCAGTTCGTCGATCGCGGCCACGCTGGGCGCGCTGCGAGGCAAGAGCTCCTCCACGTCACTCTTCAGGTTCGCGTACAGCTGCACGGTGCGATACAGCGCAGGCACTGCCAACAGCACGGCCAGCGCCCAAAGCAACGGGCCCCGACGCACCGCCCACGCGACGTACCTGCGCACGCGGTCGCTAGGCGCCGCACCTTCTTCCGAACCTAAACTCACTGCGTGACTCCGTGTACTCGGGGAGCGCCCGGAAGCTCGAGGACGAGGCGCGTTTTGAACAGGCGGCGCATGACGGCAGAAATAACGAGTGTGTACACCGACCCGAGCACGATATCGAACACCCAGTGGTGATCGAGGTACACGGCGGCAAAGCACATGGAAAGATAGAACCAAACCAAGAGCACGCGGCCGAGCAGCTTGTGGCGGCGAAACCCTTCCAGCGTCATGAGCAGTGGATAGGCGACGTGCAGCGAAGGCACCGCCCCGAACACGTCGCTCGACCGCCCATAAACGCCGGCGAAATACGGAATACCGAGCCACGCATCCACGCGGGCCAAGTTCGGCCCCTCACTGGCGTGCGTGGCCAAATTCACGGCGCAGCCGTAGTGGTGGAAGTACCAGGGCGGCGCTGCTGGGTACAGGTGATACGTGATGAAGCCAGCCACGTTCAACGCCAAGAACGACCAGGTGAAGCGCAGTAGCCCAGGGTAATCCCTACGGAACAAATACACCGAATACAGAATCACGATGGCGATGAACGTGCCATACGGGATGGCGCAGTACACATCCAAGAAGGGGCTCGGATGCGCCTGAAAGTAGTCATGCAGCGTGGCGCGCGTGCCATGCCAATCGATGCCGAAGAAGCGCTGATCGATGGCGCGCACATCACACACATGCACATTGTCCGGCGTCAGGCCGACGTTCTTCACGGCGCGCATTGTGTCGTACAGCACGCCGACTAAGCCAATGGGCAGAATACCGAGATACAGGCGCTTCGTCCAAATGGACCAATAGGACATGAATGTGACGAGCAGCGCGACCGCGATGTGATCCCAGCGCAGCTTGCCTTGCACGCCCCAAAACAATGCCAACAGCCAAAACGGCGCGGAGGGCCACCACGGATAACGCGGCCACAAGGCGCGCACATGGGCCAACGCGCGCGTCCTCCACGCCGCCGCTCCGTCGGGCAAATTCCTCATGTTACGCCCTTCGCGGAGAACACCCAGAGCCGCTGCGCGGGGTACGAGACCAGCGCCCACGCGGCAAGCTTAGCCGGCAGCCAAGCAACGCGCGGGGACCAACCCAGACCCTCGATGCTGCCCGCCAGCAACAAACGCAGCGCGAAGAACGTGGCCAGCGAGACCACGGCATAACGCAGTGCTTGCGGCCAAGCGCGCTCAGCAGTGCTCGTGAACGTGTAGTGCCGGTTGATTAGGAAATTCACGATCGCGCCGGCAACGGCGCCGGCGGCCGCGACCAGGCCGTAATGCTGCGGCAACGCGCATAAGACGAGCTGGTACACGGCGCCGTCCGTCAGCGTGGCTGCGCCGGACGACAGCAAAGCCTTCGCTACGACGGGCAGCTGCGGGGCCGCCGGCACCTCATGCGCTCTTTGCGACAGCATGCGCCCGGTGCCCCTGGACCTCGGTGAGCGATTCATCAAGCACCGCGATAGATTCATCCGCCTCGGCCTCGCTGAAGATGAGCGGGGGATTGATGCGGACACGCGGGGCGTACGCCATGGTGACCACGCCGCGGCGCAGCGTGGCGTCGAACAACTTGCGGCATTCTGCGGTTGTCCATGGCTCGACCGTGCCGGGTTGGACGAGATCGAAGCCGATGAACAGCCCTTCACCGCGCACGTTTGCGACGGTTGGGTGACGCTCGGCCAGCGCCGCAATGCCAGCTTTGAGCCGGGCACCAACGGCGCGCGCCCGCTCAACCAACCCCTCATCCCGAATGATGCCCAGGCTCGAGGCCATTGCGGCGGCCGCCAACGGGTTGCCGCCGTAGCTCGAAGAAGAGAAGCTCGGCTTGGACCACGGCTCGGCACTCGCGATTTCCGCGCGCGTGGCCACCGCAGTGACGGGATAACCGCCGCCCATGCCCTTGCCCAAGGTCATGATGTCCGGCTTGATGCCCGAGTGCTCGATCCCGAATTTGCGCCCCGTGCGCGCAAAACCAGTGATCATTTCGTCGGCGATGAGCAGTGCTTGATTCTCCTTGGCGACGTCAGCCACCGCGCGCAGAAAATCAGGCGGCGGGACGACGTTGCCAGCGGTGCCTTGCATCGGCTCCACCAAGATAGCGGCGAGCTTGCCCGTCGTTTCCTTCTTCAGCTTGTCGCGTGCGAACTCCACACATAGGAGGCCACAGGAGGGATGCTGCAATTTGAACGGGCAGCGCGCGCAATCCGCATACGGAGTGAGGTGGGCGCCGGGGGGCAGCGGGCCCAAGCCGTGTTTGAAATCACTGCCCATTTGCGCGAGGGCGCCGCTGGTTTTCCCGTGAAAACCGCCCCAAAATGACAGAACTTCGAACTTGCCAGTGTACGCGCGCGCCAAGCGTAGCGCGCTTTCCACCGCTTCCGAGCCGCCCGAAAACAATTGGATCTTGTCCAGCTCCGGAGGGAGCATTTCAGCCAACAGCGAGAGAGCTTTCAGACGTGGTTCCGTCGTGAACGAGCCCACGTGGATCTTGGCCAGCTGTGCGCCGAACTCTGCGATGTAACGCGGGTGCGCATAACCGAGTGCCGCGACCGAGATGCCCGCAACCAAATCCAGAAAGCGATTGCCGTCGACATCCAGCAACTCACTACCGGTGCCGGACTCCACAGCGATGCCCGCGTACTCCCAGATGGCTTGCGTGCCAGGAGCAAGGTGCTCGGCCTCCCGAGAGCGCAAAGCGCGAGACTTGGGGCCGGGTAACTCCGTCAACACGCGAAGGTGCCGTTTCTGTTCGGTGCTCACGGCTGGCCTTTCGGACCACGGCCCTGCGCGACCAAGGCAAGCCGTGCCGCGCGCGTCAGCGAGACCGCGGCAATGTTGGCAACGACGGCCACGACCGCGACCGCAAGCAGCGTGAGCGGCGCGACCACCGGGGAGTTGGCCGGTTGAAGCAGCGGGCCTACCAACAAACCGACGGTCAAATAGCCAATGCGTTCGTGCCGACGCATTAAACCGCCGGCCAATGACAAGCTCATCGCCTCGCTCTTGGCGCGCACGTAGCTGACCAACATAGAGCCCATGAGCGCGGCCATGACGAGCAACAGCGCGGGCACGGAGGAACGGTAAAAGACAGCCAAGCCCAGGAGCGGAGCGGCGTCGGCGTAGCGATCCACCACCGCGTCGAGCACTTCACCCGAATCAGAGGCGACACCGCGCTCGCGCGCGACAATGCCGTCGAACGCGTCGAAGGCGGCTCCCAGGAGCAGCGCCCCGCCCGCCGCGGGCAGCAGCCCGAGCGCGGAGAGCGGCAACGACGCTCCGGAAATCACGAGCGAGATCAGCGTCAGCGCATCCGGCGAAATGCCGCTGCGTGACAGCGCTTTACCTACCCCGCGCAGCGCCCAGTGAAACGCCTCGATGGGGAAGCGGCCCATCAAGATGGTGCTCGCCTCCCTTTGCACCCGCGGATCGAGCGCACGGCCGACCACGGCCACGCGCACGGCATACGCTGCCAGCACCAACGCTGGCAGCGCGAGAAAGAGCCCGATGAGCGCTTTCTCCACCAGCCCCAGAGGGCTCATGGGCGGGAGGGGGCGGCGCGGTGGTGCCCGTTCGAGCGAGCACCGTTCTCGCGGGTCGGGGGGCGTGCATCGACGATGGCGACCTCACGCGAGCTCAAACTGGCCGACAAATAGGCCGCGGAAATGACCTTGATGCACTCGATGGCATCCCGCGCATCCGCACCGACGTAATCATTGGAGGCAATGGCTAGCTTGAACTTGTCGAGCAGGCTGCCGAACCACTCTTTGTGACTCGCGTCCATCCAATGCGAAGGTACTGATTGGATGCCAGCGCGCCGTGCGAGATCCGGCCGTGAAGCGACGAGATCGTCACGAACCAGCAGCTGCACCTGATCGTCATCCACCGTGATGGCGCCGTACTCGCCATGAAGCGTGTACATGACCTTACGAGCGCCCGCAGTCCAAGTCAGCTGAGCGGTGGCGATGCCGTTCGGGAAGGTCAGCGTGGCGCTGAAATTATCTTCGGTATCGAACTCGCTCAGGTTACTTGCTTTGGCGCTGACCGAAACCGGGTGCGAGCCCAGCCACTCGAACGCCAGGTACAGCGTGTGGCTGCCGTGATCCATCGCGAT
>JBDTYJ010000242.1:0-9269 GCA_040005755.1 Pseudomonadota bacterium
AAGGGTTGTTGGTCAATCCCCATGCCCGTGAGCAAAGATTCTGGCGCAACCAGGGGCGGCATCGTCCACACGTAAAGTAGATCGATCGTGGCGGAGAACTGGCGCGCGAACTCATGCGCCTCTGCCAGCGCGCGAGTCGAGCAGTGCGACAAGTCGGTCGGCACGAGTATCTTGCGGAAGGCGAGCATGTGTTTCTCCTGGGCGGACGCGCTCTGCGTAGGCCACTCTACTTCAGCTCTCGTGCCAAGCGCTGCCACGCACGTTTGTCGCGATTTCGAGCGTTCGACACGTACAAGAGTGCCCCACGCATGGCGGGCCAGCTGCTGGTTTTGGCCTTTTCTGGCCGCAATCGCCGAGCGTCGGCCAATGGCGCGCGGACCGGTTAGAAAGCGCTTCCGTTGAGCCGCGACTTCCGGCAGGATTTTTCCGGTATGGCCAAACGCCCGCACGTGCTCGGAGTGGTTCTCGCTGGTGGTGAAGGAAAGCGGCTTTGGCCGCTGACTCGTGATCGGGCAAAGCCCGCGGTGCCGTTCGGCGCGAACTATCGCATCATCGATTTTGCGTTGAGTAATTTGGTCAACGGCCGCTACCTGCGCATCGCGGTACTCACGCAATACAAGAGCCACAGTCTGGACCGGCACATCGCCCAGACCTGGCGCATGTCACCATTGTTCAACAACTTCGTGATGACGGTGCCTGCGCAGATGCGCCTCGGCCCGCGCTGGTTCGAAGGCTCAGCGGATGCAATCTTCCAAAACCTGAACCTGATCCAGGACGAGAATCCGGACTACATCTGCGTATTCGGCGCGGATCACATCTACCGTATGGATCCGGAGCAGATCATCGACGCGCACATGCAATCCGGCGCGAGCGTTACCGTTGCAGCAATTCGCGTCCCCAAAGAGGAAGCTTCGCGGTTCGGCGTGATTGTGCCTGGCGCCAACAACAGGATCGCGAGCTTTCGCGAAAAGCCGCAAGATGCCGTGGGGTTACCCGACGACCCGAAACACGTGTTCGCGTCGATGGGCAACTACGTGTTCAACACCAAAGCGCTGATCGAGGCCGTGCACGCGGACGCTGAAAACAAGGACAGCGCGCACGACATGGGTGGCAACATCATCACCGCGATGGTGGATGCCGGTCAGGCCGCCGTGTACGACTTTCACCAAAACAAGGTGACCGGCGCCACGGAGCGGGACGCTGGCTACTGGCGCGATGTGGGCACGCTAGACGCCTACTACGAAGCGCAGATGGATCTCATCAGCGTTCACCCGATCTTCAACTTGTACAATCATGAGTGGCCGATCCACTCGTATTCCGGCTCGCTTCCTCCTGCGAAGTTCGTTTTCGATGAGGATCAACGTCGCGGCATGGCGATTGACTCGATGGTCGCTTCGGGTGTGATCGTGTCGGGAGCCTCGGTTCGGCGTTCGATTTTATCGCCCGGCGTCTCGATTCATTCACGCGCCACGGTCGAGGACTCCGTCTTGATGCACGGGGTGGATGTCGGTCGCGGCGCGATCGTTCGGCGCGCCATCCTGGACAAGAACGTGAAGGTGCCTCCCGGCACGCGCATCGGCGTCAATGCCGAGGAAGATCGCGCGCGCGGCTTCACCTTCAGCGACAACGGCATCGTGGTCGTCGGCAAGAACGACCCGATTCGCGTCTGAGGCGAAAAGTCATGAAAATCGCGCTCTTGAGCCGCGAGTACCCGCCGGAGGTCTACGGCGGTGCCGGCGTGCATGTCGAATATTTGGCGCGAGAGCTCGCGCCGCTCGTAGAGCTTGCGGTGCATTGCTTCGGAGCCGACCGCGCGCTGCCGCACGTTGCTGGCACCTATCAGCCGTGGGCTTTGCTGGATGGGGACGCGCCCGAGCTTGCAGCCCTGCGCACGCTGTCCGTGGATTTATTGATGGCCAAGGCCGTGCGAGGCACAGACCTCGTGCACACGCACACCTGGTACGCAAACTTCGCGGGGCACCTGGCCAAATTGATGTACGGCATTCCGCACGTGATGACCTCGCACAGCCTCGAGCCGCTGCGCCCCTGGAAAGCGGAGCAGCTCGGCGGCGGGTACGCGCTGTCCAGCTTCTGTGAGAAGACCTCAATCGAGGCGGCAGACGCGGTGATCGCCGTCTCGGCTGGCATGCGCAAAGACATCCTGACGGCCTACCCCAAGGTCGATCCGGCGCGCGTACACTTGATCTACAACGGCATCGATCCCGCGCAATTCCGGCACGACCCAGCGACCAACGTGCTCGAGCGAGAGGGCATCGACCCGAACAAGCCGTACGTGGTGTTCGTGGGCCGCGTGACACGCCAAAAGGGCATCGTGCATTTGCTGGAAGCGGCGCGCTATTTCGCCCCTGAGGTAGAGCTCGTGCTGTGTGCGGGAGACGCTGACACCAAGGAGATGGGCGCCGAAGTGAGGGCGCTGGTCAGTCAGCTCGAACAGGAGCGTGGCCCCGTGCGCTGGATAGAGAAAATGTTGCCGCGGCCCGAATTGATTCAGCTGCTGAGCCACGCCCGCGTGTTTGCCTGCCCTTCCATCTACGAGCCTTTCGGGATCGTGAATCTGGAAGCGATGGCATGCGGCGCGCCCGTGGTCGCTTCGGCGGTCGGTGGCATTCCAGAGGTGGTCGTCGACGGCAAGACCGGCTTCTTGGTCCATTTCGAGGCGGACGGCACACCGTTGGGAGCACCGAAGGATCGTGACGCGTTCGCGCGGGCGTTCGCGGCGCGCGTCAACGAGTTGGTGGCCAAGCCGGAGCTCGCGGCAGAGTTCGGGAAAGCCGGCCGGGCGCGGGTCGAGAGCACGTTCAGCTGGTCGTCGATCGCGAAGCAGACGGCGGATTTGTATCGGAGCCTGTGCCCGGAGCGCGCGATTTAAGCCAGCAGCGGGCAGCTGTTTCTCCCCGAGAACGCCCCAACGTGCCAAATTGCCTCTGCGAAAACCGCTGAGAATCCTCGCAAATGGCGCCTAGCTAGCGGGTCGCTGCGCTTTTTCGACCCGGCCCGACTCGTGCATTGCAGAAGGCGTGGCCGTTCCTCGTTTCGCCTTGCAGCGTCTGCTGACGCGCGCGCCCGGCGAGCGCGCGCGCCGCTGGCCGCTCGCCTTGCGCATCCTGTTGTGGTCGCTCGCAGGGCTCGAGCTCTTGTACTTAGTCGCGGCGAACTTGTTCCTCAACCTGAACGTGCTGCCGCTGGCGTTCAAGAGCACCAATCAGGTGAAAGCGACTGTTCGCGGTGGCTGGACGGTAATCCCGGGGCGAGTGCACGTGCGGGGCGTGCGCGTCACCTTCCAAGATCACAACGTTCAGTTCTCGATCGACATGCGGCGCGGCTTCGTCGTCCTAGCGCTGCGTGAGCTGACGCAGCGCTCGTTTCACGCCTTGCACTTGCGTGGCGAAGGCGTTGCTTTTCGAATGCGCAACCGCATCGATCCTTGGAGCAAGCATGAACCGTGGGTCGGCGCTTTGGCGCCAATACCGGAATTCGCTTCGCCCGCCGTTTACGAGGCGTACGTCCCCGAACCGCCCATCCTGGACGCCCAGTACAACCTGTGGAAGTTGCGCTTCGACGACGTGGACGTGGGCGTGGCCGAGCTGTGGTCGCAGCAATTTCGGTTTCAAGGCTCGGGACGCGCGCGCGGCACGTTTCAGCTCAAGCCCGCGCGCGAGCTCTGGGTCGGACCGGCCACGCTGGACCTGAGCCCGGGCGTATTGTCCGCGGGTACCTATCGCATTGCGCCAGGCTTGCACGGGCACGTCGACTGCACCGTACACCGCTTCGACGTGCGAACGGTGCAGGGGCTCGAGCCCCTGCATTACATTTCGGCGCACGTTCGCTTGGACTCACCCGCGCTCGACCCTCAAGTGTACGCCTTGTTCGGCGCTGACCCGGCCACGAAGGTTTCCTCCGGAAGCGGCTCTCTGCATGTCGATGTACAGACGCAACACGGCATATTCACGCCGCAAAGCCGAATCGACGTCGAACAGCACGACCTCCAGCTGCGCACGGTGCAGGGCGATCTCGAGGCCGCGCGCATTGAGTTACACGCCAGTAGCCCGGTTGAGCCAGGGAGCCGCGCTGAGCTGATCGTGGATCTCGGCACGGTGAAGGAGCCGATCGCGCCCGGATACCCGCCTCAGATCCAACGCGCAAGCGTCACGGTGGTGAGCGACAATCGCGATACCGCCAAGCCCTTCGGCTTCAAGGAGGCGCGTCTCAACGAGGCGCGCGTCAACATTCCTGATGCCCGCTGGCTGAACCGCTGGCTGCAAAACAGCGGCTTTTCCCTCTCCGCTGGCGGTGCGGCCGTGCTGGCGCGCGGTCATTACGAGGCGGGTGAGCTGAACGCTGACGCGCTCCTGGAAACCAACGGCGTCGCTGCACGGTTGAGCGAAAAGCAGCTGCACTATGCCGGATCCGTGGTGCTGCACGTAGAGCGCGTGGACCCGCAGCAGGGCACGGGTACGGCCGCCCTTGATGTGACGGGTCGTTCCTTGCGCGCGGAGTTGGGCAAGGGGGAGCTCAACTTGGCGGGTTTGCAGGTGCACGTAGTTGCGCATCGCGATGCCAAGGGGAACCAGCTGCGCGGTGAAGCGCACTTGTCGGCAATGTCGGGAGCGGGCAGCGGTCTGAACGTGCGCGCCCCGCAGCTGACGCTGCTGGCCGAATCCACGCAGCGCACTGACGGCACGCGGCTCACGCGCTTCATCGCACAAACCCCCTCGTTGATTGCGGAGGGCCGAGGCGCGCGGTTAACGACTGGCGCCATGGCCCGAGGCACGTTCGCCCAACCAAAAGACAAGACCGAGCAACGGCTGGAAGTGACCGCCACATTGTTGCACCCCCTGGCAACGTTCGCCGGCGCCGCGCTCAAGCAGGCTGCGGCGCCGCGCGTGGACGTGCGGGCTAAGCTAAGCCAAACTGCGGCTGGTGCGCTCAGCGGCACGCTCTCGTTGCTGCCGGCGGCGTGGCACGTGGATTCCGGAAACATGCGCTTTTCTGGGAAATCCGCGCTGCAAATGGAGCTTTCGGCTCTCGACATGGCGCGCCACAGCGGGGCCGTGGACGCCCGTCTCACGTCGACCGGCGTGACCGTGGGTGGCACCACCCAAAACGCGAACTGCCCTTGGTCGCGCGTGCAGGCGGTTCAGGTGGATGCCAAGGCCCAGTTGCTCTCGGATCGAGACACTGCCATTTCGCTCAACGCTCAGCTCGGCCAAACCGAGATGAGCTGGGGGGAGTTCACCACCCGCGCGGACATCGGGGTGGTCGCGAATTTCGATCAGGGGTTATTGGAGCGTGATGGCGGCGGCAAGGTGAACGTGAGCTTCCGCAATGCCAGTTTACAGAGCAGCGCGGACCCAACGCAGGGTTGGGCGGCGCGCGTTTCAATGCTCGACGTCGAAGGCCAATTGGCGCAGCGTTCCGGGAAGCTCTCGGGCACGGCCAAAGTGAACATCGAGGGTGCTCACGGTCGCGTTGGCGCGACCAAAGTGACAACGGATATGAACGCCCAGCTGGTGCTGGATGACCTCGATCTGAAAGGGCAGACGGCGCATGCCTCGGGCGTGGTGCACGTGCGCAATGCGGCACTGCCCAAAGTGGCCGACCCTATTTCGGGTTGGTGGGCGGACGTGAACTTGGACTCACTGTATGGGCACGCCGGGGAAAATCTCGAGCTGGCCGGCACTTTTCGCGCGAATTTACGGGACGCCACGCCGGGCCTCGCCGTGCTGAGTGAGCAAGGCTCGGTGCCCAAGTGGGTGGCCAGCGCGTTCCCGCTGCGCGGGCTCGCGGTAACGGGCTCGCTCGCCAGGCGTTGTCGTTTGACGGACATCCACCTGGTGAACTTGAGCGGTGGTCCGGCCGTGGCGCGTGGGCGGCTGCAGAGCGTTCCCAACGGCTTTCAGGGCGCGCTGCTGATGCGTGTCGCCGGGTTCGAGGCCATTTCCGCCGGCCTCGATTTCGACTCTAAGCACACGCACGTCGGGCTGTTTGATAGTGATGCTTGGCTAGAACGCTGGAATCAAAGCTTCGATCGCCAGTCGGATAACGCAGTCAAGCTGGTGTGCCCGCCGGATGCGAATCAATGCACCGAAGCGCCAGCTGGAGTGACGGCGAGTACGTCGGAATGATGCTCGCGCGCTCGTCTTGCGGTCGCTCGCTCAAAACTCCGCACTGTGCGCAGGGAATTACTGCGGCAGCTTGCTCGGCACCGGTAATTTGCCGCCCTTCCGCAAATAACTCACCACCACGTCCGTGAGCCGGTCATCCGCTTTGACGCAGGCTAAGCTCACGTCACCGCTCACTGCGCCTTTGCATTCGTTACGGCGCGTGGAGACGGCCTTGTTGATGATCGGGTCCTCGCGCAACGCCGCTTGAATGTTGTCGTCCAGGAAGCGCCACTCCACCTTCGCCACCTTAGGGGTAGGGGGCTTTTCCAGCGTGACTTCTTCTTTGGCGAGCGTCACGCACGAGCCGTTCCAACGCAGGGCTTCGTAGCTGCCGCCCGCGCCGCTCACTTGCATGCCTCCGGTGTCGGCACTGCGTTCGACGAGCAGCAGCACCTCTTCGTCGAATTCTAGGTACGTGTTGTCGGAGGCACCGCCTTCGGCGTTCCAGGCCTGTGTCTTGCGCGTGAGGTAACCGCGGCTGAAGGGCAAGCCGTTGCCGAAGAAGTACAGCGCGATGGACGGGTAGCTGCCGTTACACATGCGCTTGGTGAACGCGCGATCCGGCAGGCAGAACTTGCCGGCTTTTGCGCATTGAGTCGGGATGGTGACTGCCGCAGGCGCATCCGCCGCCGATGAGGGGTCTTTGTCGGAAATGGGTTCGGCGGCCGCGGCCAGCGCGGGCTCGGGAGCAGCGGGCGTGGCGGGCTTTTCCGTTTGAGCACCGCCGCACGCTGCCAAGATCAACCCAACCAAGAAAACCGAAGAGCGCGTCATGCGCTGCTTTCTATCACGAAGCGGGCTTCGCCAAAGCCCGCTCGACGAGCCCCGTTTGCGCGGGCCTCTTCACAGGCGCGGTTCACTCGACTGTGACGGTTTTGGCTAGATTTCTGGGCTGATCCACGTCCGTGCCCTTCAGATCGGCGATGTAGTAGGCGAGCAGTTGCAGGGGCAGCACGGTCACCAGAGGGATGACCGCATCCGGCACCTTCGGTACGTAGAGCACGTGCTCGGCGAGCTTCTTGGCCTCTTCATCGCCGTCGGTGGCGATGGCGATCACGCGACCGTCGCGGGCGCGCACTTCCTGCACGTTGCCCAGCGTTTTCTCGTAGTGCGCGTCGTGCGGCATGACCACCACGACGGGCATCTCTTCGTCGATGAGGGCGATCGGGCCGTGTTTCATTTCGCCGGCCGCGTAGCCCTCCGCGTGCGCGTACGAAATTTCTTTGAGCTTGAGCGCGCCTTCGAGGGCGATGGGGAAGCCCAGCCCGCGCCCCAGGAACAACATGTGCTCGGCATGCTGCCAACGGCGCGCCACTTCCAACACGCTGTCTTTGCGCTCCAGCGTCGCGCGCATCTCGTTCGGCAATTCCACGAGCGCTTGCAGGAGCTCACGCGCTCGGGCGGCGTCCAACGCGCCGCGGCGCCGCCCGAGGTACACCGAAAGCAGCAGCATTGCCGCCAATTGCGTGGTGAAGCACTTGGTGGAAGCGACGCCAATTTCCGGTCCCGCGTGCGTGTACAGCGCGCCGTGGGCCGCGCGTGGAATGGCACTATCCACCACGTTCGCCAGCGCCAGAATGCGCGCGCCCGCCTCCTTCGCTGACTTCAGCGCGGCGAGCGTGTCTGCCGTTTCCCCGGATTGGCTCACGGCCACGACCAGGTCCTTGGAGGTGAACACCGGCTCACGGTAACGCACCTCACTCGCTAACTCCGTTTGCGCGGCGATGCGCGAGAGCTGCTCGACCCAATGGCGACCCGCGAGTGCTGCGTGGTAGCTCGTCCCGCAGGCAATGAAGTACACGCGCTCGATGCCGCGGACGGCCTCCGCATCGAGGCCGAACTCGGCATCCACCAAGTCCCCCTCCTCGAGCAGGATGCGGCCACGCAAGGTGTCTTCGATAGCGCGCGGCTGCTCGAAGATTTCCTTCAGCATGAAGTGCTTGTAGCCGCCTTTTTCGGCTTGCACTGGGCTCCAGTCAATTTGTCGCGGCGCGCGCTTCACGCGCTCACCGGCGATGGTCTCCAGGCGCACGCCGTCGCGCGTGAGCTCGGCCATCTCGTTGTCTTCCATGAACAACATCCGGCGCGTGTGACCGAGTAGCGCTGGAATGTCGCTGCCACACAGCGTTGCGCCATCAGCTAGGCCGATCACGAGCGGCGAGGCGTTCTTTGCGACCACGATGCGGTCGGGCTCCTTCGACGAGGCGACGGCCAGCGCGTACGCTCCGCGCGTTCGGCCGAGCGCGCTGCGCACGGCCTCGAATAGCGTCAGCCCCTTGGACACCGCGCGATCGATCAGGTGCGCGACGATCTCGGTATCGGTATCGCTTTGGAAGCGCACGCCGTCTCGCTCGAGCTCGCGCTTGAGCTCCAAGTGATTCTCGATGATGCCGTTGTGCACGACCGCAACGTCACCGGCTAAGTGCGGATGGGCGTTCGGCTCGCTCGGCCTGCCGTGGGTCGCCCAGCGCGTGTGGCCGATGCCCATGGTGCCTTCGAGCTTCTTGCCCTCGACTGCCCGCGACAAGTTATCCAACTTGCCGACGGCCCGGATCAACTCGAGCGCGCGGCCATCGTGAATGGCGAGGCCCGCGGAGTCATAGCCGCGGTATTCGAGTTTACGCAGCCCCTCCAGCAAGATGGGAGCCGCTCGATCCGGGCCGACGTAGCCAACGATTCCGCACATGCCTACTATCTGCCATCACCCGGCTGTTCAGGCCCAACTTTTTCGGGGATTCATCAGCAAAATGCGGCAAAGATCGGTAAAATGCCGCCGAACCGCCCGGTTTAGCGCATGGTACTGAGCGCCCTGCACGTGCCGGAGACGCAGCTCAGGACGCCAGGCGGCGCGCAATCATCGATCCCGCAGGGGTCGCCCCGGCCATCCTTTTGCGGGTTGCACAGCTTTTCATATTGGGCCGCGCGGCGCTCCTGGGTGGTGGTGTTTTGCGCGAGGTAGCCGCACCCATACAGGCACCGGCAATCACTCGCTTTAACGAGCTCGTTCGGGATCTCGCCCCAGGTGCAATCTGCCGCGACCGCGCAGCTGTCCGTCGTGGGAGCGCCTGCGCTGCCGCCACCTGC
>JBDTYJ010000243.1:0-9266 GCA_040005755.1 Pseudomonadota bacterium
TGGCCCACTGAACAGCAGCAAGACCGGTTGTAGAGCGTCTCGTTTCCTGAGAGCTGCCAAGTAGAGCAACGTTCAGGCTGAGCTCGAGCGTAAAGTTTCCTCGCCGCGCCGATCGTGCCCAGCCTCATCAAGGCTTCGTCAAATTCGCGGCCTCCCTTCTGCGCGCAGGCCGCTGCGACCGGGCACAAAGGCTCATCGCCGTTCTGTTGTTGGTCCGTTGCGTCGAGTTACGGAAGGTGGCGGCGGTCGCCGTCTGGCCGCTGCGCTTCCCGATAAGCTTGCAGCCGATATTGAATTTTGCGCACGCTGATCCCCAAGAGCCGCGCTGTCTTGCTGGTCGAGCCGCCCGTTGCTTCCAACGTTTTCAATATCGCGTAGCGCTCGAAGTCGAGCATGGATGCACCGGGAATGGCCGGCAGCCCCTCGTTGTGCATCACAAACGACGTAATTTCCGGCGGCAAGTGGCGGGGCTCGACCAATTCCCCATCGGCCAGGACCACTGCGCCTTGCATAACGTTTTCCACCTCGCGCACGTTACCTGGCCAGGGGTAGCTCGTGAGGAGCTGCAGCGTGGCGCTACTTAGAGCGAGCGCGGGCTTGCCGTCCGCAAGCGCGAATTTTTTGAGGAAGTGGCTGAGCAGCAGCGGGATGTCCGAAGCGCGCTCACGCAGGGACGGTAGGTGCAGATTGATCACGTTCAGCCGATAGAACAAATCTTCCCTGAACGTGCCCGCATTCACCATTTGCCTCAAGTCACGATGGGTTGCCGCGATCACGCGCACGTCCACGCCAATGGTCTCATTGCCTCCCACGCGTTCAAACTCACGCTCTTGCAGGACGCGCAGCAACTTGACCTGAGTCGCGAGCGATATTTCCCCGACCTCGTCAAGCAGCAACGTTCCGCCGTGCGCCTGTTCGAAACGACCCTGGCGCTGGCGTGCGGCGCCGGTGAACGAGCAAGGCTCGTGGCCAAACAGCTCACTCTCCAGAAGGCCCTCAGCCAGTGCGCCGCAATGAACGCGAACGAACGGGCCCACAGCGCGCGGCGAGCGATGATGGATGGCAGCAGCCACGAGCTCCTTGCCCGTGCCCACGTCGCCGGTAAGCAGCACGGTAGCGCGACTCGGCCAATCCGAGCGAGCTTCTGAAAGACCGCCTGCATCTGCGGAGACGAACCGACGATGTTGTCGAAGCGTGCCAAATCTTGAATTTGGCTGTTCAGAGCAGCGGCCTCTTGGCGCAGCCGGGTTGCTTCGAGCGCGCGTCCGACGACGATCGACAGCTCGTCCATATTGAGCGGCTTCGTCAGATAGTCTGCGGCGCCTTCCTTCATCGCGGTGATTGCAGTGTCGGTGGCGCTCGATGCGGTCATCAGAATGACCGGTGCTGGCAGCGCTCGCGCTTTGAGCTCGCGCAGCAGCTCTAGGCCGGTCATACCCGGCATGTGCAGGTCGGTAAGGACCAGGTCAGGCGGGCTTTGCTCCACCTCCCGCAACGCCTCGAACGCGTCCGGCGCACGCCGCACGTGGTAGCCATCCGCGGTCAGAAAGCAGGACAAGGCAGCGGAGGCCGCGGGTTGAGGGGGCCGGTCGGTTCTCGCTGCGCCGGCTCAACTGGCGAGCGTCGGAGCGTTTGGCAAAGGTCCGGACTTCTGGGACTTCTTCATCCGCAAGTACGCCGACGACGAGATGCCATTCGCTTCGCCACGACGCTGACTCAATACCCGCTCGCGTGCACCTCCGCGATCAACCATCCGGGGTGAAGTCGCGGCGGGCACTCCGGGTGCTTTGAGGTGCTGGGCTGGGGCGCGAGCGCCCCCCTCTTCCTGCCTCAGCATTGCCCCACAATTGGGCTTTTTGGTGCAACTGGTCAGACCACCGATCGCGAATTCGGCAGAAAAGCTGCTCGATCCTTGCGCTCTCGGCAGAGTGCCTTAGGAAACTCATAGAGAGTGTTGCTGTGAATAACTTGTGTGAAGTTGCCCAGCCCTTGCCGGAACGACGCGGTTTCGACACAGGCGTCCGATATCCAGAGGTCCCAGGTTCGCTCCACTAGGAGTGAAAAAGGAAAACCATGGAGATCGCAGTTATCTCGGACCTGCACCTGGGCACGGGCGACGCCGCCGACGGCTTCGGCCATGAAGATGGAGAGTTTCTCAAGTTCCTCACTTTCCTAGAGAAGAACTTCGAGAGGGTGGTGTTGCTCGGGGACATTTGGGAAACCCTGACTGGCAATTTGCCGGGGGATCCGGCGCATGAGCTGCGCCGGGCGCGCGCATCGCATCCCGAAATTGCGAGCCGGTTCGAGCGTTCGAACTACCTGTATGTGCACGGCAATCACGATTTGATCGCGGGCGCCGTGCAGGGCACGCCGGATGAGCACGTGATTCATACTGGCGGCACGCGCATCTTGTTCACGCACGGTCATCAGAATGATGATTTGGTGCAAAAGCGTCGCTGGCTGTCGGAACTGGGCGTGTGGCTGGGCGGCTGGATCCGCCGCCTCGGCTTGGGCGCGCTGTATCGCTTGCTGAGTGAGCTGGACGAAAAGCGCGGCGGGCTTTCGCTGGATAGCACGCGCTGTTCTTTCCAAAAGTGGGCCGTGAGCCTAGCCGCCGAACGACAGTTCGACGTGATAGTCACAGGTCACACGCACCTAGCGGCCAACGCTGAGCACGGCTCGCGGCTGTTTTTGAACAGCGGCTCGTGCAGTGAAGGTCAGTTCAGCTTCTTGAGTATGGACACGCAGCGCGCGGCTTACGCGGTCAACACTTCATTCTGAGGCGCAGTAGCGGTGGCCGCGGCGGCCAGTGCGGGGCGCGCTTCGAAGGCGAGCAGCAGGTAGCCAGTGGCCGCCCAAAACAGCTCCTTGCCTCGTTTTAGAGCAGAAAACGCGGCGCCCACGGTCAGCGCGTCGGGCACGCCGAGCGCCGAGAGGCAGGACACGTAGCCCACGTCTTGTATGCCGATACCCGCAGGCAAGACGAACAGCACGTTCTTCAAGAACGACAGCAGCACCTCGACGCTTGCCACGGCGAAGAAGTCGAGCGGGCTGCCGAGTAAGTGCAAGATCAGGTAGCTCTCCAAGGACTCGCACAGCCAAGCGCACAGGAAGAACAGGCCAGGGCGCAGCGTGTGCCGCGCGAAGCTGGCCGTGAAGTAGCGCTCGGTGAGCGTGTCCGTATCGGAGAAGCACGCTTGGTGCTGACGCAAGCGCTGTTGGAAGCGAGCGCTACCCAACGTGCTCAAGAGCGCAAGCGCGCGATCCCCAATTCGGCCACGAGCGAACGCGCCGCCCACGGCAAACGCCAGCAGACACAACAGCGCGCTAATGCCGAACGCCGCATAGGCGAAGCCCGCATGCCCGGTAAAAGCGAAGGAGAGCCGGAGCAGCGTCGCAAAGCCGCATGCAGAAAGCAGCGCGACGTACACCGCCTGCGACGACATCAGCAGGTACTTGCGCGTCACAATGCCGGCGACGGCGCGGCTCGTGGGCATTCCGGTGTGGCGACCGAGCAGCAGCGGCTTGAGCGATTCCGACCAAATGACGCCAAAAGGCAGGGTTTGTGCAACTGCCTCGGTCATCAGCCGAACGCGGAGCAGCGGCTTCATCGCGACGGGCTGCCCGAGCCGCTCGAACACGTGACCCCAGCCAACGCATTCCACGAATAGGGAGAGCAATTGCGGGACGGCGATGAGCAGCAAGCCGAGCGCGCCGACGCCAGCGACGGATTCTCGAACTTTGGCGAAGTTTACGCCGTGGAACGTCCACACGAGCAGCGACAACGCGGACAGCCCGCACACAACGCGCGCAGCGAGCAGCCCGCGGCCTTCAAGGGTGACCACGGAAAGGCACAGTGCGCGGCAATTGTCACGAGCGCGTGTCAGCCCTCCAACTTACAGGCAACGCTTGTGGATAAGCTGTTCGAGATCAGACGCTCACAGCGGCTTGCGTTGCAATCACGCCTCAGCCGCTTCACTCGTTGAGGAAGCAACGGCTGGCGCCGTTCAACACCGGATACAACTCCGGGACTTCCTTACTGCAACGCGCGAACACCTTGGGGCAACGCGGATGAAAGCGGCAACCGCTAGGCGGGAACGCGGGCGAAGGCACTTCACCCTGCAGGTGCTGGCGCTCGCTTTGGCCCTGAGAAACCCGGGGAATTGAGCTCAAGAGCGCCTGCGTGTAGGGGTGCGCAGGCGACTCGAACAGGCTCTCCGTATCGCGCAGCTCGACGATCTGGCCGACGTACATCACCGCCACACGATGCGCGATGTAGCGCACTACACCCAGGTCATGAGTGATGAACAAATAACTCAGCCCCAGCCTTTGCTGCACGGAGCGCAATAGGTCCAAAATCTGAGCCTGAATGGACACATCCAATGCAGACGTGACCTCATCACACAAGAGGAGGCGGGGCTCGACCGCGAGCGCCCGAGCAATGCTGATGCGTTGGCGCTGACCGCCAGAGAATTCGTGCGGATAGCGAGCGCGTAGCTCGGTATCCAAGCCCACCTGGGCGAGCAGCGAACACACCTTCTCATCCACATTCTTGCGCGTTGCTTTGCCGTGCAAAAGCAATGGCTCGGCCAGCGTTTCCGCGATCGTGAAGCGCGGGTTCAAGCTGGCGTACGGGTCTTGAAAAACGAGCTGCAGCTGACTGCGGAATGGGCGGAGTGCGCGGCGCGACAGGCCGGTGATGGGTGCGCCGTTCAACTCAGCGCTGCCAGCAGTAATCGGGTTGAGGCCCACGAGCGCACGGGCGAGCGTGGACTTGCCGCATCCGGATTCACCGACCAAAGCTAGCGTTTCCCCGGCGCGCAGCTCAAAATTGACGCCATCCACGGCACGCACCAGGGTGCTTTCGGTTTGGAAATGCACGCGCAGGTCGCGTACTTTGAGCAGAGGCGCGCTCATGATTCGGGCGTTTCCATTTCGCTCACGGGGGCGATGCAACGGCGCAGCCGCTCCGGCCCTGCGCTTTCCAGTGCCGGTTCGCCCTGCGTGCAGCCCTCACGCACGCGCGGGCAGCGCGGCGCAAACGCGCATGCTTCGAGCTGCTTGTCCGGCAGCCGCGGCGGCAGGCCAGCTATCGGGCGCAGCGTGCCGCCCCTGGGCAGGTCGACGCGCGGGGTGCTCTTGAGCAGCGCCTCGGTGTACGGGTGCAGCGGGTGGTGAAGCAACTGCGCGGTGGGCGCTTGTTCCACAATGCGCCCCGCATACATCACCACGACGCGATCACAGAGCTCGGCCACCACGCCGAGATCATGACTAATGAACAGAATGGACGTGTTTCGCGTTTCGCGCAGCGAGCGCAACAGTTCCAGGATCTGCGCTTGAATTGTTACGTCCAGCATTGTGGTGGGTTCGTCCGCAATGAGCAGCTCGGGGTCGCACAGCAGCGCCATCGCGATGCACACGCGTTGCCGCATTCCACCCGACAATTCATGCGGGTAAGCGCGCAGCCGCTCAGCGCCCGGAATGCCTACTTGGTTCAGAATTTCCAGCATGCGGGCGACCGCTCGCTCGCCACGCAAGTCAGTGTGCAGCTCCAGCACCTCCGCTAGTTGCTCCCCGATGCGCAAATACGGATTCAGGCTGCTCAGAGGATCTTGAAAGATCATGCTGATGCGGTTACCGCGAATCTTGCGCAGCGCGGATTCGGATGAGCCGACTAACTCAGTGTCACCCAGGCGAATGCTGCCCGTCACGCGACCCGCCGGCTTCTCCTGCAGGCCGAGGATGGCGAGGCTGGTCACGCTCTTGCCGCACCCGGATTCACCCACCAAGCCGACGACCTCGCCCGGTCGAACATCGAAGCTTACGCCGTCCACCGCGCGCACGGTGCGCTCGCGGGTCACGAAGCGCACGCATAGATCACGAACGCGCAGCCGCTCTTGCGTACCTTCGTTGGGCGGAATCATGTGCGGGCCTTGGGATCGAGCGCGTCACGCAAGCCGTCACCCACGAAGTTGAGACTCAGCAGCGTGGCAGCGAGAAACGCACTCGGCCAAAACAAGAGCCACCAATAGGAACGAACGGGGTTCACGACCGCGATGCCGTCGGAGACCAGCTGCCCCCACGAAAGCGCGACACCAAGGCCCAAAAACGACAAAAACGACTCTAGAATGATCACAGAAGGCACCATCAGCGTCCCGTACACCACGACCACACCCAGCACGTTGGGCAGCACGTGACGAAGCAAGATGCGCAGGTCACTCGCGCCGAGTAGCTCCGCCGCCAGCACGAACTCTTGGTGGCGCAGCGTAAGCACTTGGCCGCGCACGATGCGCGCCATGGTGAGCCATTGCACGAGCCCCAGCGCTAGAAACACTGGCAGCATGTCGCCGCGCGCGGTTTCCGAGAACATGAGCATGATCAGGATGACCAGGAACATGTACGGGAGGCCGTACAGAAAGTCGACCAAGCGCATCATGGCTTCATCTACTTTCCCGCCGTAGAAGCCGGCGATTGCACCGTAGCTCACGCCCACGAGGATGGACACCGCGGTTGCCGCGATGCCCACCAGCAGTGAGGTGCGCCCCCCCACCAAGACCCGAGCTAGGACATCGCGACCGAGCGTGTCCGTGCCAAACAAGTGGCCGCTAGCCGGCGCTAAATTGCGCAGCGCGGGGTGCGTGGTCGTCGGATCTAGCGCGAGCAGCGCGGGCAAGAGAACGCAGGCCAGCGCGATGGCACAGAGCAACAGCGCGCCAGCAACGGCAAAGCGATTACGCGCCAAGCGCTGCATCGCCAACTGAAATGGGCTCTTCTGCACGCTGTGCGGGGTCATGTGCCGCGCCCCCTCACCCGCGGATCAAGCCAGGAATAGGCGAGATCCACCAGCAGATTGAACAGGATGATGATGCCGAAATACACGATCGCCGTGCCCAGCACGACCGAGTAATCACGGTTGATCGCGCCCTTCACAAACCATTGGCCCATGCCCGGCACCGCGAACAAAATCTCCACCACGAAGGAGCCGGTCATGATCGCGGCCGCTGCCGGACCCAGGAAGGAAACTACGGGAATCAACGTGCCGCGCAGCGCGTGGCGAGCGATCACCCAACTTTCCGGCAGGCCCTTGGCGCGCGCGGTGCGAATGAAATCCTGCTGCATCACTTCGATCATGCCGCCGCGCGCCAGGCGCGCGATCACCGCGGCGTTGGGCAGCGCCAAGGCAAGCGCCGGCATCACCAGGTGCTTCAAGGTGCCCCAACCCGCCACCGGTAGCCAGCCGAGCCACAGTGAAAACACGATCATCATGCCAGCGCCGAGCACGAAGCTGGGCAGCGAAATGCCGAACAGCGCCAGGGCCATGCTCAGGTGGTCCGCAACGGAATTGCGCTTCAAGCCCGCAAAAATGCCGAGCGTGAGCCCAATGAACACGCTCAGCACCAAGGACAACAAGCCCAGCGCCACGCTCACGGGAAACGCCGGCGCGATCAGCTCCTCAACCGAGCGACCCTGCACCTTGATGGACGGGCCGAGAGTGCCTTCGACGAGCAAGCGGCGCATGTATATGCCGAAGAACTGTGGCGCGTTCTTGGGCACGCCGTATTGCGCACGCAGTGCGGCTTCCACCTGCGGGCTCGTGGCGCGTTCGTTGGCAAACGGGTTACCCGGCGCTTTGTACATCAGCAGCGTGGTCGCGAAGATGAGCAGCACCAATGCCGGCACCAAGAACACCACGCGCCGCAATACCAACAGAGGCAAGAAGCGATACGCCAGGGCTGCTGCGGCCACGCTGGCCACGAGCGCGAGTGACACGCCCAACGAGAAGCGCAGCACCACGCCCATCACCAGCCCAAAGAGCAGCGAGCCAAGGATGCGCGTCAGCCGCGGCGGGCACCACGCCGTGGCTGCCAACGCGGCGATGCCGCCGAGTAATGCCAACGCTTCGATCATGGCGCGGTCACCGGCGCATTGCGTTGGGACTCATCGATGTAAATGTCGCGTAGCGGGTGCAAATCACGCAGATTCGGGCGCGTGCGACCATCGCTGCCGACGAGCTTCGCGTAAAAGCCTTTCACCTGCGGCTTCACCATGTCGCCAATGACATAGAAATACACGGGCAGAATCGGGAACTCGTCATGCACGAGGATGCGCTCGGCTTCGGCGAGCAGCGCCATGCGCAGCTCGGCCACGGCCTTCAACCGCGCACTGGCTTCCGGCTCACGCCGCACGGCTTCCGCCAGGCGCTTCAGCTCGACCGGGTGGCTCGCGTGCCGCAGAATGAACTCGGGATCCGCGAGGAAGCGCTCCACGTTCCCGCCTGCTTCCAGCAAGCGGTCGTAAACGAGGTTGCCCCAGCCGGTTTGGTTATTTCCACCGTTCGTCGTGAACAAATCCAGGAACGTGTTCGGGTCCTCGTAGTCTCCCACCCACGCGGCGCGTGCCAGGTCGTAATCCAACGAGCGCGTGCTCTGCTGGTAGGACTGCCACTCTTGATTGTACGCGGAAACATCCAGATTGAGGTTGCGGCGCAGCTGGTCGGCGAGCTCTTCAGCGACCTTCTTGTGCGCCTCCAACGTGTTGTACAAGATGCCGAACTTGGGGAAGCCGCGGCCGCCGGGAAAGCCTGCTTCAGCGAGCAGCTTGCGCGCTTTTTCCACGTCGTAGCTGAGCGCCGTGTCGGGCGGCGTGTAGCCGCGAACGCCGGGCGGCACGAAGTAAAACGCAGGCAATTGGCCCATCGCGAGCACATCGCGCGTGATCAGCGCGCGGTCCACGGCCAAGTTCAGCGCCTGACGCACGCGCACATCACTGAACGGCTTTCGCGTGCTGTTGATGCGGTAGTAGTAGACACTCAACGCCGGACCGGTCACGAAATCCGAGCGCTTGCGCAGATCCCCCGCAAGGTCCTGCGGGTAGATGTTGGCCGTTAGCCAATCCACCTCATTGGTCAGATACAGGTTGAGCGCGGTGGTCGTGTTCTCGAGCGGGAGCGCGTCAGCGCTTTGAATTCTGACCTCACTACGCCCCCAGTATTTGTCGTTCCGTTCCAGGTGAATGCGCGCACCCACGCGCCACTCAGCCAGTGTGAACGGACCATTGGACACGATTTTTCCGGGCAAGAACCAATTCCCGCGGCTCGGGCCTTCGACTACCCAGCGCGGCACGGGATAAGACGGATAAAACGAAGTGAGCTCGAGAAAGAAGGGCGTCGGCGCGACGAGCTCCACGACCAACGTGTGATCGCCCTTAGCGTACACGCCACCGTCGATGCCGAAGTGACGTTTGGCGTCTTCATATGCCGCGCGGCG
>JBDTYJ010000244.1:0-9253 GCA_040005755.1 Pseudomonadota bacterium
CCGGAAGCGCCACCGTCGCCCATGGGGTTGCTATCGCTGGCGATCGGAATCGCGTGGTACTGGTAGCTGCCTTCGGTGCGGGTATCGACGATGCCCTTGTGGTCGTCGAGCGTGAAGTTCTTGAACATGGCCGAGTTGCCGTCGAGGCTGCCGCCGGTCACGAAGTCGACTCCGCCTTCGGGGGTGACGTGCACGCTCGAGACTAGGGTTTCGCCGAAGTAAGCCGGGCCGCCGTACACCAAGTCTTGGGGCACGTTGGACGAGGTCTGCGCGGATGTCTCGCTGTAGTACGGTCGCACGAACGCGGTCAGCGGATCGCCCATGCCGGCGGCGCGTACAATCACGACGTAGGCGTTGGCTTTGCTGTCCACGATCAGAGCCGGGTCACTCTTGTGGTGCGCTAGCAAGAAGCGGTCGAGGTCGGGCGTGGCCTGGCCGACCAGCGGCACTATTGACGGGTATGATACGCAAATGCCGCGCGCCTGGCCGTTTGCCATGCCTCGGCAGCCGCCCATGCCGCCGGACACATTGGAGGTCGAGAAGGCGATCAGTTGCGGATCGACCACGACCGTCAGGTCAGTCGCAACGTTCGCGCTGACGGTGATGGGCGAGGGCATGTGCACGCTCTTGGTGTTGCAGGACCAATTGCCAATCTTCGCAAAGCCTGCGTCGCTGTGGTCACCAGCGGCGAGCACGCGGATGCCGAAGGGCGAGTCCGCACCTTCGCCAGTGATGTAAGTCTTGTGCTCGCTTGGCACCGTGAAGGTGCCGCGTACGTAGCCGGGAGCGGGCGTCATGCCATTTTTCCCCGCGGCACACAGGTTCATTGATACCGTGTCGTACGTTCCTGTGTCGACTTTTGCCATGCCGACAGAGAGCGAAATCGCGTCAAGCGCATTTTGGTCGGTCACATCGACCAAGCAGGCTTCTTCGTCGGTGCCGGGGCAGGTGTAGAGCATGGCCTGCGATGTTGGGTTGCCGTTCGCGTCGGTCGCGGACAGCACGATGCTCATGATCGACAGACGCAAGCCAGTGGGCGTGAA
Source organism: Pseudomonadota bacterium (assembly GCA_040005755.1). GTDB lineage: Bacteria > Myxococcota_A > Polyangia > Polyangiales > Polyangiaceae > PMG-095. Next base: position 1,044 of record JBDTYJ010000244.1, read on the forward strand.
GCTCACTTCGCCCGGCATTGCGGAAGCCAACGAAGCAACCGTCAGCGAGCCCAGGAGGACGCTACAGATCAGCAATGAGTGCGAGTTCTTGGTGTTGCTCATGGCGCCCTCAGCGGACCTTCAGGTTGAGTTTGACGAGGCCGGTTAGGTGACCGCCTGGGCCGTTGCCGCCAACGGGGCCTTCGCCAGCGGCGTTGCCGCGGCCTCCGCTGCTCGATGCGCCTCCGCTGCTCGATGCGCCTCCGCTGCTCGATGCGCCTCCACTGGCGGCGCTGCCACTTGAACCGTTGCCGCTGCCAGCTGTGTTCGGCGCTGCTCCGTCGCTGCTATTGCCGCAAGCGACGACGAAATGGCTCAACGCCACGAACAGGACTGCGCTTTGGACTTGTCTAACTTTCAAGGTCGGCTCCCCGTGATTGGAAACGAATTGCTCCCGGAACCAGCGAACGGCCCGCCACGCGCGCCCTTAAGCGAGTTCGACGGTTACCTACATTGGGCGCCGCGAGTCCGGAGGGTCAGGGCCGCTACTCCGTGTCGCGCGAGCAGCGCTGAAGAAGCAGGCACGCTATGTGCGCGCAGCACGCCGAGATTTGCGGGTTCGCTGATTCAGAATGTTCCGAACAGGCGTAGCTCGCCGCGCTTGCCGTCTGCGCTCAGCGCGGGTGAAAGGCCGAGTGACGGCGCGTGCTTGGTTTCGTGCTCGTCGTCCCGACCGAGCGTTTGCGGCCCGACCGAGTTGAGCGTTGCGTCGACCACACTAGCCAGGATGGCTCCGACAATGACCCCTTCCACGGCGCCCTCCAATCCGCAGTTGCCCCAGTCTTCTGCGCCGGGCCGCGGGCAGGTTTGCGCGCTCGCGCCGACTGCTCCGGCGAATACCGGGAGCACCACGCGCATGGCCAAGCTGCCCACGGCGGCGCCCACGCGGTGATGGCTGAGGTGGATGATCGGCGCGGCCAAGAAGTAACCGCCACTGCCCACGAGCACGAGCGAGCGCGCCGTGTTCGACTGGCCGTAACTCTGATTCGTGCCGGCAACGCCGAGCGTGACTAGGCCGAAGGAGCTCGCGTCCGCGATCAGCACTTGCCAGCCGTACCAGCGCTCCGTCCAAGGCTGCACGAACGGCGCTGCGGTCGGCTGGGTGGGCGTGCACGCCCGCTGTAGCGGCGCGGGCTGTGCGCTGGGGGCCCGCACCGGCCCAGCCGGCTGAGGTATTGGATTCACACTGGCGGGCGCGGTTGGGATCGCATCGAAACTGGCCGTGGGCGACTGCTGCGCCGTATTTTGCGCGGTTTGCGCACGCGCCGTGTGCGCGAAAACTGACCACCCAAGGACTACCGCGGCGCAAACGATCTTCATCACGACCACCCAAACAGCAATGGCCGTGCCAACGGGCGTGGCGACGTGCATGCCGGATTTGAGGGTTGGGTATCCGTAGCTAGCGCGCGCCAGGCGTTTCATTCACCATGGCGCGGCCATGCAGAGCGCGCTCTTGAATCAACTCGGTCAGGTCGTGCGGGAAGTCGCCCAGCGCGAGATTGCCCCGCGCTTTCAAAAGCTCGCGCCCAGTGACGTAATCGGCAAGCCGAGCGCGGAAGATCCCAATGATCTCGTTACTGCCGCTGATCGCGCGGCCGAGGCCGAACTCACGGCGCGCTTACCAGAGCTCGTGCCGGGGTCAGTGGTCGTCGGTGAAGAGGCAGTTGCGGCAGACCCCCGCGGGCTCGAGCGCCTTCGCGATGCGACTCCGGTGTGGGTTGTCGATCCGCTCGACGGCACGAAGAACTTCGCCGCCGGGCATGGCCCATTCGGCACCATGGTCGTGTTGGTTGAGCGCGGCGTCCTGCTCGCCGCGGGCATCTACTTCATTGAAGGCGACCGCATGTTCCTCGCGGAGCGTGGGCTAGGGGCGTACTACAACGGTGAGCGCATCCTAGCGCGCACGCCTGCGCGCGGCGTGCTCGCTGGCTCTGTCTACGTGCGCTACATGCCCGAGGATTTGGCGGTCCCGTTGAGCGCGCGAGCCGCCGCACATGTGCAGGTTCCGGGCGTGATTTGCGCCGCGCACGAGTACACGCAACTCGCCCTCGGATTGAAGGACTACGTGCTCTACTACCGCCTTTTGCCCTGGGATCACGCGCCCGGGGCGCTGATTCTGCGTGAGGCCGGCGGCGTTGCTCGCCACCCAGATGGGCGTGACTATGACGTTTTCGACAAGCGTGAGCCCACGTTGCTCTCGCCCGACGAGGCGACGTGGCAACGCGCGCGCGCCGAGCTATTCGCTGGGTCTTGACGATCCTTCACGACGAAAACACGTTGGAAGGGTTTCGCTATCCCGGGCTTCGGTCGTCCCTTAGGGAAACAGGCGCCTTCGGCCACGGAGTTCCTGCCGTGAGGACGGGTACGGAGAAAGGATACGCTGGTTCGGCGACCTATGGCGCGAATTGAGCAACGGAACGCACCCCTCTACAGCATGCGCTTTGCCAAGAGCGCGAGCGTGCGTGGGTCGCGGACGCGGCGGCGTAGGCCATCGAGGCCCGCGTGGAGCTCGCTGTCGGTGATTCGCTCGGAGTGGGGGATGTCTACGTCGCGCACTTGGGCGAGCACGGAGCGGGCGAAGGGTTCGTCGTCCACCAGGATCACGAGCTCGAAGTCTTTGTCGTTCTCTAGGCTGCGGCAATTGAGGTTCGTCGATCCGTGGATCGAGAAGCGTTCGTCGAACACGGCCATTTTTAGGTGATTGAAGTGGTTAGCGTATTCATGGACTTCAATGCCGCACTCGAGGTAGCGCGCGTACTCGTGCTCTTGCGCGTCTTGGCTGAAGGAGTTGTCGTTATGACGGCCGGCGGGCACGATCAGGATCACGGAAAGCTCAGGCCGCGCGCTCTTTGCGGCGCACAGCGCGGCCACGAGCTCAGGCTGATACATGTACGGGTTCTCGATGAAGATCGAGTGCTGCGCTTCGCGGATTAGGCGCAAATACAGCTCGCGCACGGCGTTGGGGTCGTCGTCCGGTTGATTGGCGTGGAGCGTTGCTGAGCGAACGGGCTGGCCACGCGGCGGCTTCTTGCTGGGTGTTGCCGTAAGCGGTGCGTAGTCGTCGCCGCCGTCTAGCAACCAGCGGTCGCGGAACTGGGCTTCGACCTCCAATGCGATGGGGCCCTCGAAGCGCGTCAGGCTGTCGTGCCACTTCCACCACGGCTCCGGGAGCTGCGCGAGCTTGCGCTCCAAGCCTTCTTCCTGGGCGTCCTTTTTCGGGTCAAAGGGCACGTGAAACAGATACTGCGCGCCGATGTTTGCGCCCCCGCACCAGGCGATTCGACCATCAATCACGATCAGCTTGCGGTGATCGATGTGCATGTCGTCCACCTCGATCGCGCCGCGAATTTGTTGAGCGATTGAACGCAGACGCGCGTCAGGTACCTTCAGCTCTGCGTCGTAGTCGATGTTCGTATCTTGTACGCTTACACCGGCGGCGGTCATCAGCCTGCACAGCGGCTTCACATCGGTTGGGTCGTAGTCAATGTTGGGATCGTGCTCAATCATCTCCTTCTCGCCCGTGGAGAAGGGATCGCCCATGCCCGTTTTCTCGATGTTGAGCAGGACGCGCACGTCCAGCCCGGCCTCGGCTTTCGCCGCGAGCGCGCGCGCGATCTCTTCGCCGATTGGATCGCGAAAGAACAGAAAGATAGATAGGTGGATCACGCGCTCTGCAGCGGCGATGTCGGCCAGCAATGCTGGCAAAATGCGGTCGCCATTCACGACCAACTCTGCGAAATTCTGCGACACCCGAGTACGGTAACTGGCAAGCTCGGAACGCGCGAGCGGTATCTTCGTCACACTCATTGGTGTTTCGTTCGGTCGCACGCCCGGGGATGTGTGCGAGGTGAGTTTGTAGATCAATAGTTATGGGGTGGTCCAGGGGTTGCCGAGCGATTGAAAAAACACGGTAAGAGCGCGCGGCAATGCGCGGCCTCGGGCGCTTCCAGGCAAAGATCCAGCTCCGAGTGTCGCTGGCAGGCGACCAATTCGCCCACGCTCACCTCGCAGGCGGGGAATCGCGCGATGCACGTATCGGTGTCGATAGAATAGACCGTACCGCCGGAGGCGCACTCAAAGCCGGTCCCCGGCTGAATCGGGTTTTCCATGGCTTGGCCGATACAGAGGCGTTCTTTTTGCGCCGCGTTGAGCTCTGACAGCTTCAAGTCCAGAGGTACGCCAATTGGAATACGCCGGAGTCGGATATGGGAAACATCCCAACCGTCGAGCTTGGTTTGCGCTGCAAACGCGGCCTCGAGCGACGGGTCTGGCTCTTTGCAAGTCCGGCCCGGCAGCGCAAGCTCGCAGCGCAACGCTTTCAATGCCCCGTGGTCATGAGCCATGTACTGCTCCGGATACAGCTTGGCGGCAGCGGGATGCACGCCCAAGTAGGGACAGTGAGTATCCATCCACATTCCGGCGACCGGGCGCGCTCCGTCGTAAAAAACGAACTGCACCGACCGCTGTGCCAAGCACATCGTGACGACCGGCGCGCGGCCGGGGCGCGGCTGACCATCTTCCAGAATGTTGATCAAGCGCTGGCTCTGATCGTTACTCAAGACGACGCCCGGGGGATTGAGTGACGGGCAGAGGGTGCCATTTTTGGCCACGGCGCTCCCGCCGCAGCCAGGCACCTTGCGATCGAGCAGCGACTGGCCGTAATTGAAATACGGTGCCCGGTCGTTGCCAAAGGTGAAAGCGCGGACCTGTGTAAACGGTACGCCCGGAAAGGGCCGCTTCAACGGAGCACGCAGCCCGTGCCAATGCTCCGGCGGCACCTGCGTTTGCCCCCACATCATTTGCTCCGGAGTACTGAGGCGCCGCGCCTCTGCAAAAAAGCTCTCGACCCGCGGGTCTGCCGCGGGCGGCAGCTCACCGAACGGTACGTCGGGGAGGACCGGCAACGCGGGACGCGGCTCGGGCGTGGAAACACGAGCTGCGGGCTGCTGGGCGGCCCGCTCAAGACCGGCTGGGCGGCCCCCCGAACAAGCGATGAGCGCGAGCGCGGCAACGGACCAAAGCACGGGGACGAGCTTGCGCGTCATGGGCCGATTGTACAGCGTTCGGGCGATCGCCGAACGTAATGCACGGCAAGAGCTCCGGTGGAGGCGGCGGGCAGCTGTAAGATAGGGCTTCCCGTGCGCTAGCGCGTGGCCAGAAGATTGTGCACCCTGGTCGGGTAATGATGGTGCGACGCCGGCTAATCGGTAGCCTGTTCGGCATGGCTCTCGCGTGCGGCAGGGTTCCACCGCTTGCGCTCGCGCCCCCGAGCACGCCCTTGGCGCGTGCGAGCGGCATTGCAGCGCCAGCGCCGCCACCTGCGCCCCCGTCCGCGGTTGCCGGCGTGCCGAGCGCTGCATGCGAAGGGGCGGACATCGATCTGAGGGCGGCGTTCGCGAGCTCCGCTTGCTATGTTCTCGCGTCGTCGCTAGGCACGGCCAAGGCTCGGCTGCCGCCCGGGGTCGAAGAGCAACTCGATTCCGAGCCAACGCGGCTGAAGAACCACGAGACCGCCGCGGCCACGTTTAGCGTGCACAATAGCGGCCTGAGCTCGGCCACTCTCTACTTCCAGCCAGTCACGTTAAGAGGCGGCACCTACGTCTCTGCGACCGTCGTGCTGGTCGAAGCAATGGCGCGCGCTCGGCACCTGGTGGGCGGCGCCTTGATTCCAAGCCCGTTTGGTCCGGATCATGTCGCGCGCGTGGTCGTCGCGCCCGGAGGCCAGGCCCGCATTTCCATTCCGTGGTGCGCCGTGCGCACGGAAGGGCACCCGGTGCGTATGGCACCTCCGGATTGGGTGCCACTCGAGCCGGGTGCCTATCTGCTGACCGCCCAGGTGGACATGCCCATTCGGTCGCGCGGAGACCGCGAACCGACGCCCACGCTCGCCATCCAGATCTTGCCCGGCGAGGCGAATTCCCACTGCAATAACCTGCCCGAATGAGCGCTGGAACGGCAGCGTCCGCATCCTGCCAGCGCGCCACGTTCTTCAAGAGTGGGTTGATGGTCACAGAGCGCGTCGGAGAGCACCAAGCCTTCGGCGTCGCGGCCGGCTCGCGAGAGGAACGAAGCGCGCAAGGAGCTGCGATGCGGGGCCGCGAGCGCCCCTTTCTCTTCGCGGGCGTGGACGGGCGAGCACGCTCATTTTCGTCGCGGCGGTGTACACTGAGGCACCATGAGTGTGATCATTGAATGCCGCGCGGATCGCGCGCTCAGCGCGGATGAGTTCATTGACGTTTTGCAGCGTTCCACGCTTGCGCAGCGGCGGCCCGTTGACGACCGCGCGTGCATCGAAGGCATGGTCAAGCACGGCAATCTGATGGTGACGGCGTGGGACGGCGCCACGTTGGTTGGCGTCGCCCGTTCCGTGACCGACTTTTCTTATGCTTGCTATTTGTCCGATCTCGCGGTCGATGTCGCGTATCAGCGCAGCGGCGTCGGGCGAGCACTGGTCGCGCACACGCTGAAGCAGCTTGGCCCGCACTGCAAAATACGGCTCGTCGCGGCGCCGGCGGCGGCCGACTACTACGCGAAAATCGGCTTCGTTCAGAACGTGAAATGTTGGGAGCTCGGGCATTCATCGAACGAGCTGAAGTAACGCTGATTAGACCGAGGCGGCGGCGCTTCGCAACGCCGCAGCCGCCGCCGGCCCTTCGGACATTCGGTTGTGGGAGACGATCAGCCGCACGAGATTCGGAGTCCCGGCGAGGCGTTCGAGGTGGGCCTTGAGCTGCGCTTTGTCTTTGACCAGCTCGAGCTTCACGATGGGTGTCACGCGCGCGCCGGGTCCAAAGCCCACGAACCGCAACGCGGCGCGGGCCAGCGCGCTCTTCGGGGGCTGTAAGTCGAAGACCACCTCATTCAACACGACGCTCACGCCGTCCGAGGAGTGCACGATCAACGCGCCCTCGGCGCCGCCCGTACCGTCGATGACTTCGAGACGCAGCGCGAGGTCCGAAGGCAGGTCCGCGTACGTGCCGTCCACGTTCACGACCGCGCGCGCTTTAGCGAGCACCGCCGGAGGCACGAGCACGCGCAAAGACGGATAGCGCTCTTTGAAGCGGGGCGCGTCCAGCCGGTGGCGAGAGTGAGGAATCAGCAAAAATGCCGGCGTTCCCCAGGCCTCGAGCTGCTGCATGGAAGCCGCGTCCATCGCGATGGCGCTGTGAATCAGCAGGCGGCCGTCGCTCAGGCGCACGACGGTCATCACTCGGCGCATCGAGAAATGCGGCAGATCCCCCTCGACCCGCCACAGGTTCTCCGTAAGCTTCTCGATTGGGCCATGCGGCAATACCTGCCACTGTTCGTGGGACGAGCGCGCGGCGCTAGCTGTGTTTTTCACGAGACAAGCATGGTGCCGCGATCGCGATCCGCAATTGTGGCGAGACTGCGGGGGCGCCGCGCGCGACTCGTTCGGGGCGCTACGGGTGTCGCCGGTAGCCCCAGGTATTTCGGGCGCGTGCGGGTAGCTATGCCAGCACTAGCTGCCCGCACGCCGCGCCCACGTCCCGACCGCGAGAGCGGCGAATGGTGAGTACGGTGCGGCGTTCGCTGAGCACGGCGCGCGCGAAATCATCCACCACGTCTTCACTTGGCGCTTTGAACTCGGAAGCGCGGTGCTCGTTAAACGGGATCAGGTTGATTTGATGCGGGAAAGTGGCGCAAAACTGAGCTAGGCGCTGCGCGTCAGCGGGGCTGTCGTTGATGCCGGCTAGAAGCACGTATTCGACCGTGATGCGTTCGCGCGGGCGCACGGGGAAGCGTTCGAGCGCGTTGCGGAGCTCTGCGAGCGGGTAACGACGGCCAATGGGCATAATGGACGAGCGTTGTTCATCCGTGGTGCCGTTCACGCTGACGGCTAAGAGCGGGCGTGGGTTCTGCGCACCCAGTTCCGCAATCTCGGGCACTAGGCCCGAGGTGGACACCGTGATGCGGCGAGGGGACAAGCCGAGCCCCGCTGGGTTACACAAAATGGCAATGGCGCGCGCTACTTCCGGCAGGTTGTGCAGCGGCTCACCCATGCCCATGAACACCAAGGTGAGGTCGCCCGGGTGACGCGGGCCGAGCGCGTGCAACGTGGCCAGCACTTGACCTACGATTTCATGCGCCAGCAAATGCCGGCCAAAGCCCATGCTGGCCGTCGCGCAGAAAGTGCAGCCCATGGCGCAGCC
>JBDTYJ010000245.1:0-9189 GCA_040005755.1 Pseudomonadota bacterium
TGAACGGTCTGATCGCCGGCAAGCCGGAAGAATCCAAGAGCTTGGTCGAGATCATCAAGAGCAGCTCGGGGCCGTTGTTCAACAACGCGGCGCAGGTTTGGAACCACACGTTCTTCTGGGAGAGCATGAAGCCCAACGGTGGGGGCGCCCCGCCTGCCGGGCCTGTCGCCGATCTGATCGCCGGCATGGGTGGTTACGACAAGTTCAAGGCGGACTTCGTGCAAGCCGGCCTCACGCAGTTCGGCTCTGGCTGGGCGTGGCTCGTGCTGGACGGCGGCAAAGGCGCGATCTTGAAGACGCCCAACGCCGAAACTCCGCTCACCACCGCGGCCGTGCCGCTCTTGGTGTGCGACGTCTGGGAGCACGCTTACTACATCGACCATCGCAACAACCGAAAAGGCTTCTTGGAAGCCTTCTTGGACAAGCTGGTGAACTGGGACTTCGTCGCCAAGAACCTGGCTGCCGCGAAGTGATGAGCTTGAGCTGAGCCGGTGGCGGAAGAGCGGCTTCGACCAGTGAGGCCAGAGCCGCTCTCCGCTGCTTCTGCTCGCGCAACTCAATGCGCAACGAGACAGATCAGGCGTTGGTGTTCGCTGCTGCAGCAGGGCGAACCGGCAGAATGGGTGCCCACTGCAAGCGCCCGAGCAAAGCGTCGTCGATCAACAGCCCGCGATCACTGAAGCGCAGCGCGTTCTCGTCGCCGTCGTCAGGCCACTCGCCCACGAACAAGATGCCTTGGCCGTTCTCGTTGTAGCCGAGTTGCACGATGGCATTCTTCAGCCACTTCCCGCCGCCCTCGAAGTCGAGCGACTCAGGCAAAGTGTAAAAGCCTTCAACCGGTAGTTGCTTCAGCGTTTTCGCCCAAGTGGGCGAACGGAGCGGTGTGGTGGGATCGCGCCAGAACCAGCGGTTGCGGCGATTGTCTGCAGGCCGGACCACGAACTTGACGCCGCCATTCGACGGCTGCCCGAGGTAAACGAGGACGCCGGCGGGGAACGTATCTTCGTGGCCGGGTAGGGGTTGCGTGGTTCGGTACAAGCCGGGATCAGGGAGGTCGAGCATCGCGGCGCAATTTACTCGAATCGAAGCCGCCGACAAGGCCGCGTGAGGCCGGCATTTCGGAGGACGCAGCCGAGTCGGTCGACGCGGCACCGAGAGATCGAGTACCGACGAGCCGGGCTACTGAGTTAGGCTGCCGGCCATGGCAGCCAAGAAGAGCAGCGCGCAAATCCTCCCGAAAAGCAAAGCGGCGGTGTCGAAACAGGCGCCTAAACAGCCCGCCCGGGTAAAAGCGGCCAAGCCCCCCGCGCAGGCCAAGGTCGCGAAGAAACCTGCCGCGGCGCCCGCGAAGGTGCCCGGGAAAGCCGTCGCCGGCTCAATGAAGGCGGTCGCGGAAGGCAGCAAAGCGCCGTCGTTCTCTTTGCCCGATGAGGCCGGCGCCGTGCTGAGCTCCACAACCTTAGCCGGCAAACCGTACGTCCTGTACTTCTATCCGAAGGACGACACCCCCGGTTGCACCAAGGAGGCGTGCGACTTCCGCGACAACCTGCGGGCTTTCAACGCGCAGAAGGTGCGCGTGCTGGGCGTGAGCCCGGATGACCCGAAGCGTCACGCGAAGTTCAAGGAGAAATATGGGCTAACGTTTACGCTCCTCTCCGATACCGAAAAATATTTGATCGGAGCCTATGGCGTGTGGGTAAAGAAACTGAACTACGGCCGCGAGTACATGGGCGTGCAGCGCAGTACATTCCTCGTCGATAAAGACGGCAAGATCGCCAAAGTGTGGCTCGGGGTACGGGTGCCCGGGCACGTCGAGGCCGTGCTGGCCTCGCTGTGATTGAGCGAACGCGACCCGGCCTCGCACCTCATCGCCACACGCTTTTCCCGGCCCGCTCTCCTCGCCAGTGATTTCAAAGACATGAACATGCGAAGTTTTTCGACACATCCGTTTCGGCTCATTGGCTATTGCGCGGTGCTCCTCCTGAGTGCGACCGGCTGTAAAAAGCAGAGCGCAATCAGCGCAGAGAAAGCTTCACTGAGCATTGGCGCGCTCACCAAGGCGGCCCACGAAGATGTCGTCGAAGTGCGCAATGGCTTGCCCCAGGGCGCAAAGTTCCTGCTGCCAATTTTTGCGACCGGCAAGCCGCCAGCGGACGACCCGCACGCCGCGCGCAGCGCGTTGGAGACCGCGCGCCGTAAGGTGCAAGATCTACGAATCGCGAAGGGTACGTTCTTCGCCGTCGCGGACGCGTCGGGCGTGGTCATTCGCGACGACGATGAGCAAGATACCCTCGCCGGCAAACCGCTCTTGCCCTCGTTTCCAGGTCTCGCTCCGGTGCAAAGCGGTCAGTACGTTGAAACGCGCGGCTCGATGCCGGAAGTTGCGGGGGTGCGCGGTCGCAGCGACGGCCAGTGGATCGCCGCGCAGCCGGTGAGTTCGGGTTCGGACGTGAAGGGCTGGTACGTCACTGGTTGGTCGTGGTCGGCATACGCCTATCGCCTGGAACGAGCGCTCTCCTCCAGCCTGCGTTCGGGCCTCGCAGAAGGGGAGAAGATGCCGCTCGCGTACGTGTACATGATCGTCGGTAAGGACGTGTACGGCGCGCCCATCTCCCCCGAGGTCAACGCTCAGGCAATTGCCGCGCTCTCGCCCCTGAAGAGCGCCTCTGCGAACGCCCCGGTCACGTTCCAGCTCGAGATCGCCGGGCGCGAGTTCGGGCTTGCTGTGGAGCTCGCTCCAGACTTGGGCAAGGACGTCGCCGTCGCGGTGCTGCGCAGCGAGACTTGAGCGTCAGCTTTCGCCGTGGTCGTTGTGCGCGTCGTCTTCGGCGGGTGGCTCCAGTCCGGCATCGGTCGCTTCGGGCGCGGGTTCGTTTGCACCCGACTCGCGCTTCTTCGCTTTCTTCTTCTTGCGCACGGATTTGAGCTGAAAATGAATGGGCTCGTCCGGACCGGTGCGCCCAAAGCGGTGCAGACCGACGATCATCAGCAACACGCCGATGACCGCCAGCCACTTCGCAGTGTCGGCGTATTCGGTGATCGAGAGCCCAATGCCCGCGGCGGCGCATAGCGCGGCAGCGCGGATCAGCGCAGGCGCGCTCGGGGCATTCCAACGTGCTCGTGCACTGACGGTCAGGGCCATTTTTCCACATGCGCGCGCACCAAGAAATCATGCACGTCGCGTTTGAGTTTGAGCTCGGCGGTGAGGCTGCTCGCCTCGTGCGCTTCCCCCAGGTGATCGTCGAAGGCATAGTCCACGTCTTGCAGCACTAGCACGCGCGCGTCTTCATCGGCGCCCAAGCCCGAAACTAGCTGCAGAGCATCGCCCATCGCCGGATCGCGCGCGGGCAATGTGTTCCCGAGATCCATGCGCTCTTGGGCGGTTACGTAGGCGACACCGTACTTGTGATCCTGTGCGTTCACATCGACGTGTAAGCTTTGCGTTTCGGAGAGCACGAGGTCATGACCTTGGACTGGATGATCTTTTTCGTCGCGGAAGGCCTCGATGAGCAATTGGATCGCGCGACGCTCGTCGAGCGGCCGGGTCGGGTTCACGGTGCGTGGTGGCGGGCCGCCGCAGGCCAGCGAAAGGAGCGCGGCTGCGAGCGCCAGCGCCGGGCGGAACCGGACCTTTGCCAACATCTGGCGCAAAAGGTAGCCAAGTGCCTCGGCTTTCGCTAGCTGTCTCACGAAATGTCGCTCGCGGCCTCCGCCTCATGCTCCCTTGCCGGTCTCGGCCTTCTGGCGCTGGGCGGCTGTGGGGAGCCAAGGATGCCTGATCCGAAGCTTGCCGCAGCTCAATACGCCGAGGCTGCCAAAGTCGGGGATTCGGAGCGCATTTATGCGCTGCTGAGCCACGAAGCGCAGCGTGACTTCGGCCATCAGGGGACGCGCGACCTGGTCCAGCAGGGCAAGGTCGAGCTCCGCCGTCAGGCGGCAGCGTTGCTCGCCCCTGCGACTAAGGTCCAGGCCGCAGCTGAAATATCCTTTACTGACGGCGAGAGCGCCCTCTTCGACCTCGAAGACGGCAGGTTTCGTCTCAGCTCGTTAGGCACAGTGCCCAGCCGTGCGCGCACCCCCGCCCAGGCGCTCGGGGACTTTCGCCGCGCGCTCGCCCGGCGTAGTTACCCGGCGCTGCTAGGCGTGCTCGCCCCAGAAACGCGTGGCGCGCTCGAAGGCGACTTGAAATCACTGGTGGAAGGCCTGGAGAATCCGGAAACTTTGGACGTGAAGGTCTCTGGCGATAACGCGGTCGTGGACATCCCGGGGGGCCATCAGGTCAAGCTGCGTCGCGAAGCGGGCGTGTGGCAGATCCTGGACTTCGATTGATGCAGCGTTTCTCTCCGGGCGCTCTTTCGCGCCGCGCCGCTCTCGCTTTACCGTTCTCGCTTTGGGCGACAGGCGCGTCCGCCTTCGGTGACGGCGGCGCGTTCAACCCGCGCTTGCTGCGCGCGGGCGCGCAGCAAGCGCTCGGCGTGCGCAGTTCCGGGGTTGGGCGCTGGTCGTGGGAGCTCGTGCGCCGCACCAGCGCCCCCGCACGCCTGGTACCCGCCGAGGTCGCCGCCGATAGACCGGCGTTGCAAGCCGAACCGTTCGCGATCTGGGCGGGCGATCTAGACCCAGGGCCATTGTCCGCCGCCGAGGTTCGCGGCCTGACGCGCTTCGTGCGTTTGGGCGGCGTGCTTCTGGTCGACGACTCGAATCCAGCTTCGGGAGCATTCGGGCGCGGGGCGCGGCGCGAGCTGTCGCGTGTGTTGCCGGAGGCCGCGCCGGTGCGTCTGGACCCGGGGCACGTGATTTTTAAGACCTTTTACATCGTGGATCGCCCCGTGGGGCGCGTGCTCGGCCCGCCCGAGGTTTCCGCGATCGTGCGCGGTAAGAACGCGCAGGTGATCTTCCTCGAGCATGATTTGCTGGGGGCGCTGGCGCGTAGCGGTGAAGGTTTTGCGCTCGAAACTGAGCCCGGCGGCATGGAGCAACGGGAGCACGCGATTCGCTTGGCAGTGAACATTGCGATGTACGTGCTGTGTTCGGACTACAAGGATGATCAGGTTCACGCTCCGTTCCTGATGCGGCGTCGGGCGCGGCAAAAGCCATGATGTTGGCCTCACTAGCGCTCGCGGAAGGCGTGCCCGTCGCAACGCTTTGGGCGGTGGCGCTACTCACGCTCTTATCGCTCGCGTTCTTGGGGTTCGAGCTGCGTAAGCGTGAGGGAGGCGGGGGCCGCGTGCTCCTGCTCACGGGCGCGCTTGCTTTGGTGTTACTGGCCGCCGCGGTGCTGCGCCCGGCGCGTGTGAACACCCGCGGCGTGAGCGTAGGTGCCAAGGTCGTGGTGCTGGTGGACGACTCGCGGCGCTTGCTGCTGCCCAGCGACGGCAAGACGCGCCGTGAGCTGGCACTGGCCGCGACGCGTGACCTGAGCAAGCATTTCTCCGGCGCGCGCGTTTCGTGGCTCCAGTTCGGCGCGGGGGAGCCACGCCCGCTGCTGGTCGAACAGGCCCTCGCACACCCGGATCCGGCCGATTTATCGGACGAAACCGATCTGACTGCGGCCTTGAGCGCCCTGGCGCAGGAGCCGGGTGAGCGGCCGAAGGCCGTGGTCGTCGTGAGCGACGGCCGCTTCGTGCGCCCCGCCAGTAATGCCGATGACACCGCACTTCGCGACCTGGCGGCTCCGCTCGGCGCGCCGATTCACACCGTGGCGGTCACCGAGCACACCCCGCGCGATGCCAGCATCCGCTCGATTCACACCTCCGGCGCAGCGGTAGCGCACCAGGCCCTGGCCCTGACCATCGAGATCGCGTGCTCGGGTGGCTTGAGCTGCGCTGAGGTGCCGGTCACCGCACGCGAGCTGCGCCACGGCGTCGAGCCGTTCACGTTGGCGACCGGCGTTGCCAATGTAACGGGCGGCTCTGCCACCGTGGAGCTCAGCATCACGCTCGAGCGCGCCGGCGCACGCTTGGTGGAAGTGAGTATCGAACCGCCCGAGGGTGACACGATACCCGAAAACAACACGCGCATTCTAACGTTCAGCGTGACGCGCGATCGCTTGCGGCTGCTGCACGTAGCGGGACGCCCCACGTACGACGTGCGCGCGCTGCGCATGTGGCTGAAGAGTGACGAGTCGATCGACTTGGTCGCGTTTTTCATCTTGCGCACCGATGAAGACAACACTGAAACTTCGGATGACTCCGAGCTGGCGCTGATCCCCTTCCCGGTAGATGAGCTATTCACCGAGCATCTGCCCAGCTTTGACGCGGTGATTCTGCAAGACATAGACGCTGTCACGTACAAGCTTGCCCGGCATTTGCCGGCGTTGGCCGACTACGTGCGCGGCGGTGGCGGCTTGATCATGGTCGGCGGTCCGTCGGCGTTCGCTGGCGGAGGCTATGCGCGCTCGCCGCTGGAGAGCGTGCTGCCTGTCGAGCTGAAGGGGGGCGAACAGCCGTTCGATACGGCTGATTTCGTCCCGCGCTACACCGAGGCTGGGCGCTCGGCCCCGGTACTCCACGGCGTGACCGAACTGTTCGGCGATGAGCTGCCCACGTTCAGCGGCTCGAACACGCTCGGTCCGGCGCGTCCGAATGCGATCACTCTCTGGGAACATCCGGATCGCAAGGCGGGGCGCAGCGCGATGCCCGTGCTCGCTCTCGGTGAGGCGGGGGATGGCCGCTCGATTGCGCTCGGTGTCGACGGCACGCACGCGCTCGCGTTCAGTGAGTTTGCGGAACGTGCCGCGGGTCGCGGTTACGGCGCGCTTTGGGACGGCTTGGTGGGCTGGCTGATGCGGGACCCTCGCTACGAGGCGTTGCGGCTGGAGTTGGCAGGCCCGTGCATTGCCGGTCTCCCGGCGCGCCTGCGGTTGGTGCGCCTGCCCGGCTCCGTCGGCAATGTGTCGTTGGAGCTGACTAAGCTCGGACCGCAAACTAAGCCGGTGACAGTGAAAGCCCTTGTCGATCCGCCCGCCGGCCCTCTGACCTTGGAGCTGGGCGCGCTCGATGCGGGCGGCTACTCAGCCAGCGCGCGCGTGGGTGCGGCGCCGCCCACGCGCTTCGATTTCGCTTGCGAGCGCGGAGGCCCCGCGTGGAGTGACTCACGCCCGGACCCAGAGCGCCTGCACAAGATTGCGGAGGCCAGCGGGGGGAAGGCGGTTTCCCTGGGAAATATCGGGGATTTGCCGGTTCCCGACCCGACACCGGTGGCTGCCGAGCGCAGCAGTGTGCCGCTCCTGCCGGCATGGGCCTGGACGCTCGCAGCGGCGCTCGCGTTGGGCGCGCACTGGTATGAGCGTCGGCGTCAGGGTCTGCTTTAGACGAGCTGGCAGCACGGGCAGAAGTACGTCGAGCGCAGCTGCTCGCCTTGCCGCTGCATCCGCACCGGAGTGCCGCACACCCGGCAGGGCCGTCCGGAGCGCTTGTACACCCAGTACTGGCCCCCGGCTCGAGCGAGGACTCTCTCTTGCTGCGCTGACTGTGCGTGCACGCTCGCGCGCAGGAGCTCGCGGGCTTTGAGTACGACAGCGGCGAGCGCCGCGTGATCGAGAGTGGACACGCGCTGAAACGGATTCACGCGGCACAGAAACAGCGTTTCGGATTTGTAGATGTTGCCAATGCCGGCCAGGGCGGTTTGCGCCATGACGGCTTCGCCGAGCTCCAGTTCGGCAAGCGCGGCAAGCCCTGTGATCGCCGTTTCCCGGTCGAATTCATCCGCGATCAAATCGGGGCCGAGGCCGCTCAGGTACGGGTCATGTAGCGCGGCGTTGCCTGCGAGGAGCCGCACCGTGGGCGCTGCAAAACAGACCGCGAGCGCATCGGCAACCTCCAGCACCAGCCTTACTTCGTGCGCGGGGCGTTGGAAGCGCTCTCCGGGGCGGTACACGTGCCATGCGCCGCGCATTCTGAGGTGAGTGTGCAACACGCGGCCGTCGTCAAAACGGATCAGCAAATTCTTGCCGAGCGCGCTGACTTCTTCGACGACGTGTCCGGTGAGCGCGGCCTCCGCAATGGCGGGCACGGAGGAACGAACCCGCATCAAGCGCTGCTTGCCCAGTACGCGGTTCAGCGTGTAGGCGGTGCGATGAAGAGTGTCACCCTCCGGCATCGGTCTCTTCGAGGTCGGGCTCCGCGTTCGGCTCGGGCTCGGTCCTGGCATGCGGGGCGCGGGCGCGCAGGCTGAGCAGTAGACCGCCGCCAGCGGCGACGAAGCCCGCTTCTCGAAAAGCGGCGCCTAAGGGGTGTGCTGCGGCCGGCGTGCCGTCAATTTGCGCCAGTTGGAAGGCGCGTCGCAGCGGCTGCGCGCCTGCCCAGGTCGCGAGCGCCGCGGCCAAAGCACGGTCGCGTTCACCGTTGGCTGCGTCCGCGAAGGTTAGCAACGAGCCGCCGGAGCGTTGTAGGTAGCCGACGAGCGCTCCCTGATACAGCACCACGAACGCGCCGGCCGTTCGCGATAGGCGGCCCGCGTTGTGTTCGGTTTCACGCTCCGGCCACGGCAACAGCGCGCCATACGGATTTGCAGGGTCGACCGCGGCCAGCACTTGCGCGTGCGTTGCGGCAGCGCTGGGAGCGCGCTGCGCGCGCAAGTCCTCGTCTGCTCCGGGGAGAGCAAATTGCACGCCGCCGTGTCCGGCCACGAAGTAGCCACGGCGGATACGCCCCGCCGCTTCCATGGCTTTTAGGACCTCGTACACAGCTGAAAACCCGCCTTCCAAGCCCTCGGCGTGCGCGACCTCGCGGGTCACGACGCCATACCGTTCCAGCAGCGCGCGGGCGAGCGCGGCACGGCGATCCGTATCGCTCGGCATTTCGCCCCAGCGCGCGCTGCGCAAAGACCAGCGCCCTTCACTGCCGGGCAAGCGCCCCTGCGTGCGCCGCGTGCTGCGCAGACGCGTGTTGCGACCTTCGTTCTTTCTGTTCGAGCTCGAGCTCGAGCTCGGCCGGAGCATGCTGCGTAACGCTTCGAGCGAGTCATTCGTGACTTCACCCGACCACACCATGTCCCACAGTGTGTTCAGGACTTCACTAGGGAAACCGCCGGTCTCGCGCAGCAGATCAACGAAGAATACGGCGCCGCGGCGGGCGAGCGTGGCCCGAATCCCCTGGGCTTGCTCGGTGACGACCGGCGTGACGGTGCGAGCCAAGAGCGCTTCGTGTTCGGCCAAGTACAGCGCTATTCGCCCGTCGTGGCTGCCCA
>JBDTYJ010000246.1:0-9185 GCA_040005755.1 Pseudomonadota bacterium
CATGGCGCATCCATGAGCCAAACGGCCGTTCTCGTCTGGCTTTCAGCCTCCGCCGCGTTTGGCAGTGCCGGAAGCGGGCTGGGCGCCTTGCCTACATTTAATGCAGACTTGGCTGGGTTCGCACACAGTCGCCTGCTGCGTTTGGGGGCGCCTCGCGAGAATAGCGCCGCATTTCGCGCCTCGGCCTATGCGCCGGACGTGGTGGCGGAAATCGAGAGCTCGCTCGAAGAGGCGCGCAACGGCAGTGCGTCACTCGAACAAAATCTAGCTCTGTCCGCGCTGGAGCGGGCCGATCAGTTACTGCGTGCCCACCCCGAACTCCCCCAATCAGCCTGGCTCATGGCCGAGCTGCTCGAGCTATCGGCCGAAGTAGAGGACACGGAAGGAGACGGCGCGGATGCGGCGCTTGCCATGCGCAAACGCGCCGCGGCGCTCGAGGGCCCACGCGCGGCTCCTTTTTCCGATCGGGCAGCGCGGCTTGAGCTGGAGGCGCCCAACGCCGCGCCGCTCAGCGTGGGCGGGCTGGAGGCGAGCGATCACTTGGAATGGGACGGGAACGAGCGCGGCAGTGCAGTCACGACCGCCGCAGGAGAACACCACGCACGCGTGCTGCGCAACGGGCGGCTCGTGTGGGCTGGCTGGGTGAAGATCGAAGCGCGTCAAGCACAGCTGCGCTTGCCCGTACCGGAAACCATACCGTGTAGCGGTGATGATCTCGTGGGCAGCCGTTTTGAAGCCGGGCGCGCGGTTCCTGCCGCGCACGCGCGCTGTGATAGCTACGTGCTGGCGCGCGCGCGCCTGGGCGGCGGAGTCGAGGTCGCGCTGTGCGAGCGAAACCGTTGCGGCAGCGTCGTGATTTGGGAGCGCCCGAGCCCGACTGCTGTGTCTACGGAAGCAAGAAAGCCGGTCTGGCCCTATGCGGTCGCAGTCGGTGCAGGCGCACTCGCGCTCACGGGCTTCGTCCTGTGGCGAGCCGGCGCCTTCGACCGCCCGGGCGCGCCGACCGTCACGAGCGTCGTGTACAATCCGAAGCAGAGCCAAATGGGGCTGCGCTTTTAAGAGCCATCGGAGGCGCGCTCGGGGTGCCGAGCGCGAAGGCGCCCGGCATTGCCGCTCTCTAAGCTGTCGGCCAGCGTGAGCGCGCGCTCGAGATCGCGGCGAGCACGGTTTTCTTAGCCGGGCCGCCGATCAGTGAACGGCGCTCCACGGCGGCTTCGGGGTCCAAGGCAAGCCCGAGCTCCGGGCCCGTCAGGGCTGGGTGCGCGGCGAGCAGCACGCTCGCTGGAAGCTCCCCAATTTGCACGTCGCGCGACTCAGCTTCACGCACGAGGGCGCCCACTACGTGGTGCGCCTCCCGGAACGGCAAACCGCGTTGCACCAGGAAATCAGCCAAATCCGTGGCGCACAGGTGACCGCTGGCGAGCGCGGCCTTCATGCGCGCACCGTGGAAAGTGGCCGTTGCGATGGCGCCCGTGAGCGCGCGCACGCTGGTCAGCGCACATTCGAAGGCGTCGAAGATCGGTCGTTTGTCTTCTTGCAGATCGCGCCCGTAGCCGAACGCGAGGCTCTTCTCGAGCACGAGCAGTGTGGTCACACAGCCGATCAACCGCGCGCATTTGCCGCGAACTAGCTCGGCCACGTCCGGATTCTTCTTCTGCGGCATCATGGACGAGCTGGTCGAAAAAGCGTCACTCAGCGTCATGAACCCGAACTCTTGCGTCGACCAAAGCACGATCTCTTCCCCGATGCGCGACAGGTGCACGCCCAGGATGGCTAAGGCAGATGCCACCTCCATCAAGAAATCACGGCTGCCAGTGGCGTCGATCGAGTTCTGCATCGGCTGGCGGAAGCCGAGCGCGCGCGCCACGCCTTCACGGTCGAGCGGGAAGCCCGTGCCCGCAACCGCGCCTGCCCCAAGCGGCGACTCGTTCAAACGGTCCAGCGCGTCTGCCAGCCGGCCGCGATCCCGAAACAGGAGCTCCTGCCAGGCCAGCAAATGATGCGACAAACGGCTGGGTTGAGCGCGCTGCAGGTGCGTGTACGCCGGCATCAGCAGGTCAATCTCACTGGCCGCGCGATCCAGAATCGCCGACGCTAGCTCGTCCACCGCCAAGATGGCTTCTTCGCAACGGCGGCGCGTCCACAAGCGCAAATCCGTAGCCACTTGATCGTTGCGCGAGCGACCGGTGTGCAGCTTGCCACCGACGGGCCCAACCAGCTCGGTCAGGCGCGCTTCGATGTTCATGTGCACATCTTCTTTTTTGCGATCCCAGACGAACTCAGCGCGCTCGATCTCGCCCTTGATCTGCTGCAAGCCGGTCACGATGGACAACGCTTCATCACGGCTGAGCACGCCCGCGCGCGCCAAACCCTCCGCGTGCGCGACGGAACCGTTGATGTCCTCGCGCCACAGCTCCCAATCGATATCGACGCTGGTGTTCAGGCGTTCCATCGCCGCATCAATCGCGTCTGGGAGCCTGCCACCTCGAGCAACCGTCATCTTCTCGCCTCGCGCTGTTGGTTCAGAAATCGTTCAAAGCGCCGCATCCAGCGGCGCGCCAGATGTAGCACTTTGTGGGGAAAGCCAGCATAAAATCAGTCGTTGAGCCGGCGATCTCAGCCGTTGATGCGATAGGCGCTCAGACCAAAACCTAGTATTGGGCGAGGTTTCCCTAATTCGACTTTGGAGAAACCCCGCATGAGCCAAACCCGCCGCCTCCTGACTAGCTTCTCACTCGTTACCCTCAGCGCCGCCCTGTTCGGCAGCCCTGCGTGCTCGAGCAGCGACGATGACACTCCGATGAAAGGCGGTGAAGCCGGTGAAGCCGGTGAAGCGAGCGTAGCAGGACACGCCGGCAAAAGCAGCGGCGGCGCCCCCAATGCTGGTGACTCCGCCGGCGGCAATGCCGCGGGTGGCAACGCGGCGAGCGGTGCGGAGAACGCTGCCGGAGCCGGCGGAGACGAGCTCGGCGGCTCGGGTCCCGGCGCGGCGGGTATGGGCCCGGCGGAGAGTGCAGGCGCGGGCGGGCAGCCTGCCATGGATACGGTCGTGAACGCGACGATCCCGGAGGCCGGCGGGGATGTGCCGGTCTCATTGCCCAGCGGCCAAGTAATCACGTTCACTTTTCCGGCCAGCGCCGCCGGCAAGCACGTGACACTCACGCCAACCGATGCCACCGCGATTGGTTGGCCGGCAGGGCAATTCAGCGACGTGATTAAGATGGAACCGGATGGCTCCACGTTCGCCGATCCGATCGTGATCAAGCTCGCGAGCAAGAACCTCATCGTGCTCGATTTCCCGTCCACTAACGCGAAAAGCGGCGCCCAAGGCCTGCCGCTCAATGCCAGCAAAGACGGCCTCCTGCTCAAGCATTTTTCCACGCTGGCGGTGGTGCCATCAGGCAAATCCTGCGACAGCACAAGCGGTTGGACACCGAGCTTGAACGACGAGCGCTGCGCCAACTTCGGCGCGGCCTCGAACTACATCAGCTACGGCTGCAAGGGCTACAATTTCTGCCAGATCATTCAAGCGCATTGCTGCGCGCTCCCGGGCGCAACGGATTGCCAGTTGGGTGACGCGGACGCCGCAGTGACGTACACCGACAGTGCGGGCAACGACACTTACAGTTACTGCATGCCGGGGCTAACGTCAGTCACGCCGAGCAGCGGCGCGGTGGGCGCGACCATCAGCGTGGTTGGCTCGGGCTGGGACAGCTATTACGCGACCGACAGCGCGACGCACTTCGTCTCCGATGTGCGCTTCTTCAACCAGAATAACGTGGCGGTGTACCCGCAGCCGTTGGTCGACAACGTGTTCGCTCAAGACACGACGAACAGGAACGCGCTCACGTTCAACGTGCCGAACATTCCGCCCGGGACCTACAATTTTGCGGTGATATTCAGAAACGGTATCCCTTCGGCGAAGCTGCCGTTCACCGTCACGGCTCAGTGAGCCGTGCCTGCGGTCAAGCGACGTGAAAACGCCTCGATGATGCGTTCCAGCTCGAGGCCGAGCTGAGCCACCGCATCGTCGATGGCTTTCATGCCCGACTCCGCGGCGCGCTGACGTAACGCGCGCTCTCCGCGCTCCCGTCCCAACGTGGCCAACGTTGGGGCGGCGAGCAGGAACAAGCCGCCGAGCGCGAGATTCGCGAACAAGGTGCCGATGCCGAGCGCAAGCGCGGCGACCACGCTCGCGTCCACGGCGAAAGTGCTGACGTCGAAGTTCGGGCGCGTCAGCCGTGAATCAGGGCCATTGGGCGAGTCGGCAGCCGGCGATTCGCCGCCACGCGCGCCCGGAGCGAGCGCGCGCTGCGCGATGCTGGCCAGTGCCTGCTGCACTTCCCGATTCTCGCGCTCGGCCCAACCGCGAAAAGTTTGTTCGAGGAACGGTCCGAGGTGCTGGCGGATTTCCGAGCCACTGACTGACTCCAACGCGGCCGGCAAACGCCAGCCCACGTCCCGGCGGAACTCCGCCAAATCCGCGCGCACGGAAGCCTTCAGGGTTTCGAGCGCAAGGGGCAGCGCGGGAGGAGGCAGCGTTGCCAAGGGATCGCCCGCGATCATCAGCCGATCACCTTGATGAAGCCATGCACTCGCTCATCCACCTCAGTCATGCTGAGGCCTCCGGGGCCGAGCCCGGCGTGACGCCGAAACAACTCACTTTCCGCGAACGTTTGCAGCGCGAGCACGCGCTTGGGCAACCAGGGGTGGCTCGAGAACACTTCACCGAAGCGCCCCACGCTCTGCTCGGCCTCCGCGTGCTGCTCGAGAAAGGCCTCGATATTTAGACCTTCGTACAGCTTTTGCGAGCCCAGCGCGAGCTTGGTCAACGCGCGCACGGAAGGTTCGAGCGCGCCCGCGCAGAGCGCGCCCGCGCGGTCACAGGTGACCTCCGCGCGACGAGACCAGGCGCGCAGCGAAAGCAAGGCGGGCAGCGCAAGATTGCGCAGCAACACGCCCGCAACATTGGTCAAATAGTGCAGCGCCGTCAGGTACACGACGTGATTGTTGTGAATGTGCCCGCACTCATGGCCAACCACGCTCAGCAGCTCACTCTCACTGAAGTGATCGACGAGCGCCGAGTTCACCAGAATGAAGGCGTCTTCATTCGTGCCATAAGTCGCGGCATTCAACTGCGGATTGCTGACCACGTACAGGGTCGGCACCGGGATGCCGAGGGTTTCGGCGCAGCGCTCCGCAATGGCCTGCACGCGCGGGAACTGACGCGGGCCGATCTTGACCGCGTGACCGAGCAGCTCCGCCTTGCCCACGTTCTTGAACGTGCGCACGGCCGCGGCGACGGCGAGCTCGACCGGCTTCAGGCGCTCGAACGCGGCGCGCGTGTTGCGATCGGAAACGTACGCGTAGCCGTGGTCGTTCCCCTGCACTGCACCTGGGCGCCGGCTCGCGCGCTCTCGCACGAAGCCCGGAAAGTCGAAATCGCCCAGGGTCGCCAACGCGGCAATGCTAGCACCGCCGCAGAGGTGCGGCACAGCCCCCGCGCTTTGGCGCAGTTACGGTTTGGTAAATTCCACGAAATTGCCGGACATCATCAGCATGGTCAGCACGCTCAGTGACTCCCCGTAGTAGCTCGTGTCGCTGCCGCCGGCACCGAACTTGAACGCGCCGTCCAACAGCGTGGGATAGCCGACCATGCCCGCGACGCCCGCCGGACCGATGAAGGCCATATTGTGAGCGTTGCCGCTACCTGAGCCGCTCGTCTGGTAACCGTCGACGATGTTGTTCGCGCCGATCTTGTCGAAGAACGCGCCGACTTTATCGATGTACGCTTTGGCGCGCGGCTCTGCGTTGAAGCAGTAATCCATCCCGATGCGCCAGGGCGTGCGGCACGCGTCGTAGCTGTAGTTGCCGTCAGCCGAAAGATTAGATTTGGTCTTGTCCGGGACCAAGCCGTTGCTGCCCGAGACCATGGACAGCACGGTGTAGTTGCGATCGATGATCGCGCCCGACCAATTCGGGTTGCTGGTGACCTTGGCGAACACCCGGTAGTACGAAGGCGCGAAGTAATCCGGATACACCGGCACGTCCACATCACCCCACGAATCACCCGGCTTGAGCGTGTTGTCGACACCGATGCAGTTGGTGGCGATGGCCGTGATCATGGATTTCGCAGCTGCCAAGTAGGCCGCAGAGGACCACTGGTTCGAGGCCATGAGCAGGGCCCAGGCCATGTCTTCGTCAGCATCCGTCGCCGAGCCCATGCCGTTACCCGACACGGTTCCGCCTGCGTCGATGTGCCAATTCATCAGGCCATTGGCGTCGAAGTGGGCCTGGGCGTACGTCCACAGGCCGTCGAACGTGGGCCTGTCGTTCATGTAGACGGCGGCGATCATGCCGTAGCCGATGCCTTCGGAAACGGTGTCGCTGCCGTCCGTGTTGCGTTGCACGCGCAGGCCGGCGCCGGCACCGTTGGAGGTGACCATGGCGCCCTTCCAGCTGTTGTAAATCTTCTGCACCGCCCCGGACGCATCAGCCGTTGTGGTCAGCGAGCAAGAGCTCGGCTTCTTCGATTGGGGGAACGGGAAGGGACCGCCCATGCCCAAGATCAAACCGCCGCCGCCTGCGCTGCCGGTGACACCACCGGCGCCCGCCGTGTGCGCGCCCGCGCTACCGCCTCCGGAGGCGCCGCCCGCGTGGGCACCGCCGGCAGGCGCACCGCCGGGATGAGCGCCCGCGCTGCCTGCTTGCGCGCCCGCGCCGCCTGAACCGCTCGCTGCGGCGCCTGCCGCTGCTTCATCCGAAGAGCTGCTACCCGCGTCGCAAGCCGACGCCAGCAACGCCCAAACCGCGACCGTGAGAAAAGGAAGTGACTTACGCATGCTTAAATGACCGTTATTTTTCAAACCTGGAACCGATGCCAGATATTGACCGCAAGTAGTGCCAGAGGCGAGCGTTTTCGGCTTCGAACTGCCGCCCTGCGCAGCCCACTCCGCCGCTCTTCTAATTTTACACGCACAGCGCGAAGCTGCGCGCGATTCATTGGGTCATGTCCCAGAAGTTCCCGCTCATCGCCAAGAGCGAGAGCACGCCCCACGAGCCGTGGAAATAAGTGAAGGAGGGGGACGTGCTCTTGGCGGTGTTGATGGCAAGCGACGTGTAAACGCCGCTCGCCACGGCGTCGTGACCGCCGATCGTCGCGGCGACACCGACTGGCGCGTAGAACGCCATGCCTGCCCCGTTATCACCGAGTGTGCCGGGCGGATTGGCGCCGGCGGAAGTGTAACCATCCTTGAGCCCCACCAAGCGTGCGCCGCCTGCGGTATTCATGAAGGTGACCAGCTTGTCCAAATAAGCCTTCGCGCGTGGCTCGCCCGTGGCGCAATAATCCAGCGCGATGCGGAACGGCGTGCGGCACGCGTCGTAGCCGTAATACTGCCCGTTTGCGTCGTTACCGGGCCCGTTTACGCCGGCGCCGGAAGAGTTGACCCAGTTCGGGACCAGACCGTTAGCGCCTGAAGCCGCCGTAAGGATCGTGTAGCTCGATTCCACCACGGCCGCCCAAGCATGAGCGGGCGTCGCCTTGGCGAACGCGCGGTAGTAGGAGGGCGCAAAGTAAGACGGGTTCGTTTGGCTCGAGCCGCCGAAGTTGTCGCCTGGCTTGAGCACGTTGCTCCCGCTCTCCACCTCTTTGTCCCAGATGGCGTTGATCAGCGTGACGGCCGCATCCTTGTAGGTGCCGCCCCACTGGGCGCTCGCCATCAGCAGCGAGTAGGCCATGTCTTCGTCGGCGTCCGTCGCGCCGCCACCGCCGTCCATCAGATTGCCGCTCGCGTCCAGGTGCCAGTTCATCAGGCCATTGCTGTCACGCTTGCTTTGGGCGTAGGTCCAGAGCGCGTCGAACAGGGGTTGGTCGTTCATGAAGGCGCCGATCAGCATGCCGTAGGCAATGCCTTCGGACACCGTGTCGTTCGAGTTCTCAGGGCGAACAACGCGGCCGCCCTGCACGAATTTGGCCTTCCAATTGCTGTACGCAGTGGCAACCACGTCGGTGCTGTAGACGGGGAATGTGCAGTGCGTTGAGGCGTGGCCTTGGGGATACGGGAATTTCGCCCCGGCGGTGTTTTGCGGATAGGCGGACGGCGGGTTCATGACGATGACAGAGCCCGGGGAGCCAGCAGCGGGACTGCCAGCGGTGCCGGTACCGCCGCCCCCGCTGCCGGCGGTGGTGGGCGCGCCTGCACTGGGCGCGCCGGCAGTGCTGGCGGGCGCGCCGCCCGCGCTATCAGATTCTGAGCTGGAGCCTGCGTCACACGCTGCAACGGCGCACACCAAAACTACACCAACGCCGCCAATACCCAGGCCGTATCTCATGAAGGTCTCCTCGGCGCGGAGCCGATTACTAAGAATGAGCGCAACTACTCTACGTGTAACTCTATCATCTCGTGCGCAATCGGCGACCACGCAACGAGGCTCAACCGGCAGCGACGGGCGCGTCACGCACGAATGGCGCGCGATCGCTAGGGTGCACCGGAGCCGTGCGCGCTGCCATGCGGGACAAGAAAGCGCTGCGCTATTCGCAGAAAATCCGCGTGTCGACGGATTCTACAACTTTCTGAACCCAGCTTAACGTACGTGCTGGATCGCACGCGGGCGTGGCAGTCGCGTGAGCGAGATTTACCCGAAATTTGGCAACCTTTTCCGCAGTTCAACCGCTTGCGCGGGCCGCGTAACCTGTCCCTTTTTGCCGCGGCACGGCGGGAGTTTTGTGGCGCAGTGCGCCTTATTTGATGAAAAATGTGGTACCGGTCCCAGGTTTGACGTGCCAAACTATCCGGGTATGGTCAACGGGCGGCGGGCTGTTCCGTTCGCGCTATCTCTCCTTAAATTCGGATCCCACGAGGCAGTAGTCATGAACCAGTACGCAGGTACTCTCATTGTGTGTGTGTGTTTGGGTGCGGTAGCAGCGATCGGCGCAGGCTGTGACAGCGGGAGCTCTGACAACGGAGGCGCCGCGGGCTCCACGACGACCAGCGCCGCGGGCTCCACGACGACCAGCGCCGCTGGCTCGACGACGACCAGCGCCGCGGGCTCCACGACGACCGGCGCCGCGGGCTCCACGACGACCGGCACTGCAGGCGCAGGCACCGGTACGGGAGGCGCCGCAGCCGGCGTCTTGCCGGTTGACGCCACGGGATTCGTCTCGGCCCCCGCGCTCGGCATCC
>JBDTYJ010000247.1:0-9152 GCA_040005755.1 Pseudomonadota bacterium
GCGTCCAAGCGCTCGGTGAGGTGCGTCAGGCGATCGCGCGAGCGCTCGAGGTCCGCGAGCAGCGAGCTCACCTCGTTGTCCGCTTCGAAGGCGCTGCGCGACGCTTCGTCGGCGCGGATTTCGATCGAGAGCGCCTCTTCACGGGAGGCGTCGAGCACGACGTCTGCCTCGCGTAGACCGCCACGAGCGCTCTGGGCGCGCTCATTTGCCGTGGAAAAGCCGTCGCTTTCCACGCGCTCGGTCACGATCAACTCGAGCAAACGATGCGACGCATCGTGCAGCACGAGGTCATCGAGCTCCTTGCGGTAATCGATAAAGCGCTCGGCTTTGGCGACCTGACGCTTGAGCGAAGCGCGCGAGCGGTCGATCTCGGAAACGATGTCGTTGATGCGCAGCAAGTTCTGCCGCGTCAGCTCCATCTTGCGTTCGGCTTGCTTCCTGCGCTGCTTGTACTTGGTGACGCCCGCGGCTTCTTCCAAGAACGCGCGGCGATCTTCCGGACGCGCGCTGACGATCTGCCCGATGCGGCCCTGCTCGACGATGGAGTAGGCCTTGGTACCGACGCCGGTGCCCAGGAAGAGCTCCGTGACATCGCGCAAGCGGACCTGCGTCTTGTTCAGCAAGTACTCGCTCGTGCCATCCCGGTACAGCCGCCGAGTGACTGCGATTTCAGGATAGTCTCGGTATTCGATCGGGAGGCTGGCCGCGTACTCCGGGTTGGTGTTGTCGAAGGTGAGGGTGACCTCCGCCAAACCGTTCGGCCCGCGCGACTCGGAGCCGTTGAAGATCACATCCTCCATGTTCTTGCCGCGGAGGTGCTTGGCGCTCTGTTCGCCGAGAACCCAGCGAATCGCGTCGACGATGTTCGACTTGCCGCAGCCGTTCGGCCCGACAATGCCGACCACGTCGTGGTCGAAGTGGATCACCGTGCGGTCCACGAAGGACTTGAAGCCCGTGATCTCCAACTTCTTTATGTGCATCGATAAACTTCCCTCAGCCGATCGAGTAGGCTTTATAGCAGGCCGGACGCCCGAGAGCTTCGGGAGCTAGACTCACGCATCGGGAGCGTGAGGCGGCGCAATGTCACGGCATGTATGGTCACGTCGTGACTAGCGGATCTACGCTGCTGAACGAATGCATACAAGGCCCATCTGTTCACGACTGCTCTTTTTATCCGGCCCGCCGTGTCTATTTCGGGGGCCGGCCGAAGGGCCTATTGCGCCGACCCGGGCGCGCCGCGTCTCGGCCCGGGATTCAGTTGCGAGCCTGCCCCGTACGAGAAACACTTCAGAACTTCGCGCGGTTGACTTCCGGCCCGGGGAGACCCATTCAGCTGCGGAAGAGGTTCTGAAGCGATGACTTACGAATACGTTTGCACCGAGTGCCGCCACGCCTGGGAGGCTGAGCAGGCCATCAGCGCAGCCCCCCTCAAGACTTGCCCCAAATGCGGGACCGAGCATGCCAAGCGCCAGGTATCCGGCGGGGCCGGCTTCATCTTGAAGGGTGGCGGTTGGTACGCGGACGGTTACGGCTCCAGCAAGAACAGCTCGGGCGGTTCCGCCGGCAGCAGCTCGTCGGCGGACAGCTCCGCCAGCACCAGCTCCGACGCCAAGACCGACGCGAAAACCGAGACCAAGACCGAAACCAAGACCGAGACCAAAACCGAGACCCCGAAGAGCAGCGGCACCACGTCGACCACCTGAGTAAGGATCGTTGATGGACGTCAAACGCGAAGTCTTGGACCTGCGCGAGCAGATCGCGAAGCTGGACGAAGAGATCGTGCAGCGGCTCGACGCACGGGCTCGCCTGTCTCGCGACATCCATCACCTAGTCGAGACCGATCCCAGCGCGGATGTGAACGAGAAGGAGTGGCTGGATCACTTGCAGTCGCTCTCCAGCGGGGAATTGCCGGCCGAGAACTTGCGCGGTATTTTGCAGCAAATTCGCGCTTCCGCGCGCGGCATTGAGCAACCCGCGCGCGTGGCGTACCTGGGCCCAGAAGGCTCCTTTTGCCATCATATGGCACTCGGCTACTTTGGGCCTGGCGCAAGCTTCATCGAGAGCGCGAGCGTTGAAGAGGTCTTGGATGAAGTCGTGCGCGGCCGCGCCGCGTATTGCGTGTTCCCATTTGAATCCTCGGTCGACGGCTTGGTGCAAACGTCTGTCACCGCGCTCTCGCAGACGGAGCTAATGATCGTCGCCGAGCGTACGCTGCCGGCGCCGCATCAGCTGATGTCGCGGGCCAGCATTATCTCGGACATCGAGAAGGTGTATGCCACCGCAGCAACGCGCGTGAGTTGCTCACGCTTCTTGGACAAAGAGCTGCCGCGGGCATCGGTGATTGACGTGCGGTCGTCAGTGGTTGCGGCGGCGCTCGCAGCCGAGGACATGCAAGCGGCAGCCTTGGTGCCTGAGGCCACGGGGCGAGCGGCGGGCATCTCACTGCTGCGCGACAACGTGGGGGATCTGCCGGACGTGAAGCTGCGTTATTGCGTCGCGAGCCAGCGGCCAGCAAGCCGTTCCGGAACCGACGTCACGTGCTTGCTGTTCAGCGTCGATGACTCGGCGGGCGCGCTGTTCGACGTGCTCAAGCACTTTGCGGAGCGCGGGATCAACGTCAAAAAGTTGCATTCCCGCCCGGTACCGCGCGAAACGTGGAGCTACGTGTTCTACGTGGAAATTGGCGGGCATGTCACCGAACGCCAAGTGGTTACCGCGCTCGAAGCCGTCAAGCGCAGCACGAAGTACCTCAAAGTGCTCGGCTCGTTCCCTCAAGTGTCGGGCTGACCCCGGCGCAATGTGACTGGCGATTGCCGGCGCGGAAGATTAGTCTTCGGCCGCAATGTCCGCATTGGTTTCGCCTTCGATCGAGTCGCTGCTGCCATACGAGGGTGGCAAGCCGGTAGAAGAGCTGGCGCGTGAATTCGGAATCAACAACGCGATCAAGCTCGCCTCGAACGAGAACCCGCTGGGCCCGAGCCCAAAAGCGCTAGAAGCAGCCCGGGCGATTCTCGGTCAGGTTCATCGCTATCCGGATGCGGCCGCATTCAGGCTGCGTGAACGCATCGCGGCCGAGCACGGCATCCCCATGGAGCATGTGATCCAAGGCAACGGCTCGAATGAGCTGTTGGACCTAGCGGTACGTACGTTCTGCACGTCCGAGCACCACGTCGTCTTCGCGGAGCCGGCGTTCGTCGTGTATCGCATCGCGGCGCTCGCCCACGGGGTGCCTTTCAGCGCCGTACCTACTCGGGATTTGAAGCATGATCTGGAGGCGATGCTCGCGGCGGTTACCCCGCGCACGCGCCTCATTTTCATCGGAAATCCCAACAACCCGACGGGTACGTACGTGGGCTTGCCTGCCTTGCGCGGCTTCTTGCGCGCAGTGCCGCCTGAGGTCGTGGTGCTCGTGGACGAGGCGTACATCGAGTACACGACGGCCGCTGATTTTCCGGATTGCTTGACGCTGCGCGATGAGCACGAGCGGTTGATCGTGTGTCGCACGTTCTCCAAGATTCATGGGCTGGCGGGGTTGCGCGTGGGCTATGGGGTTTCAACACCACAGCTCGTTTCCTACATGAACCGCGTGCGCGCGCCGTTCAACGTCGGGAACCTCGGACAGGCGGCGGCCATTGCCGCGCTGGACGACCGCGACCACGTAAAGCAGAGCCACGAACTCAATGCGGGCGAGCGCGAGCGCATGTTCGCGCGGCTCGAGGCCATGGGCCTCGCGGTGACCCCGAGCCAAGCGAATTTCTATCTCGTTGATGTGAAACGAAGTGGTCGCGCCGCCTACGATGCACTGTTGCGCAAGGGCGTCATCGTGCGACCATTCGCCAGCTTACCGACCAGCATTCGCGTCACAGTCGGCAGGCCAGAGGAAAATGATCGCTTCCTCAGCGCACTGGGTGAGGTGCTTTCGTGAGGGCAACCCGCTGGGCCGCGGCGCTGCTCACGGCGGCCTGTGTTGCGCCCTTACCCGCGTGCTCGAACGGCGAAGACATCATCGTGCAAACCGGAGCGGGCAAAGAGCTCGACGCGGTTCAAATCGACAAGGAGCCCCTGGCTTTGTTGCCGGGCGGCGTAGTGGGCATCGCCTCGGTCGATACCACTCAGCTGTTCGCTTCTGCTTTTGGCAACCGAGTGCTCGCGCTCTTGAACCAACACCTCCCGGTACCGGCCTCGGCTGACTTTCAGCCCGCGCGTGACCTGGTGCATTTGTACTTGGGGTTTTATTCGATGCAGGGTGCCGACATGTCGGGCGTCGCAATCGGCAAGTTCGACAAGGCCAAGATAGAGGCGGCGGTAAATGGTGTCGAGAAAACGCCTCAAGGCGTACCGATTGCCAAGCGCCAGTATGCGGGGCGCGCTTTGTACACGGCGGGCGGCGCCGGCTTTTGCGTGCTGACTGAGACCACCGCGCTGTTCGGCAACGACACCGGTATTCGTCGCGCCTTGGATCGCATTCATGAAGGCCGCGTGCGACGCCAAACCTTGCCCTGGATGGACAAGCTCTTGAGTCGCGAGAGCGCGCCGATCATCGGAGGCGCTGACTTGCGTGCGCAGGCCATTCCGGACGCCGCGAGCCACAACTTGGGCTTCTTAAGTGGTCTCGAGACCATGGCCTTCGTGGGCAATTTCGTCGATCCGGGCATCAACTTGGCGGGTACGCTGACGTACGCGGACGAGGCGGGCGCGAAGGCCGGCGCGGCCAACGTGGAGAGCCTGTCTCAAAAGCTGGGCACTTACGGGACGCTCTTGTCGCTGATGGGAATTCCACAGCCGGTGCGCCAGCTGCAAGCACAAGCTAAGGGCAAGGAAGCCGCGTTCGTGGTCGGGCTAGAGGCCAGCGCGATGGGTGAGTTGCTGGATAAGCTGCCGAGCTACCTCGCCACGCATCCCATTGCCGAAAGCCCATGACGCAGGCTCGCCTCATCGTCCGGCCACAACGCACTCCGCTCAAGGGAAGCGTGCCGGTGCCGAGCGACCGCAGCATCACACATCGGGCGCTGATTTTGGCGGCCCTGTCCAATGGGCCCTGTGAGCTGCGCGGCTTCGCTTATGGCAAGGACAACCTGGGCACGTTGCGCGCGTTGGGCGCGCTCGGCGTGCGCTATGAAGACGATCAAAAGGGCACGGTACGCGTGCGCGGCGTGGGTTTGGCCGGGCTGAAAGCGCCTGAGGCAGACATCGACTGCGGTCTCTCGCCGACCACAGCGCGGCTACTGGCCGGCGTCCTTTGTGCGCAACCGTTTGCATCACGCTTGGTGGGGCGCCCCGCATTGTCGCGCCGACGCATGCTCGCCGTCGTCGCGCCGCTGCTGGAGCGAGGCGCGCGCATTCGCGCCGCTGCTTCCGAAGTCCATGAAGGCGACGTGACACTGCCGCTGGACATCGCTGGCCTGGAGCCGGGGCAGCGCTTGGCGAGTATCGAGTATGCAATTCCAGCGCCAAACGATCATGCCAAGGGCGCGCTTTTGTTCTCGGGTTTGTTCGCCTCAGGCTCCACCGTAATCTTCGAGCCGGTCGTGTCACGCGACCACACCGAGCGTTTGATGAGCGAGCTGAAGATGCCGATTCAAACGGCCGGATCAATCGTGAGCTTGCACCCGCCGGCCGATCCCTTTGCGATTCGCGGCTTCGACGTCGACCTCCCAGGTGATATTACGGCCGCTGCCTTCGTGCTCGTCGCAGCCGAGCTCGTGCCGGGATCGAACGTGTCCACACGACGTACCGGGTTGAACCCGACTCGCGCCGGCATCCTAGAAGTGCTGCGCGCGTTCGGAGGCCGCATGGGTATCACTCCCAAGGGTGATTCACTGGGCGAGCCGTGGGGTGAGGTTAACGCGGTCGGCTCGGTGCTCCGCGGCACCAAAATCGGCGGCGAGATTGCGCTGCGCACTTTGGATGAAATTCCGGTAATTTGCGCGCTGGCCGCGCGCGCCCGCGGCGTAACCGAAGTCAGTGACGTGGGGGAGTTGCGCGAAGACGAACCGGACCGCATCGCCGCGCTGAGTGCGCTACTGCGTGCCTTTGGGGTGCAAGCCGATGTCCGCCCGGACGGTCTGGTCATCGAGGGTCAGCCGGACCGCCCGCTGCAAGCCGCGCGCGTGAATTGCCGCGGGGATCACCGCGTGGCCATGACCGCAGCGGTGCTCGGTTTATTGGCGGATGGGGAAACCGTAGTGGACGACGTGGATTGTTTGGCGGTGAGCTTCCCGCGATTTGCCGGAACGCTGCGGGCCTTGGGTGCTGACGTCGAGGTGGAGCGATGAGACGACCGGTGGTGGCGATCGACGGACCGGCGGGGGCAGGGAAGTCGACGGTGACGAAGCGCGTGGCCGATGAGCTCGGCTATTTGTTGGTCGACACCGGTGCCTTGTACCGTACCGTTGCACTGGCCGCGCTGCGCGCTGGCGTGTCCTGGGACGACGGCGATGCGCTGGGTGCTCTGGCTTATCAGCTCGTGGCTGAACACGCCGTCGTGCTCGGCAATCAGAACTCGAGCGGCTTCACCGTCAAACTTCGTGATGAAGATGTCTCGCTCGCCATTCGCGAGCCCAGCGTGAGCCAAGGCGCAAGCAAGGTCTCTGCGGTGCCTGCCGTGCGGGATGCGTTGCTGGACATGCAACGCCAGGCCGGCGCCGAAGGTGGCGTGGTGCTCGAAGGGCGGGATATCGGGACGGTGGTGTTCCCGAACGCCGAAGCCAAATTCTTTCTCACGGCCAGCGTCGACATTCGGGCGCGAAGGCGCTTCGACGAGCTCTTGGCGCGTGGTGCGCGGGCAGAGCTTGCGGAAGTGAAGCGAGAAGTCGCTGAGCGTGATTTGCGCGACAGCACGCGGCCCATCGCGCCGCTCAAACAAGCCTCCGACGCTCAAGTCATCGATAGCTCGGTGTTGTCCATCGACCAAGTCGTAGCGCGCATCGTCAAACGCGTGCGTGAAGTAGAAGCAGAGCTCGGCGCTCCGGTATGACTCGGCTGTTTGCCGCGGCCTCGGTTCTGCTGCTGGCCGCTGGCTGCAGCACGACCCGGGTTGGCCCGCCGCCCGAGGCCGCGCGCCTCACACGCCCGCTTTCCGCGATGCCCGCGGATCTGGATCTGGTGCTGCGCGTCGATCTGAAACGGATTCGGGACACGCTGGGCGAGCCGGCAATGGCCGCGTTGAGTGAACAAGCGCTACACGGCGTGCACGGGGCGGATCACGCGACCGACGAGCTCCTGCTCAAAACGCTGTCTCAGACGGACGCCCTGTACGTCGGGATGCGCCCCAGCGCGGCTGGCCGCGCCGCCGACAGCGTGTTCGTGCTGGTTGGTCATTTTCCGGGCTTTGCTCCGGACCGCGCGGAAAGCTCACCGCGCTTTCACTCGGCGCTCGATCTCGGCGGGGACCTGCGCCGTTACGATCGCCCCGCGCCACAAGCGCGCTCTGCGCCGGCGCGCTTTTACGCGCGCGGCGACGAGTTGATTGTCGCGCTCAGCGAAGCAGAAATCGACAGCGTGGAGCGCACGCTCGAGCAGGGCCGTGGTCGGCCGCCGCTGGAGCCCGCTGAAAAGGGCGCGCTCTCTGCAGTTTTGCGACCGCGCGCGCTGCCGCGCGAGCTGTTCGGTGGCTCGCGTGCTCTGCGCGAGCTCGCGCAAGATGCCTCTCGTGTCGAGCTCGATGCGGACCTGAACAGCGCCGGAGTGGACGCGAACTTGGCGCTCAAGTTCGACGATCCGAGCGCGGCAGGTGAAGTCGGGCGCGCCCTCACCGGCATGCGCGATGCCCTCAAGACATCGCCAGGGCGGCTTGCCAAATTCGCAGCACGCGTCGAGATAACGAACGCGGCCGAGTTCGTGACGCTGCATTTCGAGCTCGGCCGCGATGAATTTTCGGAGTTGGTCAATTGTCGAGGTGCCGCCTGTGACTGGTGAAAAAGCGCTCGAAGCCGAAGCGCGTGTCCGCGTACGAACGGGCGGTATCGGCCACCGCTCTGTGTTCACCATCTTCGGCTTGTCGATTTCGCTCGCGCTCGTGGGCGGGATTTGGATCTTCTTCAAATTCGTCGCTTACGGGCGCGTCGCCGCGCGGCATTTGCCAGACGACACCACTCTCGCTGTGCGCATCGACGTCGAGACGCTGTTGATCTCCGATCCAGTGCGGTCGCGTTTGTTGCCCTTGTTCGATCAGGGCGTCGTCGGCCCGGCGACGTTGAAGCCGCGTCACGACCGCTTTCGTGCGCACACCGGAGTCGAGCTGGGCCGCGACCTGCGCGAGATCGTGCTCGGCGTGTCGAAGTCGGGCTGGGTGCTCGTGTTCGGCGGAAAGTTTCCGCGCACGGGGTTGGTTGAAGCGCTGCAAATCACTTTGGCTGAGGAGCACACCGCGGCGCAGCTCACGAACGGCGTGCTGCAAGTTCAAGGCGGCCCCGCCGTCGGCCAGGCTCCGGACGGCGCGCTGGTCGTCGCATCGGACCCGCAGCGGCTGCAGGCCGCGCTGCAGGGTGGTGAGGCGTATCTGCGGCTCGCGTTACCTCCGGAAGGCGCGGGCGGCTTTGCGCTCTCAGTGCTTGACCCCGCCCCCCCAGGTTTTGAGGACTTCGAGCGCGTCTCGGGCTCGCTTGAGCTAGGCAAGACCATGGCGGTGGACGTCGCTGTGCATCTCCGCCCGGGCGCCAGCGCGGATCCGGCCAAGGTCGCCCGAGCCTTCGCAACGCTCGGCGCGGCCGCGCCCCCGGAGTCCGGGGCCCAGCATCCCCTGGAACAGGCGCAAATCCTGCCGAGACGGCCAGATGAATTGGCCGTGAAGCTGTCCTGGTCGCGCCCTGAGCTAGACGCCGGCGCCGGCTGGCTGGCGACGCTGCTCCGGGCTCAGTTTGCGCAGGCCACGCCCCGGCCTTAGACTCAGGCGCGGTTTCGGCTGACCTTTTCGACCAGATGAGGGTCCGCACGTGGCTTCGGTGCGGCTTTTGCGTTTGACGCGACCGAACCCGTGCGCTACCTGAGCGCGTCCGACGCGAGGCCCTGCTTATTTGTGCACCCGCACTAAAGGCCAGGTACCCGCGGGCGAGCGTCCCAATTTAGGAGGCAGTGTTTCAATCCATGACCCAACTTCAACCCGCAACCCCTGACACAACTTCCCTCTCCGGCTTCGCCGCGCTTTTCGAAGC
>JBDTYJ010000248.1:0-9051 GCA_040005755.1 Pseudomonadota bacterium
TGATGCTGATGGCATTGGTGGACAGTAGCTCGCGCGCCTCGCGCTTGCTCTTGACAACCCCCGCTTCGACCAAGAAATCCGGAGCGGCAATGCCTTCACCGTCGAGTTTCGCGCGCGCGAACTTGACCGAAGGCGCACTTTGAAACAGCTCCTCCAGCGTTTCGCGCGGCAGCGAGGCCACGTCACCGGAGAACAACGCTTGGCTCGCGTTGCGGGCGTGCTCGACGCCGCTTGCGCCGTGCAAGAGCTCGGTCACGTGCTCGGCCAGCGCGCGGTGCGCGGCGCGCGCCCCCGGGTTGGCCTCGTGCTCGGCGCTCAGCCGAGTGAGCTCTTCATGCGGAAGAAAGCTGAAAATTTTGAGGTATTTGACGACGTCCGCGTCCGGCGTGTTGAGCCAGAATTGGTAAAAGGCATACGGCGAGGTGCGTGATTCGTGTAGCCAAATCGCGCCGCTCTCGGTTTTGCCGAACTTGGTGCCGTCTGATTTGGTGACCAGCGGCGCGGTCAAACCGAAGGCCTCGGCTTGATGTTTGCGGCGAATCAGATCAATACCCCCGACCACATTCCCCCATTGATCCGAGCCGCAAACTTGCAGGGTGACGCCATGATGATCGAACAGGTGCAGGAAATCATAAGCCTGCAGCAACATGTAGCTAAACTCCGTATAGCTGATGCCCTGTTCGCGGTTCTGCAAACGGTCCCGCACTGAATCCTTCTGGATCATCATGTTGATCGAGAAATACTTGCCAACGTCACGCAGCATTTCCACGTAGCCAATGCGCGTCAGCCACTCCGCGTTGTTCAAAATTACGGCCGCGTTCGGGCCTTCGAAATCGAGCAGGCGCTCGAACGTGCGCCGCTGGCCCGCAACATTGGCTTCCACCTGTTCCACACTGAGCAACTGCCGCTCCGCGTCTTTTCCGGACGGGTCGCCAATCATGCCCGTGCCGCCGCCTACAATCACCACCGGCCGATGCCCGGCCTGCTGAAAGCGCCGCAGCAACAAGATTGGCACCAGGTTGCCAATCGTCAGTGAATCTTTGGTCGGGTCGAAGCCGCAATACACAGCGCGCGAGGTCGCCAAGTGTGCGCGCAACCCCTCGGGATTCGTTTGCTGGTGAATGAGGCCGCGGAAAGCGAGATCGTCGAGCAATTGCATCGTGGGCGGCGGAATATACAGGTTTTCCCGCCATCTGCTCAGCGCGCGCTGCGAATATGCCGCACAAGAACGGTGAAGAGCTGCGCCAAAGCCAGCGCGGCGGGCTCTCAGGCCGAAATGTCTTCTTTTGGTGGTGGTCACGCGCCACGGCGCGCTCGGCGCAGGGGGGGCCGGGTCTTGGTTTCAGTCAGCCGAAGCGCGTTCGGGCGTAAGCCAATGCAGTGGCCCGCGCGTGAGCCCGGAGTTGTCCGGGTCGCTATCGCCGACGAGTAGCTGCCCGGTGCTCGAAAGTGCCAAGGGACGCTGCTCGAGCGTGCCTGCGATCTGTGCGGTATCGACGTTGACCAGCACTGGCGAAACGAACGCAAACGGCGGCGTAACCAGAACTTCCGGGTACTTATTCAACGTTCCGGGCAGGGCTTGCTCGCTGTGCGTGTCCGCGTCGTACATCACGAGGGCGCTCCCGCGGCGGACCAGCGCACGGGCCGCGCGCGTCGCGATCACGCTATCGCCGGGCTGGAGCTTCCATACCTCGCGCTTATCGGCGTCGAACAGCACCGTCTCCGCGCCTGGGTACAAAGCAACTAGGCGCGCGGGATCGCCCACCTCGCGGTCGTATTCCACGCTGGCGAGCTCGAGGTCGAGCGGCTTGCGCCCTGCGGTCGTGATCAGGTCTAGACTCACATGGCCGGTCTTTTTCGGTTGCACGCAGCCCACGATGAACAGTTCACGCTCGGGATCCGCGTACACCACGCGACCCTTGCACGCCGCGGGCTCCAGCACGCGCTTCTTGCCGGCCCGCTCGATCAAGAGCGCTCCGGCCGGGTCGCGGAGTAGAAGCGCGTCACGCACGGGCATGAGCAGATCGGGCTCGTGCACGGCCGCGCCGCCCGCTAGCGGCAGCAGTACCGTTTCTGGCCGATCGCCGCGTTCAGACCAAGCGTGAAAGCGCTCAGGGCCAAGGCGGCACGCACGCGGGGTGGCGAGCAACGGAGCAGGGAAATCCTCCTTGCCGTTCTTGTTGCTGTCCGCGCTGATCAGCTCTGCGACCACGAAGCTCCCGGTGGGCGCGAAGCGCGCCCGCCAAATCACGCCCTGCCCGGGATCGAGCGTGCGTTCCGTAGCATCGCCCAAATTGCGGATCACGATGCGCGGCCCGCTACTTCCGCTCCGTGCATACAGCACATGCTCGGAAGTGGCGTCGAAGGCCACGGTGCGCAGCTCCGCAAACGACTCCGCGCTGAGCCGCGAGTCAGCGCCAAGGGCCGACAGATCCAGGCTCGTTCGGCGTTGGCTGTCCCAGAGCACGAACGCGCCTTGTTGCATCAAGAGCACGAAGCGACCGCTCGCATCCGCGCCCAACAATCCCTCGTGTACGAGCTGTTCAGCTGGCGTGAGCAAGTAACGCGCGAATTCGTCAGCGCGCGGCGCGCCGCGGGTCCCACCGCCCGCGCTCATTTGCGCGTCGCCTGTGGTGTCGCGACGGGCCTGGCAGATCGTGAGCCAACGGCCATCCGGGCTGGCTCGCTCTACGAGCAGCGGTGCAGGGTTGCCGAAGGGCGCCGTGCCGAACGTCGTCCAAGCTACGGGCGGCGTGGGCGCGAACGCTGCCGACTTAGCTGGCGCGCCGGGGCCCGCATGGACCGTCGGCGCCGCAACCATCGCTGGCGAGTGATCGGAGTGCGGCGGCGGCAACGGGTTTTGCGGCAGCAGCAGGGGCGGGCTGGCGCAGCCCAGCGCAAAGACAGCACACGTAGGAGCAAACCGTAGCGAGCGCACCACGTGCGAGCATAACCTCAGTCTCGATCCCTGGGGTGGCGGCAGGGCACGTGGGCGCTGGGCGGCCTCATTTGGCCTGAGTACGCAGCCCAAAAATCGGCAAAAAAAAGGCCGAGATTGAGCGCGATATGCCGGCCGCTACTGGAACAATTACGCGCCGCTGTCACCTGCTCGCAGGCGGGCCAGAGCTCAGCCGTTGCTGGCCGCCCGGATTGGCCGCTAAGCTCGTGACATGCGCGGGCTCACCCTGTTTTTTGCGCTACCACTCGCGCTTGCCGGCTGCGGTGACAAGAGCGCGGTTTCGCTTTCGGCCAACATCACCGCAGGCTCCGTCACGGTTGAGAGCAGCGTCTTCGGCGCGAGCGCGTCGGGGAGCTTCGATGTGCTGCTGGCGCTCGGGCCCGAAGCCTCGGCTTCGAGGACCGTGACTCCACAAAATTTCCAGCTCGTGTCCGAATCCAAAGCCGTGCTGGCCGATCAATTACCGATCGAGACCACGACGCCGATCCCTATCACCCTCGGCAAGGGCGAGAGCAAGACGGTATCCTTCACGTTTAAGGGCTCGATGGTCGATCACGACACGGCCTGTGCCGGGCCGCTGAGTATTGTCGGAGCGGTCGACGACGCAACGGGCAGCGGGTCGCAACGCGTTGCCAGTAGCGGGCTCACGCCGAGCTGCGACTGACTACTTGCTCAGCCGATCGCGCGCCGCGCCGCCATGCACGCGCACGGTCATGGATTCCGGCGGCTGCCGCTCTTCCTCCGCCGCGCGCGGCGGGGAAGAGGAGCGCAAGATGCGTTCGACCTCCTCACTCAAGGAAACGCCCGGCGTGCGCGTTACGGCCGGGCGGCGCGACGGCGGGGCCTCTTCCACGGCCTGCGCGGGCTTTTCCTCCTGGAAATAACGAGCGTTGATCACGGCTCGGTCCGCGCTGGTTTCCCCGGTGATCTGTAAATTGTCCGAGCCTACTTCGCGCGCGAAGCGCTCGGCGGCCAAGATGGCGCCAATCGTCAAGTGACGCAGCGCACGTGTCGCTCGGGAATGCCCGCTGACGCCCACCGTGAGCGCAAAACCGGTGGGATTGCGCCGCAGCTCGAACAGCAAAGGTATACCCAGGAACGGATGCTCTAGAAAGGCCTGCAGTCGAATCACTGTGCCTGACAGATCACCGGCGCGCGCCACGCCGCCGCCCTGAGACAACACGCGCGACGCCAGATCCACGCCGACGCTTTCGAGCAGCTTGCCCGAACCATCACCCAGCAGGGTGTCGATGGAGAGCAAGATTTCCTCTCCTTCGTCCAGTGGGACGCAATCGAGAGCCGGGGCAGCGCGCAGTCGCTCGAGCGATGCGTGTGGTGCCAACCTGGGCGGAAGCTTGGCTCGCAGACTTGTCACTGCCGAGACACCGAGCTGTCGCTCGGTCGCTTCCAACACATTCCTCAGAAACCAGCTCCTGAGCTCGCCTGCCACTTTTTATTCCCCGATTCGATGCCTGCGCGCGCAGGCAAGCCACTCGGCTGAAACTGATGACAGCTTACTCCTGTTCGCCCGGACGCAAACGGTTCGCGAGGCGGCTCGCGAATGTCCGCGCGCGGCGCATGTGCGCCGTTGGATAAATATTGGGATTCAAAGGGAATTGCGGCGTGGCGGGTCTCGCCACGTGGAGCGCTTCGGAAAGAAAACCTAGGCGCGCAGCGCTTGCTCGAGGTCGTGCAGCAGATCATCCGTCTCTTCGATGCCCACGGCCATACGCACTAGCGCAGGATCGATGCCGATCTGTGCCAACTGCTCCTCAGAAAGCTCTGAGTAGCTCATGATCGCGGGCTGCTCGATCAACGATTCCACGCCGCCGAGCGAGGCTGCAATTTTCGGAATCTTCACGGCATCGATCAGGCGTGATGCTGCGGCCCGGCCGCCCTTGACGATGAAGCTCACCACGCCGCCGCCCCCTTGCATCTGGGCGCGCGCGATGGCGTACGACGGGTGGCTCTCGAGCAGGGGGTAGAACACACGTTCGATGCGCGAGTCGGCTTCGAGCATGCGTGCAATGGCCAGCGCACTCGCGTTCTGGCGATCCGTGCGCACGCCGAGCGTCTTGATACCGCGAGCGATCAGGAATGCGGCATGTGGATCCAGCACGCTGCCCAGCACGCCGCGCGCATCTCGCAGTAGCGATACCAGGTGCTGTGGGCCCACCACCACGCCTCCGAGCACGTCATTGTGCCCCGACAAATACTTGGTCGCGCTGTGCACCACCAAATCCACCCCGAACTCGAGCGGGCGGCAATTGATGGGCGTTGCGAATGTGGAATCCACCAAAGTGCGGATCCGACCGCGCGCCTTGACCAGCTTGGAAAGCTCTCGCAGATCGACGCAGTACAGGTACGGGTTCGTCGGTGATTCGGCGATCACCAGACGCGTGTTGTCTCGCAGCGCGGCTCCGAGCGCCGTCAGATCACCCGAAGGCACGATGCTGTGCTCGACGCCAAAGCGCGCTAGCGTTTGCGTCACCAGCTGCCGCGTACGGCGGTAGCCGTCACGGAATAGCACCACGTGCTCGCCGGCCTTGACCAACGACAACACGGCCGTGGCAATCGCCGCCATGCCGCTGGAAAAGGCGACGCCTGCTTCCGCCTTTTCCAAATCCGCAACGCGGCGTTCCAGCTCGCACACCGTGGGGTTGCCGTAGCGGCCGTACTCCTCACGTGACGGGTCCGGGTCTTCACCCCGCATGTAGCGTTCGAGCTCAGCGGTGTTCGTGAACGTGAACGTGGCTGTCGCTTCGATGCTCAGGGCCAATGCGTTGTGCGGGCGTCCCGCGGGAACGCCGGCATGCACGCTGTCGGTGGAGTTTGCGACGGTCTTCTTGTCGGCGCTCATCTCAGTTCGCTTTCGTCGCTGTCGGGCGAATGGCCCGCGCACGCGCTGTGCGGGCTATTCTGCGGCATTGTGTGGCTTTTGCCGGTCGCGTCAGCCCGAGCCTGTTCGAGGCTAAGGAGCAGCGCCCGCGAATGCCGCATGGGTTCGCGCGTGTACCATGAAATGCGCCGGAAATTGAGTGTCGCTCTCTTCCGGCGGTACGGCACCCGGTTCTCGGATGGCGCTTATCGGCGGCGCCGAAATGCCTATTCTCGACTTGTCTGGTCGGGAATAGCGGGTATAACGCTTCGGCTACCGCGCGACCCCAAAAGCCCCGGCCATCCACTACCATCGCCGGGCTCGGAGACTCCTGATGACCGTTGCTACGACTTGGAAAGAGAAGCTCACTGGCCAGGTGCGCGAAGACTGGGCGCGCGAGATCGACATCTTCGAAACGCAGATCGAGCTCCGCAAGAAGGGCAAGGTGGAGGAGAAGCTGTTCGCCGAAACGCGCCTCCGCCGCGGCACCTACGGTCAGCGTTATGACAATGGTCAACGCCACGATGGTGAGAAGACGCAGACGCTGGGTTTTCCGTCCGGGGGGCTCACCAAGGGCCCGGTTACGATGTGGGATGCGCCCGGCATGCAGCGCATCAAGATCCCGTACGGCAAGCTGACCGCCGCTCAACTGGACACGCTGTCTGAGCTCGCGGAAGAGTATTCGGATCAGATCCTGCACATCACCACGCGCCAGGACATTCAGCTCCATTTCATTCACATCGAAGATACGCCTGACCTGATGCGGCGCTTGGCGGCGGCCGGGCTCACCACGCGTGAGGCGTGTGGCAACACCGTTCGCAACGTCACTGCGTGCCCATACGCGGGGGTATGCAACACCGAGTCTTTCGATG
Organism: Pseudomonadota bacterium; assembly: GCA_040005755.1. Lineage (GTDB taxonomy): Bacteria > Myxococcota_A > Polyangia > Polyangiales > Polyangiaceae > PMG-095. The sequence goes on from JBDTYJ010000248.1 coordinate 6,710, forward strand.
TGATTCCGTACGCGGACGCGATGGCGTTTTTCTTGCTCGGGCATCCGGATACGCAGGATTTCGGCCGTAAGTTCAAGGTGGCGTTCTCGGGTTGCAAAGACGAGCCGTGCGCGCTCACCAATATTCACGACGCTGGTGCCATCGCCCGCACGCGCGTCGTGAATGGCGAGCTGAAGCGCGGCTTTGAATTTAGCGTCGGCGGCGGCCTGGGTGCCGTGCCGTACAACGCCGCGCTGTTCGACGAATTCTTGCCCGAAGAAGAGCTGCTGCCGACGGTTCAAGCGGTGTGCCGCGTGTTCGCGCGCCTCGGCGAACGCGAGAACCGCGCGCGGGCGCGCCTGAAGTTCGTGGTGAAGAAGCTCGGCATCGATGAGTTCAAGCGCGTCGTGCTCGAGGAGCGCGCCAAGCTGCGCCCCGACGAGCGCTGGACCAAGTTCCTCGCCGACCTGCATATCACCGATGAGAAGCCGCTGAAGCCGGGCGCTTCGCTCGGCCCCGGCCCGTACCCGCCGGGCTTCGAGGCTTGGCGCAAAAGCAACGTCCGCCCGCAGTCACAAGCCGGCTATTCCACCGCGAAGATCACGCTGCCGCTCGGTGATTTCACGCCCGCACAGGGGCGTTCGTTGGCAGAGCTCGCCCGCACGTTCACCGGTGACTCCGTGCGCGCGACCGTCGAACAGAATCTGTTGTTTCGCTGGGTCCCCGACGCGGATTTGCCGGCATTTTACGCCGAATTGCGTAAGGTTTCCCTGCACGAGGCAGGCGCGGACACGATCACGGACGTGACCTCCTGCCCGGGTACCGACACTTGCAAGCTCGGTATCTCATCCTCACGCGGCCTGGCGACTGAGTTGCACAAGCAACTCACCGTACTTTCCGACACCATGGATCCGGTCGCGAAGGATTTGCACATCAAGTGCAGCGGGTGCTCCAATTCTTGCGGCCAACATCACGTGGCGGATTTGGGCTTCTTGGGCGTGAGCCGCAACGTGAATGGGCGCCGCGTGCCCCACTTCCAGCTAGTGATTGGCGGCCAGTACCGAGACAACGGTGGCTCGTACGGCCTGGCCATCGGCGCGATCCCGTCGAAGCGGGTACCGGAGGCAGTGAAAACGCTGACCGATCGCTTCGTGAAAGAGAAGCAACCCGGTGAAACGTTTCAAACCTTCGTCGCTCGCATCGGCAAGAAGGAAATCAGAAAGCTGGTTGATCAGCTCAACGTGATCCCGAGCTACGAGCAAGATCCCAGCTTTTACTCGGACTGGGGGGATCCACGCGAGTACACCATTGGTGATCTGGGCGTCGGTGAGTGCGCGGGTGAGGTCGTGCCGCTGGTGCAGGTTGGCCTCGCCGACAGCGAGCGCGAGGTGTTCGAAGCGCAGCTATCGCTCGAGGAAAAGAACAGCAAAGCCGCGGCAGACCACGCCTTCAGCGCTATGGTGCTGGCCGCCCAAGCACTCACGCGCGAGAAGAACACCTTCCTGGGCGAGGGCGTGGCTGAAATTGTCAGTGAGTTTCGCAAGCACTACTACGACACGAAGCTGTTCTTCGATCCGTTCTCGGGTGGAAAGTTCGCTCACTACTTCTTTCGTGCTCACGAGCACCGCGGTGAAGCGGCCACCTCGCTCGATGCGGCACACCAACTGATCGAAGAAGCGCAGCTGTTCGTGGAAGCCGCGCACCAATGCTACACGCGCATCGCCGGCGCCTTGCCGTGAGAACACAGCCCCATGCTTTCTGAACGCCTCCAGCTCAAAATTTACTTGGAACCCAAGCCGCACTTCGAGGTCGAAGCGCTCATCCCAGTGTTCCACCGCTTCATTCGTGAACAGCTGATCAAAGAGCTGTTGATCGACGTCGTCGATTACAGCCACGTGCCAAATGGCCCTGGCGTGGTCTTGATTGGACACGCGGCCGACTATTACTTGGGCGCCATGGACGGCGCGTTCGGGCTCGTTTACAGCCTCAAGCGCGGCGGCGCGGCCGCAGACGGGCGGCTTTCGGACGCGCTTCGTCGTGTGCTCAACGTGGCCCGTTTGCTCGAGCAAGACAGCGCCTTGCAACTGCGTTTCAAGAGCGGGGAGCTTAGCCTGCGGCTAACCGATCGCCTGCACGCGCCGAACGACGATGCCACCTTCGTCAGCACCAAGGCTGAGGTCGAGCAGCTATTCGGTAGCGTTTACGGCGGCGCGGTCCAAGTGGAGCGCTTGCTCGAAGCGGGCGGTCCGCTCGGGCTCCGCATCAAAGCTGAAACCTCGCCCGCAATCGAAGCCTTGCTGGAGAAGCTCGGCGGGCCCCCTAGCGCCCCGAACTGAGCCGTGGCGGATCCGCCCACGATCCGC
>JBDTYJ010000249.1:0-9051 GCA_040005755.1 Pseudomonadota bacterium
GCGCAAACGTGGGCGTGAACGGTAAGATCAACAATCTCACGGGCGCGCTGCCGCACGCTCGTCATGAGCTGCTCGTGATTAGCGACAGCGACGTGCTGCTTCGTCCTGACTTTCTACGGCGCATCGTAGCGCCTTTGGCTGACCCCGAGGTGGGAGCCGTCAGCACATTCTTTAGAGGTCGCGACGCTGGTGCCTGGTACGAGCAAATGGAGCAGCTCACGCTGAACGCCGATCACTTCGCGATGGCCATGCTCGCGAGCGCGACGGGGCTGTTCGACTTTTGCTTTGGTGCTTCGACGGCGCTGAGCAAGCAGACCCTAGCGGCAATCGGCGGCTTCGAGGCGCTTGGTAGCTTTCTCGCGGAGGACACGGAAATGGGGCGACGCGTAATCGGTCTCGGGAAACGCTTGGTCGACATCCCGTACGTCGTGGACACGACCATCGACCTCGCCAGCCCCGGACAGTGGTGGCAAAAGCAAACGTACTGGGATCAAAACACACGCGTCGCCGTACCGAGCGCATTCGTTGCGAGCCTTCTGCTCCGGGTGATTCCCCTCGCACTCGTGTTCGCCGCTGCGCGCGGTTGGGATCCACTTGGTCTTTGGGTCTTGGGCTTTGCGGTGTTGGCGCGCTTGGTTGCCGTGGTCGCGGTACTGGGCGTGGCACTCGCTGACGGAGGTGGGCTGCGCATGATCTGGCTAGTCCCCATCAAGGATGTGCTGTCCTTAATCTGGTTCGTGCGCGCCTTCGCCAAGCGCCGGGTGGTTTGGCGAGGCGTCGAAATGACTTTGACCAGCGACGGGCGTCTTTCCCCGCTGCCCGCAACCTCGAAGGGGGCAGAATGAGCCGCGGACATGCTTTCGTGTTGGGCTCCGGCGTGGCCGGCCTGTCCTGCGCGGAGGTGCTGTCGCGCAACGGGTGGCAAATCACGCTGTTCGAAGCCGCACCAGACCTCGGCGGCGAAGCCTCGCGCAGTACTCAGAATTGGTTTCACACCGGATGGCTGTACGCCGCCTTGCCCAACAAGGCGGCGATGGTGGACTGCAACCAAGCCCTGCGGCTATTTCACGCCATGTACGGCGGCGTGCTTTCGCCCGAAACGCTCAATCTGACCTTCCGCGACGGCTCCGTGGAGTACCCAGCCTCTGACCGCGGGTGGTTTTCGGGCGAGCGGGTGCAGTACCTGTACGCGACGGGAACCGCGGAGCTCTCGCGGGGCCAACGGCTGTTTTGGAAGGACTACCTGCGCGCGGTCGCGTTTCGGCGCCTCCGTGGGCTCGGCTATGACGTGACCCCGACAACGGTACTGGACCCGAAGCTCGCCCGCCTGCTCGACCACTGGGAGGCGAGCCCCGTCGGCCGGGATCTGTACACGGTCGTTCGCTCGACCGACGCGCAGATCAACACGCGCCGCGTGCTGAACAGCCTCTTGGCACTGCTCGGAGAGCGGGCGGAAGTCGTATGCGGTGCCCGCTACACGCTCGCGAAGGAAGGAGCCAGCACGGTGATCCGGATGAACGGCGAGGTCCATCGGCCGGATCTCGTGGTGCTGGCGACTGGGCAGGGTATCGCCCAACAACTCACCGATCTAGGTTGCGAGAGCATGGCGCGGCGGTTCAAATCGGTGTGCAGTCCGATTGCCGTGCTCAAGCGCGCGCTCGACCTGCCGAACTTCATTCGCTTCACACCGAACCTGCCGACGACCATCAACCACATCAAGTACGAGATCCCGGGTGTTGGTTCGCGTTCGACGGTCGGCTCCTACGATTACTTTCAGGTCGGTCAGGCCCCAGACATCTCGTCGTTCGCCCAAAGAGTCTGTGCGCGCCTCGACATCCCGACCAGTGACGTCGCGAACGTGTACTACGGAACGAAGACCGAGTTCACGGGTTCAGCCGAGCGCCGCTACAACCACGCTATCGAGCGCGTGAGCGACAACGCCTACTTCGTGATTCCAGGGAAATTTTCGCAGTTTCCGCTGCTGGCGCACGAGTTCTGCCAGCGCCTCGGGCTTCGATCCGAAATCGGGAACTCGGCGCGCGGCGTTCTCCGCATGGAGGTCGCCGCGACAGCGCCGGAACTCTCCTTCCTGGATTCTCAAATGCGCGCCCGCACCGAGCAGCGCGCGAAGCCCAAATGGGCGGCGTACGCACTCGAAGGCTAACACCATGCAGATCGTCACCTACCCCCAGTCTCTCATCGACGCTTACCTCGCGGACGCACGGCGCATCATGGAGGCCGGCCTGGTCGCCGAAGGTGAAAACTATCGCGAAGCTGCGCAGGCGTACGTGCCGGGCAAGCTCTCCATCCCGGTGGCTTCGGGCGGCGCTGGGATCTTCGCGCTGCTGGCCTATCAAAAGCACGTCGCCGGACGAAAAGCTGCAATCGTTCAGAGCAACACGATGCGTGCTTTGTACACGGTGCCCTCGCTCCTGGAGATGACACCGTTGGTCATCGACTCTACTTACGAGGACTGCATGAGCATGAGTCCTACAGCGCTCGAACAAGCGCTGCAGGACAAGGCGGTGCGCAGCTCTGCGGTCGTCGTTTACTCGGTGATTGGCGGGTATCTAGCCCCTTCGTTCGGGCGTATCGCTGACCTGTGTGCGGAAGCGCAGGTGCCGCTCATCGTCGACGGCGCCCATGCGCACTACCTGAGCGCGGTCGCAGCGCGGCCCGATGTGGACATAGCGTACTCGTTCTATGCGACCAAGATCCTGCCGGCGGGCGAGGGCGGGCTGATCACTACGGCCGATGAAGCACGTCACGCCTGGCTGCGGCGTTTCCTGATGTATGATCGTTTCTCGAACGAGCTTCCGATTGGGCTCAACTTGCGCGCCGGTGAGCTGAGCGCAGTACTGATTCATCGCCTCATGACGGATGCCTCCCTGCAGCGCCATTTCAAGGACGACCGGATTGCGGTCGCGGCGCGCTACCAGGCGATCTGTGAGGAATATCGGATCAGCTACCTCGATCCGGCGCGCGCTGCGGATTACAACGGCTACAAATTCGTGGTGCTCGACTCGTTCGAGCACGTGAAGAAACTTGGGACCGTGCTCACAGCACATCGGCCGACATCAGCGGTGTTCGATACGGACGTGCGCGGCGGGCGAACCACCCTCCCGCACTGGTGCCCGCCCACCTATTCCGCCTTGGTTGGCCAGGTTTGAGTGCCGTGCTCACCGCGGCGCAGGCCAGCGCGCTGGGCCAATGCGGCTACCTCGCGGTCGGCATAGGAACGTACGTCGAGGGTGAGGCCGTTTTGGTTTCGGCCGGTGCAGTAGCGCACGCGGGCTTGTTGTCGTTGCCGTTGGTCGTGCTGGCCGCCGCACTCGGAAGCTTTGCCTGGGGGCAAACGTGGTTCCGACTCGGTCGCGTGTCTGGTCCGCGGCTGATCGCGCGGCGCCCGGCCTGGCAAGCACGTGCCGCACGCGCCGAACTCTGGTTGTCCCGCTCAGGGGTGTGGTTTCTGCTGGTTGGGCGCTTCTGTCTCGGGCTAGGCACGGTACTCCCGGCGCTGGTTGGTGCGAGCGGGTACGCATGGCGACGCTTCGTCGTAGTGGATGCAATCGGCGCGTTGATTTGGGCCACGGTGTTTGCCTGCGTCGGATTCGGTGGCGCGGCGGGGCTACGCCACTTGCTGGGGAGCAGCTTCGCTATATGAAAACGATCGCAAGCAAGCGCGTCATCATCACCGGTGATGATTTCGGGTTGGCGGTGCCCGTGAACGAGGCCGTCGAACTCGCTTGTCGCAGCGGCATATTGACGACCACGAGCCTGCTGGTCGGTGAAGCTGCGGCGAGCGACGCGCTCGTGCGCGCACGTCGCAACCCAGCGCTGCGTGTGGGGCTGCACCTCGCCGTCTGTGATGGCCGCGCGACGTTACCCCCGGCTGAAATTCCACTGCTCACGAACGCGCGCGGTGAGTTACGCCATCCGGTCGTGGCGTTCATTCAATTCTTGCTCCTGGCCTGGCACCCCGCGTTGCGCCGCGAGCTTGAAGCCGAAATTCGCGCTCAATTCGAGGCCTTTCGTGCCGGCGGCCTGCGGCTCGATCACGTCAACGGTCACAACAACATGCAGCTTCATCCGGTCGTGCTGCCGATCTTGATCCGGGTTGCTCGTGAGTACGGCGCAACGGCAATTCGGGTACCATTCGAGCCGTTGTTGGCTTCATGGCGTGCCGGTCGCTCTGCGTTTTTCCTGCGTCTGCTGGTGTGGTCGGTGATGCGCCCATGGAGCGCGTTCGTGAAGCACCGCTTGCGCCGCGCCGGCTTCGTCGTGAACGACTACCTGTTCGGTATCTTCGACTGCGGAGCGATGGATGGCGCCTTGTTGAAGCGCGTACTTCAGCACTTGCCGAATGGCCTGAGTGAGATTCATTGCCACCCCGCGACGCGCCGTTGCGCGGAGCTAGACAAGAACATGCGGAGTTACGGACATGAAGCCGAGTTGCTGGCGCTGACTGACCCAGAGGTCCGCCGCACCTTGGAGGCTGCGGGTATTTTAGCGCTGGCGGGGTACGGTGAGTGTATTGCCCAGGAAGCTTTCGGGTGCGGTTGACGAATTCGTGGTTCGGGCTGGCAAGCATCGGCCTCGCGGCCGCCTTGTGCGGCTGCGCGACATTGCCGAATGGTCCGGCCGAACGCGCGCTCTACCTCGATCTAAGAAAGATCGTTGACACAAATGAGGATGGGGGTTGGACCGTCGATCGGCTGCGGCTTCAGCTGAATGCCGAGCCTGCTTTGCGCAGCGTCTGTCAGGTCGACGCGGGCACGCTCGCCGCGCTCGATGCGTGGCTCGCCGAGCAGATCCAGCTTTCTGGCGGGCCCGCGAAAGAGGCGTACTTCGCGCATAAACAGAGTCTGCATGCCGTGTCGCACACGCTTTCCTTGGAGCGCACGCGGGCGCTCCTGCAGTATGTGACCCGCCAAACGGCGCAAGATTGCCCGTTCTGGTTGAGCCCGGATCCAAACTTTGCGGGGGAGCAGGGTGACGCTTCGCGCTGGGTGCTCCTGGGTGAGACTCAGGCATTTGGTACATTCACCATGCCTGGCAACATTCCAGCGCTCGGCGGCGGTGGCAGACTGTTCCTGGGCCACGGCATTGGCTCGCGCCTCACTTTGGCGGCAGGAGCGGACGCCGCGGCGAGCGGAACGTTCATTCCGAGTGGCGCGCAAGGTGGCGGAGTGGACGCTTACTTGACGCTCGCGACGCCAGTCTTGCTCCGCTTGACCTCGTTCTCGCGGATGGTTGATGTCGAGGTCGCGCCGGTGGTGCGCTTGAGTCAAGGTCAGGCTGCCTGGCCACCGGGCGCTCGGGTACAAATCGGCGGGGGCTTCTCGTCGGTGCGGCTCTCGCCTTTCATGCCGTATTTCATGCTGTATGTGGGGTACGAGGTGCACCCCACGAATCGCGGCGCCGGCTTCGATCAGACCTTCCAACTCGGCACCCGTATCGCGGTGGATGGCGCGCTTTAGTCCGGTGCCTATTGTTGCGGTTCGTGACCGAAATGAAGCGTGACGCGCCGCCCGGAGCAGGCCAGGAATAGACCAGATGGGTGAAGCGGCTCCCGCGGCTGTCCGACTCAGACGCCACGCTACGGGCTCCCGGTGCGCGTGGGGGATGGTCGCGCTCGCGCTCGCGCTCGGGGCTCATCCCACTCCAGCTGGCGCGCAGAGCGCTCCAGCTCCAGCTCCCAGCGCGACTCGTGACACGCTGCCACCCAAGCCCATCGCTGACCTCGATGCGGCGTACCCCGAGGGTGCCAGCGGAGACGCTGAAGTCGCACTGACACTGTTGATCGAGCCGGATGGATCGGTCAGCGCGGCGGTTCCGGATCGCAGTGACGAACCGTTCTCTGGCCGGGCCGTGGCCGCGGCGTTGGGTTGGAAGTTCGAACCGGCGACGCGCCTTGGGCTGGCCGTGCGGGTGCGCATCCGCGTGAAGGTGACGTTTCACGAGCCGCCGCCAGCCCCTGCTCCGGCTCCCGCGGAGGAAGCTGCTGCGCCGGCCGCCGGTACCGAAAAACCGGCGGCGCGGCGCGCCCCCAAGCCGATCGAGATTCAGGTGCGCGGCGTAAAAATGGATCCATCACGCACAGTGACGCTGTCACGCGCGGAAGTACGGCAGATCCCGGGTACCTTCGGCGATCCGTTCCGGGCGCTCGAGATCATGCCCGGTGTGACTCCGATCATCTCCGGCTTGCCGTTCTTCTTCGTGCGCGGCGCGCCGCCCGGTGATGTTGGCTACTTCTTGGATGGGATCCGTGTGCCGCTGCTCTTTCACATCGGCGTTGGGCCGTCGGTGATTCATCCGGCGTTGATCGAACGCGTGGATCTCTACCCGGGCGGCTATCCTGCGCGCTTTGGGCGCTTCAGCGGTGGCGTTGTCTCGGGGGAAACCACGCCGCCCGCGAGCGAGCTGCACGGCGAATACAATGTTCGCCTATTCGATGCGGGCGCGCTGGTGGAAGCGCCGTTCGACGATCATCGAGGCGACGTCTTGCTGGCCGGGCGCTACTCCTACACCGCCGCGCTGCTCTCGCTCCTGAACTCGAGTACGGAACTCGACTATTGGGACTATCAGGCGCGCGTGGGCTACCAGCTGACGCCAGAAGATAAGCTGTCGCTGTTCGCTTTCGGATCGTACGACTACTTGGGCGAGCGCACCTCCACGACGACCCTCACTCTGTTCGGCGCGGAGTTTCATCGCCTTGATGCGCGCTATGACCACGAGCTCGGCGACGACGGCAAACTGCGGCTGGCCGTCACGGCGGGGCTGGACCGCTCGCGCCTTCCGGATGATCGCTTCGTGCGCGACCGGCTGCTCGGCACTCGCTCGGAGTGGGAACTACGCCTGGGCCCGAGCGTGCTCCTGCGCGCAGGGTCGGATGTAGAGCTGGATGCGTACGACGTGCAGTTCAACACCAGCCAGCTCGGGCCGGCCGCTGCCAGCGCGGCGGGCCTGTTCCCCACGCGCACGGATCTATCCGCCGGCACGCGCGCCGATTTAGTGCTCAGCCTGGGTGAGAGCTTGCAACTGACGCCCGGCGTACGTGTCGACTACTACTCGTCGCAGGGGCAATCGGCGATCGGCGTCGACCCGAGGCTTTCCTCGCGGCTGGAGGTCAGCAAGCGTCTGCGCTTACTGTCCTCGTTCGGCATTGCGCATCAGCCGCCAGCGTTCGTTGTGCCATTGCCCGGGTTCCAACCCGGTGGGCTACGCGGTGGCTTGCAGACCGCCGTCCAGCAGAGCGGCGGCATCGAGTATGATTTTGGTGACGCCACGACGGGCACCGCGACCGTGTTTCATAACGGGTTCTTCCACATGAGCGATCCGCTGGGCGCGACGCAGATGACGCTCAACGGGTGTCCACCCGGTTCGTTTCCCGATGACACGCTCGGTGGCGACCGCGGCGCGGTGCCCACCAGCGCGCGCTCAAGCGCGTGCGGCAGGGCGCCGTTCACACCCGGCACGGTCGGGCCGGATCGCAGCGGTGGCAGCGGGCAAGGCGCCGATAGCCGCGGCAGCACGCGGGCCGCAACGGCCCTGGAAGCGCGCACGAACGGCCAGTCCTACGGTCTCGAGCTGTTTCTGAAACGGCAATTGACCAGTCGCTTGGGCGGCTTCCTGTCGTACACGCTGTCGCGCTCGGTGCGCAGCTTCGACAATCGTAGTTTCACTGCCACGTTCGACCGCACGCACGTCGCCAACGCGGCTGTCGCCTATAACTTAGGCCGCCATTGGCGCGCCGGGACGCGCGTCACGTTCTACACCGGGCTGCCCAAGGTGTCCGATCCGACTGACCCGAGCTCGACGCGCCTACCGCCGTTCTTCAAGCTCGACCTCAGGCTCGAAAAGCGCTGGCAGCTTGGGCCGCGCGCCTACATTTCGTTCATTGCCGAGTGGATGAACGCCACCCTGAGCAAAGAAGCCATTTCCACCACCTGCACGCTGCAAGGTTGCCAAACTCAAACAATCGGCCCAATCACCATCCCGAGCTTGGGCATCGAAGGAGGCTTTTGATCATGTCCCGAACGTTCAAAGGCTTGTTACTGCGTCACCTGCTCTGCGGTGTAGGCGGTGAACTGCTGCTTGGTTGTGGAGCGGGGCCTCGCCCAGCCGCTCCTCCAGCCTGCGATCAAGTCTGCCAGGACGGAGTCGCGCTGCGCGGCGCGCGCTCGATGATGAAGCTCGCCTACAACACCTTGGTGATGGGGCGGCCGGTCGGGCCGCAAGACAAGGAAACCAAGTGCCTGCCGCGGAACGGCACGAGCGGCAGCGTGCGCGTGTTCGGTGATGCCACCGCGAACGCCATCCAGGGGGATTCATTCGTATCCCTCAGCTATGATTTCAAAGATTGCTCGTACGCGGCTCCCCCTGACCCGACCGCCGATCAGAACTACAGCGTGACGTTGACCGGGCTCGTTACGGAAAACGGCACCCTCTCCGTACAGCCAACATCCACCACTGCGCTGCTGATCGAAAGTGACTCGCTCAGCGTGTCGGGCACCGTGTATGACCCGCCGCTCGACTACACTGCTACGGCCTGCGCGCTAGCGCTCAACCAGAATGGGACTGGGGTTGCTGGCACGTTGTGCGGGCGTAACGCGGGATTTACGTTTTGAACATGACCAACCAATACCAATCGTTCCTTCTTTGCTCGTGTCTCGTGGCCTGCGGGGCTTCACCGGCGCCAACAGTCGCACATGCTCCGCCGCCTGCGCTGCCATCTGTATTCGCACCCGCACCCGCACCCGCACCCGCACCCGCATCCCCACCCGGGGCATGGTCGCTCGAAGCGTTTGCTCTGCCCGGCGCGGTGGCTCCGGTGTCGTTGGATTACCTGTTTTACGAGGCCGAGAAGGGCCGCGTTTGGGTTCCGGCCGGCGGCACGGGCAGCGTCGCCGTATTCAGCGGGGCGACGCGCACGTTTGCGCAAGTGCAGGGCTTCAAGACCGCGGAGCGCGAAGCGCACGGCAACAAACGCGTCGTCGGTCCGAGCTCTGGTAGCGTCGGAAGTGGCGTCGCGTATGTCGGCAATCGTGC
>JBDTYJ010000250.1:0-8787 GCA_040005755.1 Pseudomonadota bacterium
GAGATCGCGACGACCGGCACGAGCGACACCATCACGGAGATGATGCCAAACCAGGCCAGTACAATCACCGCGATGCCCGTCGCCGCGGAGTAGCCGATGCGGCCCCCCATCGCTTTCCAACCCGGGTGACCAATGTACACGGCGTTGATGAATGGGTTTCCCATGCAACAACCGATCAAGCTCACAACGCCGTCCGCAGTCAGCACGCGCGTGGTCGGGAAGCTGTCACCGGCGACCGCAGCGCTCTCCACGTTGTCCAGCGCTTCCACCAGGTCATAGATGCCGAACGGAATGGCCGTCACCAAGATGGTGCCGAGGAACTGGAAGCCCGAAAATACATGGCCAAACGCGGGAATGGGGATGGAGAAACCGAAGTTCGAAAATGACGCCTTGAGGCCCGCGCCGGACATACCGCCGAAGTTGTAGCCGAGGGCAGTAGACCCCCACGCGATCAAGCTGCCTACTGCAATGGCGACGAGCCCTGCCGGCAAGCCCTTGAAGTAACGCACACCGCCGAACCAACTCGCCAGGATGATGGTGAAGCACACCAACCCGATCACCGGCGTCATGAACATTTCCAGCGCGGGGCGCATGGAGATGAACGAGACGGACACGCCCGCGAGCGTGCCCAGAAGCGCCGCACGAGGCGTGATCTTGCGGATCACGGGAGCGATGAAGCCGCCGGCCATGAGCACGAAGCTTTGCACGAACACCCAGCACAAGCCGGCTTCCCAACCTTTGACCGGGTCGCCCGTCTTCAGCGCAATCGGCAACATGATCACGAACACAACCACGAACATGTGCGGAACACTGATGCCCGAGGGCAGTGCGCACACGTCCGTGCGGCCCGTCTTCTTGGCCAAGTTGTAGGCCAAGCGCGCGTAGTACATCGTGCTCAAACACATCATCAAGCCGGTCGCCGGCAGAATTCGCCCGAACACGATGTGGTCCGGCATCTTGAGTACGAATCGCAGAAGGCCCGACAAAACCAGCAAATTTACCAGGATGTTGGTGCCGAATCCGAAGAAGGCATTCCAATCGCCCGGGACCCACAGTTTCGGTTTGCTTTCAGTCGTCATCGCTTTACCTCTCCATCAAGACGGTCATACGGTGCACGCGCGAGCGCGCTCGCGCTTCGCGAATGTTTCGAAGCGTTTTCAGGACTGTTTGCCGTGATTCGCTCGGAGCGAGCGCGAGAGTCACTGCATCGTGATTTACGCTCACTCGTGCGGCGTTTACCAGCGCCAATAAACGGGCGCCCTGCGCTCAAAATCAGCGCGCTCGCCTAACACGCCGAAGCGCGCAAGAACACGTTCAAATCCCAATCACAACGCGCTGTCTGCGCGCGCGCCGGGAGTCAGAGCTCGTCGAACACGGCGATCAATTGCTCCGCAAAGGACGCAGCCGCTACGGGCAACACGCGGCCGCGGCGCGTCGCGAGCCGTAGGCTCGCGTTTTGCAACTCAGGATCCGTGAGCGGGATCGAGATCATTCCGGAAACATCCGGCTTCTTTCCGATGTGAAACGAAAAGCACAAGCCGTTGCTGCTGCGCGCGAACATCTTCGTCGTCTCGATCGAGTTGGAGACCAGCGCGGGCTCGAAACGAATCGAGTGGCGGCGCAGGGCCATGTCGATGAACCCGCGCGCGGCAAGGCTCTCATCCGGCATAGCGATCGGATAGGCGACGCACTCACTGAGCCGCAATTGCGTGCGAGTGGCGAGCGGATGCTCGGAAGTGACCAGCACGCACAGCGGCTGAAAAACCTCGGCTAGAACCGCCACTTCGGGGTCTTCCGCGGACTCGTGGGTCAGAATCAAATCCACCTTGTCACGCAGCAACGCAGCCGAAATTTCTTTCGGCCCGCCAACGCGAACGGAGAACCCGACCCCTGGGTGCCGACCGTGATACTCGGCAATCGCGTCCGGCAGCATGCGGCCGGTGACGGATTCCGCAACCGCGACGCGCACGCGGCCGTGCACCAAGCCGCGCAGGCCATCGATCTGCGCCTCGACCAAGCGCAACTCCTTCAACGAACGACGCACGTACGCCAAGAGCAGCTCACCCGCGGCGGTCGCACGCACGCCGCGGGGCAAGCGCTCGAACAGCGGTGAGCCGACCTCAGCTTCGAGATCGAGGACGCGCCGGTTCAAGGCAGACGAGGCGATGTGCAACGCCTCTGCTGCCTTGCGAATCGAACCGTGGTGCGCGACAGCATCCAGATATGAAAAAATCGTCGGCGGTTGTAACCGCCACGACGCAGGCGGAGCTTCTTGGCCTGCGGCGACGCGGGCCAGGGCTTCGTCACTCGGTTGAATAGGCGGTCTGCGTGGCACGATGCCGCGTACAATGCCGTGCCTCCTGCGCGCGGTCCACGGCCGAGCCAGAACTAGAGCGCTACCCGCGATAACTGCCGTTCATCCGCCGAACACTCGGCATCATGCTCATGCTGCCGGCCTCAACCTGAAACGGCGGCACGCCTCTTTCGACCTCGGACACCCGACTTGAGGCCTGCCAGGGCTGCCCCGCGCCCGTGACGGCGCAGCACGCCCGCCGTGCTCGCTCCGCTGCGCGCGGCGGGGGGCCCCAAGCGTCAGCTCCGCTGCCGCGGAGCCCCGCCGAACAACCTCACGTGGGATTACGTAGCATCCGCCGAGCGCACCTAGGCAGTCAGTGGCGAGACGAATATGTGCGTGACGCGATGCCCCGCGAGCGCATGTTTCGGTGCGTGCTCGCCACCGCGCCAGCAGCGGCATTGACGTCACAGCGCACAAAATCACGCGGAAATCCACGAACAACTGAGGGCACAGCTCGCACCTGGCAATTGGTCTGCTTATTGCTGAAGGCACGGACGAGCTCCCAAAGTGTAGCCCGCGGAGGACGCAATGGCTGCGCGCCACGGGGGGAACAGAAGGAAGGAAACCCATGAGGCAACTAGGAATTTTACTGTTCAGCTCCATCGTCGCCGCGGCGTGCGCGTCGAACCCGCCGCCGGAAGCGTCCTCGGCAACCGTGGCCCAGGCCACGAACGTGCCCAACAATGGGCCCGATTTCACGCCGGCCGAAACGGACGGGATGGCGACCGCACGCGCGGAAAAGCGCGCTCCTGCCGATGCCACGCAGCCGGCACCAGATCTGAACGCCCCGCCGGCAACAGGGACAGCGAGCGCTAACAACGACACCACGAACAACACGCGGGGTAACGGCACTGAGGGCGGCAGCGCGGTGAATCCCAGCAACGCTGCGGCAAGCCCTGCGGTGCGCTCGCCGGATGCCGACAACACGGCGGTGAACAAGCGTGATCGCTCGGGTAAGACGCTCACCCCCATGGATCAGGGATCCAGCCAGGCGGACCGCGCCACAACGACGCAGATTCGCCAGGCGCTGATGCACGACAGCACGCTCTCCTTCACCGCTAAGAACGTGAAGATCATCACCATCAACGGCAAGGTCACGCTGCGCGGCACAGTAAAGACCGATGCCGAGCGTACGACGATCGAAAACGCAGCGCGCAACGTCGCCGGTGGCGCGCAGGTAGATAGCCAACTCGAAGTCAGCAAGTAAAAGGGAAAACCATGAAAAAGTCAGTCATCGGTATCGTCGAAAGCCAGATCCAGGCGGAACGCATCGTTGCCCAGTTGCAGGATCGCGGCGTCGCTCCCGGCGACATCTCGGCCCTCTTTCCGGACACGCGGGGCAGCAAGGATTTCGCCCACGTTCACAACACCAAGGCACCTGAAGGCGCGGTCGCGGGCGTCGGCGCAGGCGGCCTCGTCGGCGGCACGCTCGGGTTGCTTGCAGGCATCGGCGCGCTGGCCATTCCAGGCTTCGGGCCGTTGATTGCTGCGGGCCCACTGTTGGCTACCATGAGCGGCGCTGCCGCTGGTGCGGCGGTCGGCGGAATCACCGGCGGGCTCATTGGCCTTGGAATTCCGGAATTCGAAGCCAAAGCGTACGAAGCCAAAATCCGCGGCGGCAATATCCTGATCGCGGTGCATACCGAGAACAGTGAAACCGAGAAACGCGCGAAGGAAATCCTCGAGGCGCAGGGCGCACACGACGTCGCCGTGACGGGTGATTCGTCCGTGCCCAAGCGTGAATCGCGCGCTTCGCAGTACTGAGCCCGCGCGGATCCTTACGCGACGGCTTGGAATCTAACAGTGCGTGGGCGCCGCTCGATGTAGGGCGAGCGGCGCCCGGAGTTCGTCGTGCTTGTGGCATGGCTTCGTGCTCCGCGGAGAAACCGGTGCAAATTTCGGCGTGCACATTCGGGACAGAATGACACGTTCGTCGTGACGAGATTCTGATACGAAAAGACGAGCGTGGCGCGAATGCGTGTGCAGACTGCTGGCCAACTGGCACGCCTGCTCGCACGCCAATAGCGACAATGTACGCGAGCAGCAAAGGAGACACGCTTTGCAGTACTCGAAGTTCATTGGTCTGTTTTGTTTGGCCCTCGGCGCGTGCAGCGCCCCATCCCAGTCCGAGTCCGAGTCGACGGACTCCTACGCGGAGCCGCTGGCAGCAGCAAGCGCTAGCGGGGTGGTCCCGGCGGGGCTACCCGCGCGCTTGATGGTTGGCTTGTTCGAAGACGCGGGCAATACCTGGCTGAAGACGAGCGGCGTCAAATGGGACGCGCGTTATCGCTACTTCACCAAGGGTTGGGTGAACAATTGGGGTTGGTCCGCCTATGATGGTTCTTGGGGTCTGAACTACCTGCGTGAGACCGATCAACAAGGGTATGTGCCCGCAATTCAGTATTATCAACTAGTCGCTGAAGCAGGCGGCGGCGAGGCGCAAAGCCTGCAAAAGGTGCAAAGCCCGAGCACCATGAGCTCCTATTTCGGCGACTTCAAGATCCTGATGCAGCGCGTGAAGGATTTCGGAAAACCGACCCTGGTCCTGCTCGAGGCGGACGCGGTGGGCTTCCTGGAACAGCAAAGCGCTGGCAATGCCAACACCTATGCCGCGGTCGCAGCGAGCGGGATGCCCGAGCTCGCCGGTCTGCCCAACACGGTCGCTGGTTTTGGACTCGCGTTCTTACAGTTGCGAAAGTCAGTCGGCGCGAACAATGCGATTCTCGGGATGCACGTGTCTGCGTGGGCGAGCGGCAAAGACATCGCATCCTACAACGTAACTGACCCGCTGCAGCCTGAGGTAGACAAGGTCTATGGCTTCCTCGGGCCGCTCGGGCTAACGGCGAACGTCACCGGCTCGCAGTACGACGTGCTGGTCGGGGATCCGCTGGATCGCGACGCGGACTACTACCGTGTGGTGCAGGGCCAGGATAGGACTTGGGACCCAAGCGACAGCGCGTCCATCAGTTCACGTAGTTTCAATCGCTACGCGGAGTGGTTGCGCTTGTGGAACGTGAAAGCCGCCAAGCGCTGGGTGCTGTGGCAAATCCCCCTCGGCAACTCCAACCACAAAAACGTCTGGAATAACGGTGGTTCCGCTGAAGGTTACAAGGACAACCGGCCCGAGTATTTCTTCGGCACAGGCAACACCCGGCACCTAGAAAAGTTTGCTGACGCCGGCGTGCTTGCGCTGCTCTTTGGTGCGGGCGCCGGCGGCCAGAGCTCGTACCAGAACGACACCTACAGCGACGGTCAATTGTTCATGAAGAGCCGCGCTGGCGCGCTACTCAACCTGGGCGGGGTGGCCATTGCGACTGGCACTGGGAACGGTGGTGCAGGCGGAGGTGGTGCCGGTGGTGCAGGCGGAAGTGGTGCGGGCGGTGCAGGTGGTGCAGGCGGAAGCGGCGGTGGCTCGCCTCCGGCTGACACTGCGAAGTACAACTTCGAAGCCGCGACTCAAGGCTGGTCGGCAGCGGGCAGCGCCAGCACCGTGGCGAGCTCGGCGGATCGCGCCGCGGCGGGCACTCGCTCGCTCAAGGTCAGCTTCAGCGGCTCGGGCAGCGGCTCTGCCAAAGTCGCGACACCGAGCGTGCCAGCGGGAGCGACTATCACCTTTCGCGTGTGGATCCCGACCGGAAACAGCGTGTCTGCGGTGCAGCCGTACGTGATCCAGGGCGCAAGCGGCGGCTGGGCGTGGACGGGAACCTGGCAGCCGAGCAGCGCGCTGCAAGCTGGAAATTGGAACACGCTCAGCGTGCGCGTGCCGAGCAACGCGGCCGCCCTGTACGAGCTCGGCGTGCAGTTCTCCCTGAACAGCGGCGGAAGCGCCGCGTATGTGGACGCCGTCAACTGGTAGGCGTGTGAGGAGCCGAGCGCGCGGACGGCCGCGCGCTCGTGCTAAACCCGGACCGTGCACCTCGCCTTGTCACGACAGGACCATCGCCCGTGGCCGATCCCGGAGCAGCGTTGGACGTGGCGGCAGTCGTGGCAAGACTTGCTGTTTGCGCATTGGCCCATCAGCGCAAAGGAGCTACGCCCCTTCGTGCCCGCGGAGCTAGAGATCGAAGAGTTCGGCGGCAGCTCCTGGATCGGCGTGGTGCCCTTTCGCATGACCGGCGTGATGCGCCGCGGTTTGCCGGATCTGCCCTGGGTTTCGGCGTTCCCGGAGCTGAACGTGCGCCTGTATGTGCAGCACGGTGGTAAGCCCGGAGTGTGGTTCCTGAGCTTGGACGCGAGCAACCCGCTCGCGGTTTGGGCAGCGCGCCGCTTCTTTCATTTGCCCTATTACCGCGCGCAAATGGCGCTGCGCCGTGATGGGGCGGATTACGTGTATGCGTCGCACCGCCCGGGTGCCGAATTTAAAGGGCGCTATCGCCCCTGCTCAGGGTTGGAACCGGCCGCGCCTGGCACACTTGAGCATTGGTTGACCGAGCGCTATTGCTTATATGCACGCGACCCGCACGGCACGCTGTGGCGCAATGAAGTGCATCACTTGCCGTGGCCCCTGCAGCGCGCCGAAATGGAGATAGAGCGGAACACGTTCTTCGATTTCCACGGGCTAGCGCAACCGACCAGCGCGCCGATCCTGCATTTCGCCGAGCGAATCGACGTGGTGGTGTGGAGCGGCGAGCGGTTGTCGCCCTAACGCGCGGGCGGACACAAACAAACGAGAGAACCGGCGGAACCGGGCGCCTGCTGCCAGTGACCAAGTAGTACTAAGCGCGCCGGGCAATGATCTTCGTGGCTCCAGGGTGAAAGACGGGCCGGAGGCGATTCGTGGTACGTTTGAGCGTGCTCGAGTCAAAGCGACCGGCGCCGGGCGAAGAGGCCATTTTACCGCACAGCGGCGCGCTGCGCAGGCTCGTTGCGCTGCTGCGCGGGCTCCGAAATGGCGCCAAAGCGTTCGTGCGTTTGCTCGGCCGTCGCAAAGAGCGCCGCGAGGTCGCGACCATTTTGGTCACCGGTGCGAGCGCCGGCATCGGGCTCGAGCTCGCGAAGCTGCTTTATGACAGCCCACACCGCCTGGTGCTCACCGCGCGGCGCTCGTCACTGGCTCGCTTTGCGGAACACGGCATCCTCGCGGGCGAGCGCGTCCTGCTCTTGCCTCTGGATGTGACAAGCGATGAAGAGCGCCGCGCGGTCATGAGCGCAGTCGAGCGGCGCTGGGGCGGCGTCGATGTGCTGGTGAACAACGCAGGCATTAGCTACCGCGCGGTCGCCGAGCACATCACTGAATCGGAGCGTTTTGCTCAACTGGATGCGAATTTTTTGGGACCGATGGAGCTAATCAGGCTCGCGCTACCCCACATGCGACAGCAACGCTATGGGCGCATCATCAATGTGTCGTCGGTTGGCGGCATGACGGCCATGCCCACGATGTCCATTTACAGCGCCTCCAAGTTCGCGCTCGAAGGGGCTTCCGAGTCACTGTGGTACGAGATGCGCCCGTTCAACGTACGCGTGTCCATCGTGCGCCCCGGCTTCATCAACTCTGACGGGTTTCGCAAAGTGAGGTTCACCGAACAAGGGCAACGAGCCTTCATGGATGGCGCCGACCCCTATCACGCGCATTACGCAAATATGGATGAGCTGATTGAAGGTCTGATGACTCTCACCTTCTACACACCGCGTGACGTGGCGGAGACGATCCTGGAAGTCATCGAGCACAAGAACCCACCGCTTTGGGTCTCCGGGACGCTCGACGCGTATTTCTTCAACGCGCTGCGCCGAGTGTTGCCCTCGGGGCTCTATCACCGCGTGCTGTATGCCGGGTTGCCGCGCATTTGGCGTTGGGGGCAAACCGGCAACGCCGCGAACTGGCGGCGTTCAAGCCTGCCGCCAGCACGCGATAGAAAGCGCTGATCCAACGCCGGGGGAATTGCGTGTCGCAGCTCCCCCGGCGTTTGAATCGTCAAATCAGAACTGTATGCCGCCCGTAGCGAAGAGGCTAAAAGCGTTAACGTCCTTGACGATCAGGAAGCGTGCGTCACCGCCGACGAAGGCGTTGCCGAGCGGATAGAGCACCGTGGCCCCGGGCCAAAGCGCGAACTCACTGCTCGACACGGATTGTTTGCCGCCACCAAAGGCGGACAGGTCCACCGTGGTGCTCGCCGTCGCATCGCCGAGACCGAGGTACGGACGCACGATGACCGGACCCGCAGCGATGTCATAGCCACCTTCGACGCCGAAATAGTACAGGTTGACTTTGTTTGGGCCATCGGACTTGCCCAAGTGGTACACGAACGTGCCACCGAGGTACAAGTTCATCGGCAACGTGTAACCGCCGCGCACGCCGAGGCCAAGGTTCAGCCCGTCCTTGAAGCCGTAGCCGAGCAAACCGGCAACGCTGGCATGGCCAGCCGTCGGAGATTCTTCCGCGTGCGCTGCGCCGGCAGCGAACAGGGACAATAGGCAAACGGTTCCGGCGATGA
>JBDTYJ010000251.1:0-8725 GCA_040005755.1 Pseudomonadota bacterium
GCGCTGAAGGAGTTTCCACCGGATGCCGCTGATCGAGACCGAAGAAGCCGCCCGCCGCCTCGCGCGCGCCATCGCGAGTGACTTGTCCCTCTACAATGAGGAGAAAATCATTCGCGGCATCGAGGGGGACTCACTGTTCGACCAGCTGGGTGAAGAGATCGAGGAAGGCCGAGCGCTCTTCAAGAGCCGCGTCTCGCCCGACCTCTATCATCGGAACTTTTACGATCGCGCGCTCGTGGACATCTTGGTCAAATCCAAGGGCCACATCAAAAGTAAGATCTGGTAGCGGCGCGCTCGGTCGCTCCCCGTGCTAGGCGTTCGCCGTGAGTTCGCGAACGTTCGTGCTGGGCGCTGAACAGCGCCGTGAGCGGCTGGACAAGGTTCTGGCCAGCCTCCTGAGCGACGTATCGCGCGTCACCGTGCAGCGCTGGATCGACGAGGATCGCGTGCGTGTCGACGGCAAGCCGTGCCGCGGGCGCGACACAGTGAACGCAGGAGCGACTATCGAGCTCGTGCCGGGCCCGCCACCCCTGAGCAGCGCAGATCCAGACCCGAGCGTGGTGCTGGATGTCCGCTACGAGGATCCGCACCTGCTGGTGGTGAACAAGCCCGCGGGGTTAGTGGTTCATCCGGCGCGCGGCCACCAGAACGGCACCATGGTCAATGGGCTCTTGGCCCGGCCGGGCTTTGCCCTGAGTCCCGACCCGCTCGACGAACAAGGCGCTCTTCGCCCCGGCATCGTGCATCGCATCGACAAAGACACGAGCGGTCTGCTGGTGGTGGCCAAGGACGACCCCACGCGTGAAGGGCTCAAAGCACAGCTCGCCGAGCACAGCGTGGAGCGCGTGTATCTGGCGCTCACGCTCGGCGTGCCGCAGCACGCCACGATTCGCACGTTGCACGGTCGCGATCCCAAGTCCCGCTTGCGCTTCACGTCGCGTGTGAAGGAAGGGCGCACGGCGATCACCCATTTGCGGGTGCTCGAAACTTTGGCGAACGGCCGTGTCGCGTTCCTGGAGTGCCGGCTCGAAACCGGGCGCACACATCAGATCCGCGTGCACCTCAGCGAAGTAACCAAGACGCCTCTGCTCGCGGATTCGCTGTACGGGCGCGTCCCAACCAGCGCTGATCTGGCCGCAATTTCCGGCGCGTTGGGCCGTCAGGCGCTGCACGCGGCAGTGCTCGGCTTCATTCACCCGATCACTCTGCAAGCGCTGCGTTTCGAAGCTCCGCTCCCCGCCGATTTCGAGCAGGCACTGAGCGCGCTGCGCCAGCTGGGTTGAGCCTTCACAAATGCAGGCGTACGCCGAAGCGCTTGTGCAGCGCGGCGGCGCCCGCGCTGCCGATGTCATTGCCGTAAAGCTCGAGTACCTTGAGGTGTCTGAAGCTTTTCGATTGTGCGAGTGCGAGCGCGCCCGCGTCGCCAATTCCATTGGCGCACAAGTCGAGCGTGGTGAGCTGGCTAAGGGTCGTGGAGCCGGCCAGCGCTTGCGCCCCGGCGTCGCCCAGGTTGTTGCCCGTTAGCGCCAATACCTTGAGCTTGCTGAGGTGCGTGGACCGTGCGAGCTCCGCGACCGCGCTCGGGCCGACTTCGCAGCCCAGTAGATAGAGTGACTCCAGCGGAAGATGCGTATTCGCCAAGGCGCTCACCCCGGCCGCGCCGATGCTGTTCATGCTCAGATCGAGGGAAGATAAGCGCGTGGCGCGCGCCTCGGCCAACGCGATCGCGCCGCTACCGGCGATCGAATTGCCGCTCACGTTGAGTGTTTCCAGGCCAGCCAGCGTCGCCGCGTGCGCGACCGCTACCGCCCCCTCGTCACCGATGTCATTGCCGCCCAAATCCAATTCGCGTAGCGCACTCAAGCGCGGTGAGCTCGCCAAGGCGCGCGCGCCATCCGGCCCGAGATCGTTGTCGCTCACGTCGAGGGAAGTGAGCCCGGCGACGTCTTTCGACTCGGCCAAGAGCGGAACCAACGCGGGCCCCAAACCCTTGGTAGCCAAATTGAGCGCCGTCGCGCCGCCCAAACCCGCGGCTAGCTTGCTGTGTAACTCCGCGAGCGATGCACGGTGGTCCTCCGTCGCTGCGGGCTTGCTGGGCTCTTCCGAGCTTATCGCGATTGGTTCGACGACGGCGGATTGCGCGCCACCGCACGCCAGGCATCCGGCGCCGCTGAGGAGCAGCCAGGCCCACGCTCCACGGGTGATGCACAGGCCGGCACGGCTCATCGCCGCCGTCGCAGTTTGAGGAAAAAGTAAATGACGGTCGACAGGAGCAGGGCGGCGCCGATGAGCACGATCACCCACGGCGATGCTGGGTACCTGCCCCGCGCCAAACCCGGTGGCGGCCGCTCTTCGACGAAGCCAGCGGGCGCCAGCGCGGCGCTCCGCGCTTCGAAGCCAAGCTGCCCTTCGTGGCGAAAAAGCATGCCTGATCCAAGGTAGCTGGCTGGTCTCGTGCCGGCAACCGCGGTCCTCCTTGGGCCCGCTCGTTCGCGGCGCACGATTCCTTTCGGGCTTTTGGAAAAGGGGACCAAGTAGTACTAGAACCCGGGTTAAACCGTATTCCACCCGAAAGCCGACGTGACGCCAAACGACTCCGTTCCAGCACCCACCAACGCACCCAGCGACGCCGAGCTGCTCCTGGCCTGTCAGCGCGGTTTTGGAAAGCTGAAGTCCGAGGTGGCGCTGGCCGTCATTGGGCAAGATGAGGTGGTGGAGGCACTGTTGATCACGCTGCTTGCGCGCGGGCATGCGCTGCTGGTCGGCGTACCCGGTTTGGCCAAGACGCTGCTCGTGAGCAGCTTGGCCCGTGCGTTGGGATTGACCTTCGGGCGCGTGCAGTTCACCCCGGACCTCCTGCCGGCCGACATCACCGGCACCGACGTACTGAACGAGGTGGAGAAGAACGGCCTCGTGCGCCGCGAGACCAGTTTCATGCCCGGGCCTATCTTCAAGAATCTGGTGCTCGCGGATGAAATCAACCGCACGCCCCCCAAAACTCAAGCAGCGCTGCTGCAGGCCATGCAAGAGCGGCGGGTGACCGTCGGCACGACCACGCACGCCCTACCGGACCCGTTTCAAGTCTTCGCCACGCGCAATCCGATCGAGCAGGAGGGCACGTACCCGCTGCCGGAAGCGCAGCTGGATCGTTTCTTACTTGAAGTGCATGTCGAGTACCCCTCGGAGGCGGAGGAGTTGGAGATTGCACGGCGCACGACCTCCGGTGTCGAACCCGAGCTGAAATCGATCGTGGATCTCGAGCAAGTGCGGGCATTCGGCGCCCTGGTGCCGCGCATCCCGATCACGGAAGAAGCCGTCCGGTTCGCCGTGGCGTGCTCGCGTGCTTCGCGCCCGGGTACCTCCTTGGCCCCTGCAGAGGTCGGTCAATACGTCCGTTTCGGCGCAGGTCCACGCGGCAGCCAGGCTTTGGTTTTGGCCGCGAAGGCGCGCGCTGCATTGCGCGGTGAAGCCGCAGCAGATGTGGAGGACGTGCGCGAGCTCGCGCTACCGGCGCTGCGTCATCGGCTCGTGCTCGGTTACCGAGCTGACGTAGACGGCGTTCGCGATCGCGACGTCGTGGCGGCGATTGTGAAGAGTGCCAAGGGTTGAAGTCACACACCGTCATGGATCAATCGGAGCTCAAATCTCGAATCAAGCAGGCGATCTTGGAAGAGCTCGACCTGCGCGGGCGCACGGCAGCGGACATCGACGATGCCGCGCCGCTATTCGGCGCAGGCCTGGGGCTCGATTCCCTGGACGCGCTACAATTGGCCATGGCCATCGAGGAGCGCTTTGGCGTGAAGGTGCCGGAGGGCGAAGGCGCGCGCGCCATCTTCGCTTCCGTGAATGCCATTGCCGAGCACATTAGCCAGTCGAAATCTCGGTAGCCATGGCGGGGCGTGAGCGCATTGCGGTCACGGGGCTCGGCCTGGTCTCTTCGCTCGGCTTCGGCGCGGAGCGCTCCTTCGCGCGCTTGTGTGCC
This sequence comes from Pseudomonadota bacterium, assembly GCA_040005755.1. Lineage (GTDB taxonomy): Bacteria > Myxococcota_A > Polyangia > Polyangiales > Polyangiaceae > PMG-095. The sequence continues at coordinate 3,983 of JBDTYJ010000251.1, forward strand.
GGCGAGCGCGGCATCGGTCCGGTCACCTTGTTCGACACCACGGGCCTGAAGTCGCGCATCGCCGCGGAAGTACCGGGTCTCGATGTCTCAAGGATTGCACCGCGCGGCGCGGCGCAAGATTGGTCGCGCAGTGACGCTCTAGCGCTATCGGCTGCGCGCGAGGCGCTGCAGCAGGCGCATCACGTTGAAGGCACGCCGCTCGGTCTTGCGCTCGGTGGCACCACCGGTGGCATGTACGAAACTGAGCGTGCCTTGCAGCGGTTCGCGCCCGGCGGCATCTCTCCCCAGGACGCGCGCCGTTTGCTCGATTTCCCGCTAGCCGTCAGCGTGGCACGTGTCGCGGGCGCGTTGGGCTCGGTCGGGCCCTCGGCAACGGTGTGCAGCGCTTGTTCGAGCGGTGCGGTCGCCATCGCGCTGGGAGCGTCTTGGCTCTTGTCCGGGCGCGCGGAACGGGTGGTGGCCGGCGGGGTAGACGGTCTGTGTCAGCTCACCTTTACCGGGTTCAACGCGCTCGGCGCGGTCGATCCTGCGCCGTGTCGACCGTTCGACGTCGCCCGCGCGGGGCTCACGCTCGGCGAAGGCGCGGGGTGTTTGGTCTTGGAGCGGGAATCGAGCGCGCGGGCGCGCGGCGTGCCGATCCTCGCGTTCCTGAGCGGTTGGGCCGTGGCTTCCGAGGCGCACCACATGACGCATCCCGAACCCAGCGGTGCGCGCGCGGCGGCGGTGATGCTGGAAGCCCTGCGTAATGCAGGGTTAACCCCTTCTGACATCGACTACGTGAATGCGCACGGCACCGGCACGCTGCACAACGATGCCATGGAGGCCAAGGCACTGCACCGGCTTTTCGCGGCTGATTTAGGCCGCGTGTGGGTGTCGTCTTCGAAAGCGCAGCTGGGCCACACTCTCGGTGCCGCCGGCGCAATCGAAGCGGTCATCACCGCGCTCAGCTTGAGCCGCGGCTTGGTGCCCCCGACCGCTGGCTTGGAAGCGCCGGAGGCGCCGGGCGTTCGCCATGTGCGAACCACCAATCAACGCGCCTCGCTGCGGGCAGCCTTGTCTAATTCCTTCGGGTTTGGCGGCGCGTGCGCGGTGCTCGCCTTCGAGGTGCCGAGTGCTGAAGCGCGAGCGTTGCCGGCTGTCAGTTCGGCGCCGATCGTGATCTCGGGAGCCGCCAGCTATGCGACCCGAGGCCTGCTGAGCGGCGCTGCAAACGCGAGTTACCTGAACGAGCCTGCGAGCACGAGTGACCCGCCCCCGGAGCCACTCGCGCTATTGGACCCCGAGCGCTCGCGTCGCTTCGGACGTGCCTCGGCGTTGGTGGTTGCATGCGCCGAACGCGCCCTCCAGGACGCGCAACTCGAAGCCGAGGGCGTCGGCTTTGTCGTGGGTAGTGCCTTCGGTGATGTCGAGCGCTCAGTGCGCTTTCTGCAGAAGTTGTTGGCTCAGGGCCCTAAGTTCGCGAGCCCGGCAGAGTTCCCGCAGCTCATTGCTTCCACCGGCTCGGGCAATGCCTCGATTTACCTCGGCCTTACGGGTCCGTGTCTGTCGGTGAGCGAGTTTGGAACTAGCGGAGAATCTGCGGTTTCGGTGGCGATTTCGCTGATCGAGCTCGGTCTGGCACCCGCCGTCTTGGCCGGTGCAGGGGAGGCGCACGACAGCATCGTAGACGCAGTGTTGGGCGGGCCGGGGCGCCCGCCGCGCAGCGAGGGCGCGGGCTTCGTAATGCTGGAGTCGGAGCTCAGCGCGCAGCGGCGCGGCCGAACGCCGCTGGTGCGTGTGCTCGAGCACACGGTCTGGCGCGGCGATGCCACGCGCGCCTTTGCAGGGCTGGGTGCGCCACCCGGCTCCGCCTGCGTGGTGACTACTCGCTTACCGGCGGCCATCGCCGGTGCCCTCGGGCGTTCGGCGTGGCAAGGCGTTCGTACGCACGCTCTGGCCGATACGCTGGGTTTTCACGAGGCCTTGGGCGCGGTGGCGCTCTCGGTGGCGGTAGGAGAAGTGGCCGCGGGGCGCGCCGACCAAGCCCTCGCCGTCAGCGCGGACGTCGACACCCTGTACGTCACGCGTCTCGAACGCTACCAGGAGCGAGCATGAAGCCGGTTGGGATCCTCGCAGCTGGCGTCGTCTCCCCGCTGGGCGAAGGCCCGGCTGCATTTTCCGTGGGTGAGCTTGGCGCGCGCGCGGTAACGCGAGTCCGCGCCGACGCGGAGTTCGCGGCGGCCGGCTTGCGCCGTCCCAACGTGGCGCGGGCCGAGCTCGACGCGCCGGGTGACCGCGCGAGCGCGCTCCTGGACCGCGCGCTGACGCTGCTCGTCGCTGAGCTGGACCGCGCGCTGCCGAATTTTCGCTCTTTGCGAGTGGGCATCGCGCTCGGGACCTCGTCCGGCGGTTTGGGCGCCCTGACCGAGCTGCTCGCCGCCCGCGCGCGGCAGCAACCCGTGTCGCGCGAGCAGGCGCAGGCGTCCAGCTACTTCGGCCCGCTCCGCGTGCTCGAACGCCTCGGGGTCGAGCCCGTGCGCCTAACTCAGGTGCTCGCCGCCTGCGCGTCGTCTACGGTTGCCATGGGCGTTGGCTGCCGCTGGTTGGAGGCCGGCGTTTGTGACCTCGTCATCGCGGGAGGGTACGACGCTCTGACACTATTTGCGGCCGCTGGTTTCGAGGTCCTCGGGGCAACGACCGCTACGGTGCCGCAGCCGTTCCGGAAAGGGCGGGACGGATTGGCGCTCGGCGAAGGCGCGGCATTGGTCGCGCTCGTGCGTGGAAATGACGGGCCGCTCCTCGGGTACGTGCTCGGCTTCGGTGTGGGCTGCGATGCGGTGCACGTTACCGCGCCGGATCGCACTGGCGCAGGCCTGGCGCGCGCGGCAAGTGCTGCGTTACGCGATGCGGAGCTGGAGCCCGCGCAGATTGACCTGATCAGCGCCCATGCCACGGCGACGCCGTTCAACGACAGCGCCGAGGCCCACGCGATCGCCACGGTGATCGGCCCTACCGCGGAGCGGGTCGTGGTTCACCCGTTCAAAGCCGTGGCCGGGCACACGTTGGGCGCCGCCGGCACGTTGGAAACGCTGGCGGCGCTCGACGCAGTCAGGCGCGGTCTGTTGCCTGCAGCCTACGGCGAGGGGGAAATTGAGGGCGAATTCACCGCGCATCTGGGCACGCACAACATGCCCGGCAATGCCGCTCAGATCTTGAAGCTGTCCACCGCGTTTGGCGGCGTGAACGCGGCGCTGGTGGTCGCAGCACAGGCTCCTCGTCGCTCTGCTACCGCGCGCACGCGGCACCGGGTGCGCCTTCGCGCCTTGGGCGAACCACAACTGAGCCCCGATCTAGCGTTAGTTGCTCGATTCGCGAACTTGACCGAGCCGGATCTGGAGCGCTTCGACCGTCCCTCCTTGCTGGGCTTGTCCGCGGTGGCGAGCGTCTTCGCCTCGCAGACCCTCGCTGCTGGGCTCGACGCCGAGGCGCGAAGATCTTGCGGCGTGCTCGTCGGCACGATGAGCGCAAGCTTAGAGGTGAACGAAGCATTCGCGGCACGTTTACGAGAGCGCGGCCCGCGCGGCGCCGAGCCGCGACGCTTTCCGGCGACGTCACCCAATTTGCCGGCAGGGCGCGCCGCCATCGTGTACGGGCTTCAGGGCCCCGCGTTCAGTGTCGGCGCCAACGCATGCGCCGCGCTCGAGGCGCTGCTGCTCGGGATCGAGTTGCTCGAGGCCGGTGATGCCCAGTCCTTGTTCGTGGTCGCCATTGAAGACGTCGGGCCTGTGGTGCGAGAAATCTTCGCCGCCGCGGAACTGCCACAGCCTGAACCGGGCGCGATTGCGGCGCTGCTCGATACGGGAGACGCGGGGCTGCCCCTGGACGCTGGCAGCCTGGCCGCGCTTTTGCTCGAGCAGCGCGGGCGGGTGCCAAAACAGGCACCGGGCTGGCCGCTACTTCGTCAGGCACTGCGTTCCGGCCGGGCGTAATGGCTCTGGTCGGGGGCGCACCCGTCCGTGCTTGCGGCGCGAGGCGCCCTTTGGCAGTGTCCGGCGGAATACGACTCCGCCGGCCGGCGTTTTGCAGAAAAGGTCCCGTGCATTCCCTCCGATCGACTCTCTCGTTCCTCCTTCTAGCCGCGCTGACCACGCTCGGCTGCACTCACCAATACATCGCCAATACGGATGTGGAGGATAGCGACTTCAATCGCAAGGTCATCGAGTACTGTGAGCTGTATCGGCATGCCGTGGAGCTGCGCAATACGGCGCGCCTGCTACAGATGGCGCACCCGAGCTACTTCGAGGACGGCGGCAATGTGGATGCCAGCGACGACATCAACTACGACGGGCTCAAGACTTACCTAAACGAGCAGTTCAACCAAACGACGGCCATTCGTTACGAGATCCACTACCGGAACATCTCCGCTGGTCGAAAAGACAACGTGTTGGTCGACTACACGTACAGCGCTAGCTACCAGATCCCTACGTCACACGGCATGGTTTGGCGGCGCCGCGTGGCGGACAATCGCCTGACTCTGACCCGTGAGGGCGACAACTTTCGCATCCTCGCAGGGATGTGAGCCGCGTTGCGGCGACGCCTCAGCGCGGCGCTGTTCGTGGCTCTAAACGCCGTCGCGGTCTAATCCATCGAGCTGGCCGCCTTAGGCGAAACGCGCGCCAGCGGCGAATCCATTGGGCGCCGGAGCGGCTCACCCCCTGTGCCAACGTGACTTGAGACAGCTCCCCCCTGGTAATCTATGTACCG
>JBDTYJ010000252.1:0-8689 GCA_040005755.1 Pseudomonadota bacterium
CGTGCTCGTCCCCGGTGCGCGCCGGGCGAATCGAAAAATCAGGGTTCACGTGCGGCTCTCCCGGAAGGGCTTCAGGTACGCTCGGTGCAAGACTTCTCACGCACCTTTCCCGAATACACGCTGAGCGGGCCTGAGCGGCCCGCTGCTTAGAGCGAATAAGAGGAAGGCAAGAGGCCGCGCTTCACCAGCACCGCGATGATGCGCTGCGCCGCTTCTTCGGGATCGCCGTCGTCGAGCGAGACAACGATGTCCGGAGTCTTCGGCGCTTCTTCGGCAGGGTTCCGGTGCCCGCCGCCGTACATGCCGCGCTTGTCGCGCTTGCTGCGGCGTTCCAGAGAGGTGGCGACGTGGATCTCTACGAAGCGGTCCGGGCCGACGGTGTCGCGAATGGCTTCGCGATCGGCGCGTAGGGGGGAGGCGTAGGCAAAGATGGCCAAGAGCCCGGCGTCCGTCGTGCGGCGCGCCAATTCGGGCGTTTGCGCGGGGCTCGAGCCATCCGGCTGTACGCCGCGTGACAGGCCGTCGTCGGGATCGATGACCACCGCCAAGCGCTTCTGATCGAACAGCCGGCGTTCCAAAGCGTACGCGATCGCGGTCTTGCCGGAAGCGGGCAAACCGGTGAGCCAAACGGTGGCTCCCTTTTGACCTAACCGTTCACTGCGCTCGTCGGGAGACACTTGGCTGCGCGGGCGATCCAAAGACGTTGGCCCCGCTTCCTCGTGAGCAGGATCCGCTTCGGCCTCCAAGATCATGCCGGCGGCGACCGTGTTGTTGGTCAGCGAGTCGATCAGGATGAACGCACCGGTACCGCGGTTCTTCTTGTAATCATCGAAGAAGATCGGGCGCTGCAAGGACAGCGTGACACGACCAATCTCGTTCAGTTCTAGGCGCGTGGCGGGCGTTTGCTTCAGCGTTTCGAGGTCCGTCGTGTACGAAACGTGCTCGACGCTGGCGCGCACCATTTGCGTGGTGTGCTTGAGCAGATAGCTCTTTTGCCGATCGAGCGCGCGTTCACTGAGCCACACCAGCATGGTCTCGAAACGCTGGGCCACACGCGGCACGTTGTCCGGGTGAACAAGCATGTCGCCGCGGCTGATGTCGATTTCATCTGCGAGGCGCAAGGTCACGCTCATCGGCGCGAAGGCTTGCTCTTTTTCCCCGTCGAAGGTGTCGATGGCGACGATGGTGCTGGTGCGCCGTGACGGCAGCACCATGACTTTATCGCCCTTATTGACGACGCCTGAGGCTATCGCACCCGAAAAGCCGCGGTAGTTCAGATCCGGACGCAGCACGTACTGCACTGGGTAGCGGAAGTCCTTGTGGTTCCAGTCGCTGGCGATGGGCACACTTTCCAGGTGCTCCAGCAGGGTGTTTCCGTCGTACCAGGGCATCGAACCACTGCGATGCACGACGTTGTCGCCCTTGAGCGCGCTCATCGGGATGAAGCGCACGCCCTTGAAGCCGAGCGGCGCGAGGAACGCGGCGAACTCTTCACGGATGCGATTGAAGACGTCTTGGCTGTAGTTCTCCAAGTCCATCTTGTTGATGCCGACGAACAGATGCGGAATCCCAAGCAGTGAAGCGATGTATGCGTGCCGGCGCGATTGCTGAAGCACGCCGAGCCGCGCGTCGATCAAAATGATGGCAACGTTCGCCGTCGAAGCGCCGGTCGCCATGTTGCGCGTGTACTGCACGTGCCCGGGTGTATCGGCGATGATGAACTTGCGCTTGGCGGTCGAGAAATAGCGGTAGGCGACGTCGATCGTGATGCCCTGCTCGCGCTCGGCCTTCAGCCCATCCGTGAACAGTGAAAAATCGATCTCCATGCCCGCGCGGCCAGAGGCGCGCTTTACGGCCGAGAGCTGATCTTCGTAGATGCCGTGCGTATCGTGCAGCAGGCGACCAATCAACGTGGACTTGCCGTCATCGACCGAGCCCACGGAGACGAAGCGCAGCAGCTCCTTCTGTTGGTGCTGCTCGAGATACCCGAGAATGTCAGTGCTGATCTGCTCTTGTTCAGTAGCCATGGTGGTATCGCTCTAAATCGCTGTTCGCGTTGGTTCGGCGGGGGCACCTGCGTGGAGCGCGCGAGCTCGCGGGCGCCCGAGAATGCCCAAGCAAAATCTCAGAAGTAGCCTTCGCGCTTTTTGGCTTCCATCGAGCCTTCTTCATCGTGGTCGATGAGGCGGCCCGAGCGCTCGGAGTACTTCGTGAGCAGCATTTCACGGATGATGTCCGGGAGCGTGGTTGCGTTCGAGGGGAGCGCGCCGGTGAGGGGATAGCAGCCCAGGGTACGGAAGCGCACTTTTTCCATGCGCGGTTTTTCGCCGGGGTTGAGCGGCAAACGGTCGTCGTCGACCATGAGCAGCGTACCGTTGCGCTCGACCACCGGGCGCTCTTCCGCGAAGTACAGCGGGACGATCGGGATGCTCTCCAAGTAAATGTAGAGCCAGATATCGAGCTCGGTCCAATTGGACAGCGGAAAGGCGCGGATGCTTTCGCCCTTGGTCAGCTTGCCGTTGTACAGATTCCACAGCTCGGGGCGTTGGTTCTTTGGATCCCATTGCCCGTAGCGATCCCGGAAGGAGTAGATGCGCTCTTTGGCGCGCGAGCGCTCTTCATCCCGGCGCGCGCCGCCGAAGGCTGCGTCGTACCCGCCGTTGTGCAGCGCTTGCAGCAGCGCGTGCGTCTTCATGATCGTCGTGTACTTGGAGCTGCCGTGGTCGAAGGGATTGATGCCCTCGGCGACGCCCTCCTTGTTCGTGTGCACGATCAGGTTCAGCTCGTTGTCTTTCACGAACTGATCGCGGAAGGAGATCATCTCCTTGAACTTCCACGTCGTGTCGATGTGCAAGAGCGGGAAGGGCAATTTCCCGGGGTGAAACGCTTTGCGCGCCAGCTGCACCATGACCGACGAGTCTTTGCCGATCGAATACAGCATCACCGGGTTGTCGAACTCGGCGGCTACTTCGCGAATGATGTGGATGCTCTCGGCTTCGAGCTGGCGCAGGTGGCTCAGCCGAAATTCGAGTGCGCGGTCGGGGGAAGTGTCGACGGCGGTCATCAGGGGCGGCTGATGTAGCACTATTTCGGTCGGAATTCGCGACTTTATCTAACTTACTAATAAGATTGAGAATTTCTGCCAAATCCCGGGGCTGGCCGGACGCTGGCGGTGGCTCGGCCAGCCCGTGTTAATGAACAGCAATGGCTCGGGTTCGAACGCAGCGAGGGCGCGGATTCTGGCGCTGGGTGGGTCGGGTATTGACGGTGTTGGTGCCGGTTCTCGCGGTCTTGGCGCTCATCGAGCGGCGCTGCGAGCTTCGTGATCGCGAGCTGTACGCGAGCCACGAGACGTTTGCCGAGCTCGAAGGCGGAGCGAAGGTCGAATATCGACTGACAGGGCAGGGGCATTCGGGCCCGACGGTCGTGCTGTTGAACGGCTTCAGCGCGACCCTCGAGCAGTGGGACCCGACGCAAACGGAGCTCGCGCGCTTCTCGCAGGTGCTTTCCTACGACGCAGGCGGCACCGGCTACAGCACGGGCTCACGAGCACACGATGCCTGGGATCAGGCCGAAGAGCTCGCGCGGCTTTTGGATGCGCTGCACATCCAAGGGCGCATCGTGCTCGTCGGGTATTCGGCGTCCGGCTCCCTTTCGCGCGTGTTCGCGGCGCGCTACCCCGAGCGCATGGCGGGGCTCGTGCTGCTCGTGCCTTACCTGCCGGAAATGGACGTGAAGTACCCTGAGCGGCGCGGGGAGCTGCGCTGGCTTGGTCGCACTTGCCTCAGCGCGACCGTGGAAACGCTGTTTGGGCTGCGGCGGGCGGCGCTCTTCTTAGGCCTCTCGCATTTTGCCGATCACCCGCCGCGCACGGAGCTGGAGCGTCGTGGGCAGGCCATTTTCCTGTATTTCCCGAGCTGGCTCGCGGCGGACAAACAGCTGCTGAAGGCGAACGCCTCGGCCAAACAAGGCATCGCCGCACAGGTCCGCGCGCCGCTGATGGTACTGCGCAGCAGCGAGAACGATGTTCCGCACTACCCGGAGTTCGTGGACCAATTCACCGCCGCGCATCACGGCGAATTGCGCATCTTGGACGGCATCGCCCACAGCGACGTCTTGACCGACCCGCGCAGCGTGCAGGGCGTCGTGCAGGGGATTGTAGACTTAGCGCGCCAAACCATGGCGCGCTGACGCCGCTACTTGACGATCGTGCCGCAGCCGAGCGCGATGTCGACCGAGGATTCGTCCTTAGCCGACTGGATGGTGGTGCACGTGGCCGGGCAGGCGATGATCTTGGTCGGCGTGCCCTTCTTCGGAAGCACGTCGTAGTACCAGCCGCCGGTGGTGGCATCGCACGCGCTCTGGCCCTCCACGTAGTAAATGTACGAGGACTTACCCGCGCTCGTGAATTTGACGTTGACCTGCCCGTAATCCACCGTTTGGCCCGCGCCGGCTGCCGGAACTTGGAACTCACAGGCCACGTGCGAGCCGCGGATGGTGTTCAGCGCACTCACGAACTGCGCGGTGACGTCGTTCTGCGTATCGACGATGAACGCCGCTTTGGTGCCGCCTTGAACGGCGATTTTGTTCAAGTTGTCCGAGGCGCCGGCTTGCACGTCGTCTCGCCCGAACACGCCGATCACGAACGTGTTGATGCTCGGGCTGGCTTGCACGCCGGCTTTGGCCAGCGCGGCGACGCCGTCGATGTCCGTTGGGGTACACGAGGTCGGCAAGCCATCCGTGGCGAGCACGGCGACCACGCGATGATCCGGATGAGCCTTGGCCCACGCGCTGGCTTGTTGCAGCGCGCCGCTGAGCGCAGGAGCCGTCGGAGTGCCGCCGACCGGCATTTTGGCGTCGATGGATGCGAGCAGCCCGGGGGCGGCAGCCGGCAGGGTCGCGATCTCACTGGCAGGCTTCGCATACACGGCGGGGTCACAGCTTTCCGGATTCGTGCAGGTGCTCGTGGTCACCGCGACGCATTGCCCGAGGGTCGCCCGACCACACGATTGACCGACGTTGCTGCAGGGGCGAGTTGGGTCGCCGGAGCATGTTCCAAGCGGAACGCAAGTGCCTGAGCTACGCAGACTTTGACAATCGGAATCTTGGTCGCACGGATAGAACGAACGGTCGTTGCTGCAGGTCTTCAACCAACAAGGCCCGTTAGCACCGCAGTCTGCGTTACTGGCGCAGGATGCCGGTAGCTTCGGCTCATCCAGGGGGAAGAATTGCAAGCCCACACCCAGGCCGGCGGACGACTGATCTTCCAGGAAGGATTTGAGCGCTGCTTTGACCGCCGCCCACTTGCTGGTTCTGGCGCTGGTCTGGTCCTTCATGGAGCCCGACGTATCCAGCATGATGTACATGTCGAGCGGGATCGGTTCGGCACTGGAGACGTGGGCTTTGCACGTATCACCCAGCGGGTCGTTGCCGGGTGAGTTGCCGTCGCCTCCCCCAGTCTCGGGGCCGAGGATGTTGAGCCCCCCCGCGATGCCCGCCCCGGGAGTGTTCGCACCGGCACCGGCACCCGTACCCGCACCCGCATTTGGATCGTTCGCGCTTGCGTGAGAACCATCTTTAGAGTTGGAGCTGCACGCGGGGGTGCTTCCCACTGCGCACAAAAGCGATGCGATACCGACGGCGACCCGAGCGCGAATCATTCCTGGAATAGAGCACTAATTACCGTATTTGAGAAGGAGACTCGGGCGTTTGAAATGAGCGCGCGAGAACTTTCATCCGACTGCGAAAATCCCGCGCGGCGGAATCGAGAGCACGCGCTGTGACGCTTCTGCAGCAAGCTCGAGGTAACGCGCGCGTGGGACCTCATACGCGCCCAACGACGCCAAGTGCGGCGTCAGGAATTGCACGTCGAACAACGCAATTCCCGCCGCAAATAGCGCCCGGACCGCGCTGATGAGGGCAACCTTCGAAGCATCACGCTCGCGATGGAACATGCTTTCCGCAGCATACAGCGCACCGCATTGCACGCCGTATAGCCCGCCGACGAGCTGCTCACCGCGCCAAACCTCCACACTGTGCGCACGGCCTAGCTGATGCAGCGCGCAATAAGCGTCCACCATCTCGGGCAGGATCCAAGTGCCGGAGTCGCGTTCGCGACCGCACTCCAGCATCACATCCTGAAACGCCTCGTTGAAGCTGACCCGGAAGCGCTCGGAGCGCAGCACGCGCGCCAAGCTGCGCGAGACGTGCAAGTGTTCGGGGTCTAGTACCGCGCGCGGGTTCGGCGACCACCACATGGGCGGCAAGCCTTCATCGTACCAGGGGAAGATGCCGTGCTGGTAGGCGTGCACTAGGCGCTCTGGGCTTAGATCCCCGCCGATGGCGAGCAGGCCTTCATCGTCCGCCGTGTTCGGATCGGGAAAAGCAGGCGGCGCTCCGGGAAGAATGAACTGTGGTTTGCGGCGGGCGCGCATGCCTGAACGATACCGCGTTGAGCGCGCGGTTCCTATACGCGGCGCTGCGCCTGATCGTGGCGTGGTAGCCTGGTTGCTTGGCTACCGCACTCATCACTGGCGCGTCCGCGGGAATTGGCCGCGAGCTTGCGCGGTTGTTCGCTGCTGACCGCGTTGATTTGGTGCTGGTGGCCCGGCGTTTGCCGGAATTGCAGGCGCTGTGCAGCGAGCTCGCGCAGCGGCATGGCATCAAAGCGCGGGCGCTGGCTTGTGACCTGAGCTCTCCGAGCGCGCTGTCGGCGCTGCTCGAGCAAATCCCAGGGCTAGAGCTCGAGTACTTGGTGAACAATGCCGGCTTCGGCACGCTGGGCAAATTTGCCGACCTCTCGCCCGACCGTGAAGCGGCAATGGTCGAGCTCAATATTGCGGCTGTGGTGCGCGTGACGCGCGCGGTGCTTCCGCGCTTCATTGCGCAAGGCCACGGTCGAATCTTGAATATTGGTTCAACGGCAGGCTTTCAGCCGGGGCCGTATATGGCCACGTACTACGCAAGCAAGGCGTTCGTGAACAGCTTCAGTGAGGCGCTCAGCTACGAGCTGCGCGGCACCGGCGTGAGCGTGACATTGAGTTGTCCGGGCCCCACCGTCACGGAATTCGGCGCCGTTTCCGGGGTCGACAAAACGCGCTTGTTTTCGCTTGGTGCCGCTACGGCGGAGAGCGTGGCGCGGAGTGCGTACCGCGCCATGCAGCGCGGCCAAGTGATGGCCGTGCACGGCTTGCTGAACTGGCTCACGACGCAGCTGGTGCGCGTGGGGCCGCGCGCCTGGGTGCGAGCAATTACCGCCCAGCTCAATCGTGTGCCGGCGCGCGCGCCTGAGCTCGGAGGTAAGTCGTGAATGCGCCGGTTGCGGGTGAGTTGCGGGCGGCCTACGTGAGGGGGATCGCGGCGGCGCAGCGCGCGACGCGCGAAGTGATCTTGTCCGTCGCTGAGACGGTGAAGGTTGGCGATAGCGAGCGCGAGGTGTGCGCGAGGCTCGAACGCGGGTTCCGCACTGCTGGCATTCGGCATTGGTTGCACACGCCCTACGCCTGGTGGGGCGAACGCACGCGCTTCGACTGGCGCGGTGTTTGGGAAACGAACGCGCTGCCGAGCGAGCGGCGCTTGCGCGAGGGTGAAGCCTTCATTCTCGACGCTGCGCCAATTGTTGGCGGGTTTCCCGCGGATTTTGCGTACTCGGGCGTGGCGCCGGGAAGTTTGCCGCAAGCAACTGAGCACGCAGCGCTGCTCCTGCAACTAACGGCCGTCAAGCGTGAGCTCGTGGCCTGGGCGCGGGAGGCTCCGAGCAGTGACGCGCTGTGCGCTCGCGTCGAACAGGCCATCCAAAGTGCGGGCAGCGACGTGATTCACACCCGTTACCCGGCGCACGTGCTCGGTCACACGTTGGAAGGTTTTCCGAATTGGTGTTCGTCCGCGCCGCGCATTGGCACGGGCTTTCAATTGCCGCTGCTCCTTACCTACGCGACGGGCATCGTGCTGCACCATTTGGTGGGCACGCCGTATCCGTTCTTGAATGCCGGCGCGCCGGCCCGCGCACGCGGCTTGTATGCCGTGGAACCGCACTTGGGCCGCGGCACCCTGGGAGCCAAGTTCGAATCGGTGCTCTTGATCGACGGGGCCGAGACGCGCTGGCTCGACCCTGAATTGTTTGGTGAGGTGCGCGGGTGACCGGCAAACGCTCGCCGCTACTCGCGGATTTGTGGATCATTTGCCGCGGAACTTGGGCCTTTGTGTGGCAAAGCTTGAAATCTTGCGGCCGCACGGCGAAAGGGCCGCATGAGCTCGGATCGGGTAAATGAGTTGCCGCGTGGCGGCGGCTTCATTTTGGGCGTGCTGATCTTTGGCGTCGTAGCTACCACGGCGTATTGGGTGATCTGGTTCGGCGTGAACCGCGACTGGCTCGCTTCTGCGCATACCGAGAGCTACTACGCCTTCGAAAATTCGTTTCCCGTGGCGGACGCCTGGATGACCCTTGCCGGGCTAGCCGCCATCAGCGCGCTCTTACGTCGCCGCGCGAGCGCGCTCTTGTGGAGCGTCGCTGCAGGCGCGATCAGCATTTACCTCGGGCTGATGGATGTGCTCTTCGATTTGGAGAACGGCATCTACCGTTCCGGTGACACTAGCGGCGTGATCGTAGAGATTGTGATCAACGTGCTGACGCTGAGCATGGGGTTAGTCGTGCTGAGCTGGGCGTGGCGCAGCCGCCGTGAACTTGCCA
>JBDTYJ010000253.1:0-8648 GCA_040005755.1 Pseudomonadota bacterium
ATCCAATGCGCGCGGCCTCAAAGATCAGTTGCACCAGTTCGCCGAGCTCTGCGCGGAACTTGGGATGGATTTCGTAGCCGGAAGCGGCCTCGCGAACCTCGGCGACCAGGGGCAATCCGCGCTTACCTGGCTCCACTCCTGCCAATTTTGCCCAGCCACTCCATAGCAGTGTGCCGGCATCGAGCGCGGCAGCGCTGTGGCGGAGCAGCTCAAGTGCTGCTTCGGTCTTTTTCACTCCATCGTCGAGTTTGGCCAACTGCTCCGAGGCGCTGGCGATAGCGGAGGCCAGTTTCACTTCCAGCACGCGACCGTCCGTTACGGCCGGAGGTAGCAGCGCAAGGAGTCCCGCTCTTGAGCGCTCACCCATCGTCGGCAAACGGTCGGGAGAAATGCGATTGCCGCGAGCCAGAGTCATGATGTCTTCGACCGGTGTCACCCAGTCGTTTCGACTTGTGCGGGGGAGCCATTCGAAGTGCAGCTTGCGCGCCAACTCTTCGATGCGTGCGTGCAATTCGCGAGGGAGTTCGTGTTCCAGCGCGGATTGCAAGAGGCGCCGTCCCTCATTGCCAGGGATCACGTCGACCTCGGGTGACAACCCGGCGTCGAGCGCGAACTCTTTCAGGAGACGAAGGCAGACGGCGTGGACCGTTCCGAGAAGCGCGAGTGGCAGCTGCTGGGCGCGCTCGAATGCTCCGTTTTCGACAAGCACGCGCCGAATCCGAGCCTCCAGCTCTGCTTGTGCTTTCTTCGTGTAAGTGACCCCAATCAACCCGTCCATCTCGATCATGCCCGCGGACGATGGCTTCACGGCACGAATCACCTCTTCCGTCAGCCGGTAAGTCTTGCCACTACCGGCGCTGGCGCTCACCAGTCGCAGTCCCCTGGCGGTTTTCGAAGGCTCGTCAGCGCGGGTCACGCTTGTCTCTCCCAGCGCCGACCACATACGGCATCGAAGTTACAGTACGTGCAACTCGCTTCGGGCGTGAGCGTAAGGTGACCGGCGTGGGCGTTCTCGGGAACTCCAATTGAGCTGAGCAGCGGTACCGAGCGACGAACGCCTGTTACCGGAAATCTCCCTTTCATGACGTGCTGGTCGGCTCTATCAACGGTCGCATCGATGCGCTTCCAGGTTTCACCCAACGTGGGACCGACGATCTGCTCGGCGTGGGGCCACAGCGGTGTGGCCAGCCCAAACAACTTGCCCTGCTTCAAGGAAAAGTAGCCCGCCTCCGGAAGGTGCTGCTCGCCGCGCTCGGTCGCAGTTGCGAAAGCGTAGACGGCGAGTTGCAACGCTTCGCCGCGTTCTAGCAGCTCGCGATAGTTCACGAGCCCCCACTTCATATCGATGATGGCGTGAACCCCGGCTTTGGTAGCCACCAGCAGGTCGATGCTGCCCGTCAGTTTGACGCCGCGCCACTCGGCTTCGAGCGGCTTTTCGACGGCCACGATGTGAAGCTCAGCCGCGCGCAGCGCGCCAGCGAGCACAATCACGGAGTGCACCAATTGGCTTCGCAACTGGCTTCGCTCGAACGCCATGCCGGCCCGCAATAAGATCGACCCCTCGCGCACAAAAAGCGCGTCAACTTCGCGTTCCGCGCACTCCTTGAGCCTGGCATCTGCCAGGTTGAACGCTCCTTGACCGTGCAGGACTTCGACCAGGCGATGACCGAGCGTGCCGCTCAGCATGTGCAGCGGAGGCAGCGAGTGCCCGCCCGCGTTCAGACGAGCGCGATACTGCAATGCCCATTGAAGTGGGCAGCCCAGGAGTGAGTTCAGGCTCGACGAGGAGAAATGGTCGATCGGCAGCATATGCTCAGCCGGAACGACCCATTCCTGCTGACCTCCTGGCAGCGCTAGTGCTTTGAGAGGCTCGCGTGGCGGGCGTTCGAGCAAGTCGCGCGGCGACGACGAGAGGAGCTCCCGGGTGCTCACGCAAATCTGTGCCTGCGCGCGACCATCCAAGCGCGCACGCGCCACGATCTCATCCCACAGCGGATGGTGACCAAGTGTCGTTCCCGCTGAAGTCGCCGGCACGACGAGGATCAGTTGTCGAGTTGCTGCCAATACCGCGCGGCGCCAGCTCGCTGCCTGATTTTCGAGGCGCGCCCTCGGCTCTGGGAACCGTATACCGGCAGCCGAAAGCGCCGCCAGCTCCTGCCTGCGCCATGGCAGTCCGGCCACGGAAGGACTGCCGTTGGCGAAGTGCCACCAAACGATGACCTCTCGCGACACGCCAAGACCACCCGGCGAATCGACGTGATCGATTCTGCCCGCGCGCTCTTCAATCAACTCGACTCGAGTTCCCGACGCGAGAATCGATTCGGCAAGGCGCTGGACCTCGACCAGGTTCAGGATCGAGCGCGGATCGCTATCCAGCGCCGCTCTGAGCGCGCTCGTGTGTCCGACCGCCGCGAGCAGCGTTGCGTCGTCGGGTGCACCGGGCAGGCGCGAGATGAGCCAGGCTCGAACACGCTCGACTACCGCCTGCAAGTCGGCTTTCGTTGCCCCCGTCACCGCGTCAGCGCCGGGCTGCTCGAACCATTCGGCAATGCGTTGCTGCAGCCGGTCGCCGCGATCGTGTTCATCGTTTCCGTGCCCCGCTGAGCTGCCTCGCGTAGCGTACGAGTCCACGACTTTGGCCAACTCGATCTTGGTGCCTTCCCATAACGGGCTGCCTATTCCCGGCGATTTCGCCAGTGCTCGCGCCAAGTGACGCCCTGCCAGTCCGAGAAACGGCCCAATCGGCAAGGTCAGCAGCTCGAGGACCCGATACGGATCCTTCGGTTCGAACGCGAGCTCAAGAGCCAGAGGCAAGACCTGTAGCGCGGCGCGCCAAGGGCTGCTTGAACGCCAGCCTTGAGTCGCCAATCCATGAACAGCCAGGGCATTGTCCAATGCGGAGGTATCGCCGCCCCGGATCACGACGGCACGCTTCCGTCCGAGCGTGGCGAGGATCGCGGCGGTCGCGCTGGCAGCCTCCCAGGAGGTCTCAGCGCTCAACACCACGAACGATCCATCGCCTGTCAGTGCGATGGGCTTCGGGCGGGCTTCGCCGTTCAGTGCCGCCTGAACCTGCCCCAAATCGCTGTCGGCAGGCGCGCCACGCAGGCTGGTCCCGTCATACGACAGGTGAGTCCCGGCACGTTCGAGCCCGCGAAATACCGCCTGCCAGCGTCTTGACCATAGGTCCACGGGTTCGGCCAAAATAAGTTCCGTGTAGATGCACACCCGGCAACGGGCGAGTGCCTCGTGAACGGCGGCCAAACGATCGGCAGTGCCAGCGGGGAGGACCGGATCGCTCATGCTCTCGAGCTCCACAATTGCGTCTAGCCGCCTGCCGCCGCCCAGGATTGCATGACCGTTCCATTCGGCGTCGATGAGCGAGTCTCGCAGCCGGAGTAGTGTCGCCGCAGTCCCCAAAGCATCCAGCTCGAACGAGCGCGAATAGAATCGACCGAGAGGTGCGGAAGTGGCCATCCTCGCTGCCAAGCGCGCGACGCGAAGCGCTTCAGGCTCAGCGCCGGTTCCGAGGCCGAGTCGTAGCTCCAGATCGCGCAGAAGCTGCTTCGGGCCCCAGACTACGTCTCCAATCACCCCTCGACCGCGCTCCAGGTCGTCCAGCGCGGTCAGCGTTGTGCCGCCGAATTCCTGACCAACCAGAGCCCTCATTTGTTGGCGTGTCTGCTTTCTTGGACGCAGTTGCCCGGATCGCCGAACCCGTCGGCAGCTACGTCTATCCGACTTGCCAAACGTCCTCGCATAACCCTTGTCCTACTGCGACTGCATCTCACCATACGTGAGACGACAGTTGCGCTCGCGTGACCATTTTCTCTGCCGCCGTCATGGCATTGAGCATGCGAAGCCGCCCTCAGCCTCCCAGCGGCCGCGGCACACGCCGCTTAAGCGCGTCGGGTTGCCGACTCTTTGCTCCAATCAAGCGAAAACCGCCACGTGCCGATAAAAGTCATAAAGCGGCAAGAGTCACGAGCGATGTCTCCGCCACATCCTCGGCCGCAACCAAAGGAGACAAGCATGGAGACGTTGAAAGCCAGTATGACGCAGGACCTCAAGCTCGCCGGCTTCTCGGTCAGCACCCAGTCCATCTACCTCCGCGCGATGTTGGAGTTCGCGCACTTCCTTGCCCGGTCGCCCGCGGAGATCGGCCAACCAGAAGTCCGAACGTGGGTCGATCACCTGACGGCCCGCGGTCTGAGCGCGCAGCGCAGGGCGGCAACATTTCGCGGCGTTGAAGTTCCTGTACGCACGTACGCTTGGGCGTCCCGAAGTAACAGCATTCCTTTCTTGGCCAAAAGACGAGCAAAGACTACCAACCGTGCTCGGCAGGGGTGACGTGGAGCGCCTACTTCGGGCCTTCCGAGAACCCAAGTATCGAGTATTTTTCACCCTGATGTACGCGACCGGCCTTCGACTTGTCGAGGCATGTCGACTCGAGACTCGTGATATCGACGCGACGCGCGGAGTCATTCACATCCGCCACGGCAAGGGCGGGCGCGAAAGACTGGTCACCCTAGGACCGCGACTTCTCGACACGCTTCGCACGTACTGGAAGTTCGTGCGTCCGCCGAGTCCTTGGCTTTTTGCATCGGCACGTGGAACTCACCTGAGTCCGGAGGTTGCGCGGAGGGCATTGAAGCTCGCGTCCGCAGAAGCTGGAATTGCGCGGAGAGTCACACCGCATGTACTTCGCCACTGCTTCGCAACGCATCTTCTGGAGGCAGGCACCGAGCTGCGTATCATTCAAATCCTGCTTGGTCATCGGAGCATTCGAACGACGACGCGCTACGCCCACGTGTCGGCGGACATGATCTCGAAGGCCTCGAGTCCAATCGATCGGCTCTCGATGGTCGCCCGCGACAGAATCCAGGACACGCAAGAGGCTCGCCGCGATCATCCTGAGTAATTCACGGAAGTTGCTGAATCGTGCTCGGCCAACGCTTCACGAAACACGGTGCCACCTCACGCCGAGCAGCTCAGCTCGCGCGCTTCCCGCGCCCTTTCTGCGTGCTTTGAGGCAGGGACGTGTGGGGGCTGGTGACTAAGGTGTGCAGGTCGTTTTCGCCTTGGGCGAGGCGGTGCAGGCCGGCGTAGGCGATCATGGAGGCGTTGTCGGTGCAGGCTTTGAAGGGGGGGACGACGACGCGGATGCCGTGGGGGGCGGCTTGTTCGGCGGAGCGTTGGCGGAGCTCACGGTTGGCGGCCACGCCGCCGGCGAGCACGAGCGTTTGGGCGCGTTCGTTGCGCGCGGCGTCCAGCGCTTTGAAGATCAGGGTGTCGACCACGCGGCGTTGGAAGGCCGCGCACACGTTGCGCAGGGTTTGCTCGTCTTTGGGCACGCCGTGTTCGGTAACCCAGCGCATCATGTTGCTCTTGAGGCCAGAAAAACTGAACTCGAGCGAGCCCTTGCGACGCATGGGCCAGGGGATTTCCACGGCGCCCGGATCGCCGTCTTTGGCGAGCTTGTCGATGAGCGGGCCGCCGGGGTAGCCGAGGCCGAGTAGCTTGCCGACCTTGTCGAAGCATTCCCCAGCGGCGTCGTCCCGAGTGGCGCCGAGCTCGGTGACCTGGGCCAGGGAAGGGCCCTCAACGCGATACAGGGCGGTGTGGCCGCCGGACGCGAGCAGGGCGACGAATGGAAATTCCGGCGGGGGTTCGACCGGAGCGCCGGGGAATTTGAGGAACACGGCGAGCAGATGACCGACCAAGTGATCGACGCCGACCACCGGCTTGCCGAGCGCGTAGGCGAGGCCTTTCGCGGTTTGCACGCCGACCAGGAGCGCGCCGGTGAGCCCGGGGCGGCAAGTGACGGCAATGCCGGTAATTGCGCTGGGCTCGAGCTTTGCTTTGCTGAACACCTCACGGATCACCGGGCGCACGTTGCGCAGGTGGTCCCGCGAGGCAAGCTCGGGAACTACGCCGCCGTAGGGCGCGTGCAGCTTGATTTGGCTGTGCACGGCGTCCGCGACGACGCTGCCATCCGCGGAGACCAGTGCTGCTGCGGTTTCATCGCAGGACGTTTCGATACCGAGAACCAACATCGCTAAAAATCACAGCCGCCCTTTTGGGCGTAAAAGTGGAACACCGCAAAACCCGGTGACTGGTCGGGCGGCGCGTCGGGCGCAGGTTTGTGCGCGGGTTTGAACAATCGGAGCTCGACTTGGTCGTTCTTCAGCAAGGATACCACGCCGAGCAGCGTGCCTTGGCAGGTGGAGTCGACCCACACGAAAAAATCATGCTCGTGGCCTTCCCCGAAGCTGAGCGCGCTGATCACGTCGTGATCCACCTCCGGGATCGCGCGCAGGGGAGCTTCTTGGAACAACGGCCGATCCCCGCACAGGCCGCCAACGGCGTCATTGCTGCGCAGGTGACCGGGCTCGCTCGTGAGCTTGCTCGTATCTAGCGTGAGCGCGAGCTGCAAATCCGGCGGGTGCCCGGTGGGTTGGAAGCTGTCTTGGAACGCAGGCTGCCTAAGGATTGAAGCGCAATAGGCGTCGCCATTTTTGGTATCGAAGCCATCCAGATTGTGACAGCCGAATGCCGCACAGGCGCCGAACAGCGCGAGCCAGCGCGGCGCTCGCGTCAGCAGCGACGTGCAATTTGGGCCAAGGCGTTGGGGGGTCATCGCAGCGTTTCGAGCAGGGCCTGAGCTCGGGCTTTTACCCTGGGTTCCGGGTCGCTGTCATGGATCGCTTCCAGCACGCCGCGCGCTGCGGCGGGATCGACGGCAACCAAGGCGGGTAAGGCCGCTTCACGCACGATGGCGAAGGGGTCCTTGCGGGCGCTCTTGCTCAGGGCCCGGACCGCCTGTGCGTCGCGGCTGCCCGCAGCCACGCGCCCCAGGGTGTCGACTGCACTGGCGCGCAACGCCCAATCCGGCTCGCTTTCGAGCAGCGTGACGATTGGGCCGCGGGCCTCCGCTTCGTTGCCGTCCAAGCTGGCGAGCGCGGCACGGCGCACCGAGCCGAGTGAGTCTTTCAGTGCCTCGACCACCGCGCCCTTTGCGGCTGGCTCCGGGCGGTGCGCCAGGAAGCGTAGCGCAGTAAGCCGTACTTCGGGCGACGGGTGACGCGCGAGCGTTACGAATTGCGGTACCAGGGTCGCGCCCAATTCGCGGCTGAGCGCAAGGATGCGCGCCTGCTCAGCGGGCGTAAATTGCGCATCTGCCGTCAGCGGCGCGAGCGGTAGTTTGCCGGCAGCGACGACCAGCAGATCAGAAACGACGGCGGCGCGCTCCGGTGAGATGGCCGCCGCGCGCTCGAACGCCGCAGACAACGCGGGCGCGAGCTTCTCGAGTGCAGTGAAGCGCTCGCTGCTCGAGTAGCCGCTAGGACGAAGCGCGTCGAGCAAAGCGCGGACGTTCACCGAGCCGTCGAGCGCGGGGAGCACTTCCTTCGGCTTGCGGTAGGTGCCGCTGGCCCAAACCAACGCGGCTTCCCCGGCGCTGCGTGCTAGCAGTGGATCCGAGCTAGTGAAGGCGTCGGCAATGGCGCGCGCCGCACGCGTCGAGTTGAGACGCGCCAGGCTCAGCATCGCCAATGACGAGAGGCTCGGGTCGCTCGCGTCAGTCAGCTCCGCGAGCAGGTTTTCCTGGCTTTTCTGGCCCAGCTCAGCGAGCGCAAACGCGGCCGCCGCGCGCGGCAGGGGGCCGGCCTCTTGCTCGGTGAGTAGCTTTGCGGCCTGTGCGGCGCCGCTGCGTGAGCCGAGCAACGCAAGACCGACGACGCCGAGCGCGCTCACGTCCGAGGCGTCACTGGCGGCAAGTTGGCTGAGCAGGGCCTCGGCGCGCGGCGCACGCATGCGCGCGACACTCCACACCGCGGCCATCAGCACCGGGTCCGATTCCCCGGCGGTGACGTGACCTGCGACAACCAGCAACTTCTCGAAGCGTGGCAGCAGCGCTGGATCGCGGAGTAGGCCAACGGCCAGCATGGCGCGCGTGCGCAGCTCACTGTCCGCCGAGCCCGTCGCGTAAGAAAATAAAGTCGGCCCGGCGCTCTTGTTCTGAACGTGTAAGAGCAGGGTGATGGCAACCTCCTGTTCGGCCGCGCGGGCATCGCCCAGGGCATCGAGCAGCGGCTTTACGGCGCGTTCACCCAGGCGATCCAACGCGGCGCGCGCGGCGTCGGCTTCTTTGGGCTCGGAGCTGCGCTCGCGTTCCAAGAGCGGGTAGGCGAGCGCGCCGTACACCTCTAGCAATAATTGCCGGTAAATCGGCCGTTCGGGGCTGTTTAGGGCGAGCGGTAGCAGGTCGTGCTCGAGCGATTCGAGCGTGCCGCGGCCCAGATTCACTTGCATGCTGAGGCGCGCGGCTTGGCTCACGAGCTCCTCGTCCGGGGAGGCGCGAATCACGCGCCGCAGCAGCATGTCTGCGTCGTTGGTCTCGCCTTGGCCAAGGAGCAGCTCGGCGAGCTCCAGGTAGACCGGAAACAGGCGTTCGTTCTTGCTGATGGCCTGCCGAAACTCGCTGATCGACTTCGCGACGTCTTGGCGCTTGCGGTACATTTCGCCGAGCTTCTTGTGGCCTTCGGCGTCGTCGGGGCTGAGCTCGACCGCGCGCGCCGCGTAGCGCACGGCTTCGTCGTCTTGGTATAGCTCGGCCGCGTAGCTCGCCATGCGCTGGTAGTATTCGC
>JBDTYJ010000254.1:0-8640 GCA_040005755.1 Pseudomonadota bacterium
CAGGCGCCGCCTTCTGATGCGAGCTATTGCTGCGGACCATAGCCGATTTCTGGCCTTCGGCCCCTGGGCTGTGAGAGCTTGAATCGGTGAGTTCTGGCTCTCTCTTCGTGCAGCGTGTAATGCCGCTCGCGGTCCTGGCGATCGCCGCCATCTCGGTTCCCATGCTGATGTTGTCGGCGACCGGCCTGCCCCGCCTCCAGGGCCTGCGCGAGGAAAAGGTTCGCGCGGACGACGAGGTCTCGCGGCTCTCCCAGCAGATCTGGGAGCTGCGAGCCGAGGTCGCCAAGATCAAGGACGACCCGGCCGCGGTCGAGCGGGCCGCTCGGGACGAGCTCGGCTTAGTCCGCAAGACCGAGGTCGTCTTTCAGTTCCACGAGTGATCGCGGCACCCGGGATTGTGCGGCCGTTGGCTGCCCGCTAAAGTCGGATCATTGTCCGCCGAGCTTGCACGCCGCTTGATTCACAGTGGGGCCGCGCCAGCGCGCGTCGAAGCCGCCCTATTCGGCGCCGTGAATCGCGGGGTTTCGTTGACCCAAACCGTTAACGAGTTTTACCCAGAACTGCTGGATTTGCTGGAGCGCGCGCTGGATCGGGCGGATTTTCCGGCGATCCATAGCGTGCGGCCACTTACGGACCTGGTGCGTTCGCTGCCTGAGGGGATGTGTGAGCGTTTGCTGGCGCTGCCGGTGCACCGGGATCCGCACGGCGACCGCATTGATGTCGCTGCTGTTGACGTTCTCGACGGCCACGTGGCCAGCGAATTCTCCTTCCACCTTCGCGCTCCCGTTCGCATCCTGCGCGCGTCCTTTAGCGAGTTGACTGCCGCCTTGCGCGGGTTACAGGACAAGGGGATTTTTCTCACGCAGCTATCCGAGGCCGATATCATCGCACGGCCGGCGTCCCCGCCCGACCCGCATGAGGATGAGCTGGGCAGCGAGCCGGTGCTCAGCTTGGGTCGACCCAAGGCGTTCGTGCCCGCGGCTCCGGAACCTTCAGGTCCGCCTTGGGCAATGGAATTCGAAGCGGCGATTGCCGCGTTGGACCAAGCTGCATCGCCCGAGCAGGTGGTGACGGGCGTGTGTGACGGGCTCGGGCCGGTACCCGCCTTGGTACTCGCGGTGCGCAGCAGCGGTTTCGAGGTGCGTGGCGGCAGCCCGGCGCTCGGGCAGCCCGCTGCGCTGCGCGCGTTGCGCGTGCCTTCCGGCAACGGCAACTTGCTAGACGCGACCGCGCGGCTGGGCTTCTACTTTGGACCGCTTTCGCAACTGGCTGCGCTCGCGGAACTTGAGGGAAGGTGGGGGGTCTCGCCGAGCGCTGATTGCTACGCGCGCGCCGTGAACGTCTCCGAGCGGCCCAGCTTGATCGTACTCATGGCTGGCTTCAGTGAATCCACCGAGGCTACCCGGCGCGCGGACGTGCTCGCGCGCAGCGCCGGTAACGCGCTCGAGCGCATTGTGCGCGCACGCAAGAAGGTTTGAAAAATGCCAGCAGCGAAGCCGAGCACCCGTGAAGCCTTCGTTGAATTGGCACGCGCGGAACTCGACGGGCGCGACCCCGAAACGCTGATCACCCAAACGCCGGAGGGCATCGCGCTGCGCGCTCTGTACAGCGCCGAAGATCTCCAGGGCATCCAGCACCTCGACGCGAGCTCGGGCCAATACCCGTTCCGGCGTGGCCACCGGGCCACCATGTACACGTCGCGCCCGTGGACGATTCGACAATATGCCGGGTTTTCTACGGCCGAGGAGAGCAACGCATTTTATAAGCGCGCCCTCGCTGCCGGTCAGCGCGGGCTAAGCGTCGCGTTCGATCTGGCCACGCACCGCGGCTACGACAGCGACCACCCGCGCGTCTCCGGGGATGTAGGCAAAGCGGGCGTCGCAATTGATTCAGTGGAGGACATGAAGCGGCTCTTCGACGGTATTCCGCTCGGGTCCACCAGTGTGTCAATGACGATGAATGGCGCAGTGCTGCCGATTCTCGCAAGTTACATCGTGACGGCAGAGGAGCAAGGCGTGCCGCCAGCGCGGCTCAGCGGCACGATTCAGAACGACATCCTCAAAGAGTTCATGGTGCGCAACACCTTCATCTACCCGCCTGCCCCCTCGATGCGCATCGTGGCAGACATCATCGAGTACGCCACGCTGCACATGCCGCGTTACAACTCGATCTCGATTTCCGGCTATCACATGCAAGAAGCAGGAGCCACGCTCGACCTGGAGCTCGGCTTCACCCTGGCGGATGGCTTGGAGTACATCCGCGCGGCGTTGGCCCGCGGATTGAACATCGACCAGTTCGCGCCGCGGCTCTCCTTCTTCTTCGCGACCGGCATGAATTTCTTCATGGAGATCGCCAAGTTACGTGCGGCACGCGCGCTCTGGGCGGAGCTCGTGCGGGAGCGCTTTGCGCCGGCCGACACGCGCTCGCTCGAGCTGCGCACGCATTGTCAAACTTCCGGTGTCAGTTTGACGGCGCAAGATCCGCTGAACAACGTGGTGCGCACGACGGTAGAGGCGCTTTCTGCTGTGCTCGGCGGCACCCAGAGTTTGCACACGAACGCCTATGACGAAGCGCTGGCCCTGCCCAGTGAGCGCTCGGCGCGCATCGCGCGCAACACCCAGCTAATCCTGCAGCACGAAGCCGGGCTCGCGCAGGTGGTAGACCCTTGGGGCGGCTCCTACTTCATGGAGGCCCTGACGCAAGAGCTGAGTGACCGCGCGCGCGCGGTGATTACGGAGGTAGAGGCGGCGGGCGGCATGGCACGGGCCATCGAACAAGGCCTGCCCAAGCGTCGGATCGAGGAAGCCGCCACCCGTCGTCAAGCTCGCATCGACCGGGGGGTGGACGTGATTGTGGGCGTGAATGCGTTCCACGCGCCCGAGGAGCCTGCGCTCGAACTGCGGGCGGTGGATGGCCGCGCGGTGCTCCAGGCGCAACGCCAGCGCCTGCAAGAATTGCGCGAAAAGCGCGCCGCAGGTGCCGTAGAATCAGCGCTCGCGGTGCTGCGAGAGCATGCCCGATCGGGCGCGGGCAACCTGCTTGAGGCAGCAGTGAGCGCGATGCGGGCCCGCGCGACCGTGGGCGAGGTGAGTGCCGCCCTGGCGGATGTTTTTGGACGCTACGAAGGTCGGGTCCATACTGTGCAGGGCGTGTACGGAAGCTACTACGAAGGCGATGCGGCATGGGCAGCGCTGCGTGCGCGTGTCGCGACGTTGCGTACCGTTCTAGGGCGCAATCCGCGCCTCCTGATGGCCAAGCTTGGCCAAGATGGCCACGACCGCGGCGCGAAGGTGGTGGCGAGCGCGCTGGCTGACTTGGGCTTCGATGTCGACTTGGGTCCCATGTTCCAAACGCCTGCGGAAGTCGCGCGCCAAGCTGTCGACAACGACGTACACCTAGTGGGGATCTCGACGCAGGCTGGCGCGCACGTAACGCTCGTACCCGAGCTAATTCAAGAGTTGGCAAAGCTCGGCGCTGCCGACGTGCGCGTAGTATGCGGCGGTATCATCCCCAGCGCGGACGAACCCGCGTTGTTTGCGGCTGGCGTGTCCTTGGTCTTCGGCCCCGCCGCGAAGCTGCCCGAAATGGCGGCAAAGT
The DNA here is from genome assembly GCA_040005755.1 of Pseudomonadota bacterium. Lineage (GTDB taxonomy): Bacteria > Myxococcota_A > Polyangia > Polyangiales > Polyangiaceae > PMG-095. The sequence continues at coordinate 3,598 of JBDTYJ010000254.1, forward strand.
TACTGGCGCTCCTGGAGCACTCCAACGAGGCGGAATGACGGTCGCGTCCGAGCTTGCGCACGCAGTGTGCTCGGGTGATCGCCGCGCGCTAGCCAAAGCCATTACGCTGGCCGAAAGCACGCGCCCCTCCGAGCGCGAGCTAGTCGAGCAGATCTTTGCGTCCATCGGGCAGCGGGCAGCACCCAGCTTTCGCGTCGGGGTGACCGGCGTGCCAGGCGCTGGCAAGAGCACGTTGATTGACGTCCTCGGCTGTCGCGCGATTGCGGCGGGTTCGCGCGTGGCGGTGCTGGCGGTGGATCCCTCGAGCCGTCAAAGCGGCGGCAGCATCTTAGGCGACAAAACGCGCATGACACGGCTGTCTGCCGAACCGAACGCCTTCATTCGCCCGAGCCCAACGTCGGGCGTGCTCGGGGGCACTGCTGGCCGCACCCAAGAAGCCATCTCCCTGTGTGAAGCCGCCGGCTACGACCTCATTTTCGTGGAGACGGTAGGCGTCGGCCAATCCGAAGAGCGCGTCGCTACCATGGTGGACTGCGTGCTTCTCGTGCTCCTTGCGGGCGCTGGTGATGAAGTGTCGAGCATGAAGCGGGGCGTGCTCGAAGTTGCCGACTTGGTTGCTTTCAACAAGGCCGATGGTGATCGCGTGGCCGCCGCGGATGCGGATGCAGCGTCGCTCCGAGCGAGTTTCAGCATTAGCCGTGGCGCGGTGCCTCCCGTCATCGTCCTCAGCGCCCTCGCTGACACCGGCGTAGCCCAACTGTTGGGAGACCTCACCCGTTTCGGCGCTGCGGCGCGTGCGGATGGATCATTGGAGCTTCGTCGTAGCGCGCAACGCCGGGAGTGGTTCGACTCGGCATTGGAGGAGGGCCTGCACGAGTTGTTTACTCAGCGCCCGGACCTCGCGCTAGCTCGTGCGGCAGCGGCAGATAGTGTGGCGAAAGGGTCGGTTAGCGCGTCAGAAGCCGCGCGCCGCCTGCTCGCGCAGCTGGTGCCTGCTCGGAGCTGATGCGTCGCGGTGGTAGTCACCCAACCAGCGCTCCAACCGGTCCTCGGCGGCAGCCTGGGAGAGCCCGCTGCGCTGTGCCAAGAACGTGACGAAGTTTGCCGGGGGAGGTTCGAAGTTGTGCTGGGTGTTCATGGTTCCCGATCGCTACGAATAATGTTTCGAGTGGGTTGCCTGCCTACGGTCCTTACCAGTCGAACTTAAGCACTCACCGTGCCAAGGGCCTGGGACTGTTACTCGCTGCGGATTTCGGCCTTGAGGCGCCGGAGAGCGGCAGCGACGACATGGCAAAAGGGAACACTGTGCCGTCGCCGCCGCGCCACAACGTCACGGCGATGCCGGTGCCGGGGACGGTCTACCGCTGCATTGATCAGCGTTGCTCGGCCGCGCGTAGCGTGGCAAAGGCAGCGATGACTTCGGGTGGTGCTTGCACCAGCTCCAGAAGCACGCCTTCCGCGGAGCGAGGCGCCTCCGGGCTGGCCTTCGGGTGCACGAAACAAACGTCGTGGCCAGCGGCGCCGCGCCGGATCCCGCCCGGGGCGAAGCGCACGCCGCGCTCGCCGAGCCACGCATAGGCCGCTCTCAGATCATCGACCCACAGCCCGAAGTGGTTGAGCGCAGGGTCGTGCACGCGCGGTTTACCCGCGACGTCCAATGGCTGCATCAGATCGAGCTCCACGCGCGCCGCGCCGGCGCCAATCTCGAAGATCGCCTCGCTCACGTTTTCGCTCGCGCTCTCGAACTCGCCGCGTTGTGGCAGGCCCAAGAGCTCACCCCAAAATTCAATCAACGGTTGCTTATCCAGCGCACCGAGCGCGATTTGCTGCACGCCGAGCACACGAAATGGGCGCAGGCTCATCTGCTTTTTCCAGCGCTCAGGGCAAGCGTGCTTGCACGCCGCCCTGCAGCTCCAACTCAGTGTGCAGCGAGCGCAGAACGCCGGTGGTCAGGCCGGCGTCGATGAATACCCCGACATACTTGGCAAAGTCGAACTGAGGGCCCGCCGCCAAGTGGATCAGCAGATCGTCTTTGTACGAGGGACCATTGAGCTGAACCAGCGAGCTGGTACCGCCCTTCTCGAACTCTAAGCCGATGGCCGGCTCAATGAAGATTTTGAAGGCCGAGTCGCTCATCGTGTAGATGCGCGCGCCGGCGCCGAACACCTTCAGTGGCAAGGTGTCCGTCTCGGCTTCGCCGCTCAAGCCCAGCCGCATGAACAGGTACGGCTCGACGAAATCCAAGGGCGCAAAGCTGAGCGCCAGATCGAGGGCAAGGGGAGCACCATGGCCGCACACCTTCTGCTGATCCTTGGCGCCCTTGTCCGATTGATACGCCGCACAGATTGGCGACTGATCATAACGGAAGATCATGTTGTAGCCGCCGACCAGACCCGCACGAATGCCGAACTGATGAGCGTGCCCGAAGGTATCCTTCGCGCCCGCCACCGGTTCTTCGCGTTTCGCGGGCGCGTCCCCTTCACCTTCTGCCCCCGCCGCTGAGGCCAGCAAGCAAGAGACGCCCAACAACGCCCAAAACATCGTCGTTTTCAAGGAGCTCACGGTAGACGATCTAGACCCGCCTCGCCATACGCCTGGTGGGACGGCGGGGCTCCTAGTGGACCCGCTGCTTTCAAAAAAACCTTGCGCGCCTCGAAGCGAACGAAACCGAGGCCTTAGCGCTTGAGCGCGCGCGAGGTCCCGGCGGTCGTCCACTCGCGCTCGGCGCCCAGCGCGACCCATGAAACGGCGACCGGACCGCCGCTCGTGTCTATGGCAATTGGGCTTTGCGCGCGCCACGCGCTCGGGGCAGGGAGGGCCAACGCTGGCTCGGCTCGCAACTTTTGGATGCCGTCCGCGTCACAGACCAACGCCAGAATGCCGAGCCCCGCCAACACCGGCACGATACCGCTCGGAATGTACTCTGCAATGATGGCGCGAACCGTGTCGTTCAGCTCCGGCGCGCGCCGCGCGAACCACCGCACATCGTCCAACGAGCCAAGCACGAGCACGCTTGCTGCGGCCGGTTTGCCGCGCTTGATGGCCACCGGCAGGGTTTGCGCGTCCGTAAAAGCGTGCACTTTCGGTAGCTCTGCTACGGAAGGCTTGCTGCTTTCGGCCTCTTTGGATTTGCTCTTGGCCTTACGCACGATCAGAACATCGTCCGTCGGAAGCGTGCGCGGCACGGTCACTCGTACCGGGCGCTTGAAGGAGCGCGGATCACCGATGACGCCCGTAGCCACCGAGAACGCCAAGGTCTCGGCTGAAGCCACGATGAAACGCTGCGCGCTCGCCGGGTAGCTCGGTTCAGGATCGAAGGTGCGCAGTGACACACCACCGTCATTGGGGGGCGGGTACAGCTCGCCCGTGACCAGACGCGGGTCGGGCTCGAGCAACCGGGCCCCGGTCGCGACGAGGTCGACGAGCGCGCCGGACTGCGCGAGTACTTCTAAAGCTTGGCGCGAAGGCGGCGCGACGAGCAAATCCAACTTGGGGGGGACGCGCTTACTCTTCAAGAGCGCGGCCGCCGCCAGCAGATCGCGGAGCGAAGCGCCCGAGTCACCGCCGAGGATCACTTGACTCACGGGCTTGCCCGCCAGCTCACGAACCGGACGCACGACGCCGTCTTCGTCCAACACCAAGGGATCGACAGCAGACAAATCGACGCTGATCACGTCGTCGCAGGGCGCGCCCGGATCAGGCAGGAGCCCGCGGTGCGCTTTGGAGCGCCGCTGATCGCGCAAATAAACTTCGGTTTTCTCGTCGCTGATGAACACCGCAGCGGATGCGCCGAGCTGCGGAGCCAGTGCCGCCAGCACCGCGCGATCCGACACCGACAACAGGCGCGCGCTGGGCCCCGCGAACTCGACCACGACGGGCGCCTTGTATTCGGTATCGACGCGGCGAATGGTCTCGCCGAGCCCGCGGCGCATCAGCTCCAAGCCGACGTCACGCACGCACACGAACGGGCGCACGCGGCCTGAGAGCAGCACCTGGACGCTGCGCGGCGGGCGCACCAGCACGCTGCCCGTAACCAATGCCTCTGCCAGTTGAGAAGGCGGCACCACCAACGTCAACATGCCAGCGCCGCCCACCGATGCCAGACGCGGCTCGTCAGTCAGCGCCAGGCGCGCGGGACTACCGAAGCGCTCCAAGTGCACCGCAGCAGGAAAACCGATTCCCGGCCGCGCGATGAGCATGCCCAGGTTGAGCGCCTCCTTCAGACCGCGCACGCTGAGGCCGGGCGAGAGGTCCGACACTGCCGTGACACAGCGCGTGTCGTACGCGATGGCTACTTCCACCGCGCACTTCTTCGCGCCCACGAGTGCGGGTTCGATCAGTGTGCGATCGGGTTCCCTCGCTAAGACGACTTGGTCGACCTTCACCCGAACGAGGTCGCCGTTCAGGTTCGGATCATCCGCGCGCCCGGCGAGGATTTTCTGGGTCATGGTGCGGGGCGGATCCCCCGCTCGCGCGCGCATCGGAGTGGCTCGGAAAGTAGCCGCTCGCCCCAAGCAGGGTCAAGGACGGCCACACGGCGCCCCGCCTGGACGGCGATCACCCGGCTTCAGCGCGGCCGCAAGTAGCGCCAGAACATAGGCCTGTGCGCACTTCGGCGCGTCGACTATCGGCCTGGCGGCCAATATGAATTGCTTGAGCTTTTCGCGCTGGCTCCGGAGGCAAAGTGCTCCGCTCGTTTTGAAAATTCACCTCAACGGGCGATTCGGGCTAACCTGCGGGCATGTTCAAAGAGGCGTTGCAGAGCGTCGTCGAGGGTACGGATGGCGGCATCGCGGGCTTGTTGATGGACTTCGAGGGCATCCCGCTCGAGAGCTACGCCAAGAACGATGCGGCGATCGATATCGAGGTCGTCGGTGCGGAAGTTAGCGTGGTCGTGAAGGGCATTCAGCGCGCGACCGAAATGCTGGACGCGGGCGAAACCAGCGAAGTTTCGTTCAAGAGCGACAAGATGATCACGCTGATCCGGATCATCAACAAAGGCTACTTCGTCGCGCTCACGCTCAGCCCCGAAGCCAACCTAGG
>JBDTYJ010000255.1:0-8624 GCA_040005755.1 Pseudomonadota bacterium
CTCTTGTTGTTCGAAGCCTTGGGTCGCACCGCGGATGCCGCGCGTGCGTTGCTCTCCGCCGCCGTTGTTTATGCGAGCGCAGGTGCTCTACACGACGCGCGCGCTGCGGCGTTCGAGGCGGCGCAGCGCGCCAAGGCTTCGGGCGATCAGCGCTGCCGCGGCTACGCACACTTGGTGCTCGCTGACGTGCTCGAGCCCCCAGAAGAAGCGCTCGAACACGCCGCGCGCGCGGCTGCGCTCTTGGAGGCCGAAGATGACGCGCTGTCCGCGGCCGCTCGCCTCTGGGTTTTGGGTGCCGAGGTGGATCTCGTGCGCTTCGACGCTAGCGCGCGACGTGACGGCGCGGCGAACGACGCCCGGCTCGAGTGGTGGGGAGCACGCGCCGCCCACGAGCTGGCGCAGACCACGCCCTCTCGCGCTGATGTCCCGATTGCGGAGCTCAACGCGCTGAGTTCCGCGCGCGCTGCGCTCGCGGTACGAGGCCGCGCCTTGCACTGGGGCGCCTTGCTTTCAGCCCGCATCGGCGACGCCGATAACGCGCGCCGCCTGAGCGCAGCTGCGGGCGACGCCGCGCGCGAGTTCCTACGCCGATCACCCGCCGAGCTGAATGGCGCCGTGCGCGGGCTGGATTGGGTGCGCGCGGCGGAAATCGGCACCGAATCCAGCATTGTACCCGCCCAGATCGCCGATGTGGAGGCGCTCGTGCGCGGCCTGAGCGGGCGCGATCGCTTGCGGCCGCTGCTCAGGCAAGTGGTGGACGCGCTGGTGCTGTGGACGGGCGTCGAGCGTGGCCTGCTCTTGCTTCGTGCGCCGGGCGGCAAGTTGAAGCCACGCGCGGCGCGCAACTTGCGCCGAGTCGATCTCGGCCCCGAGCAGCTCGCTCTCAGTCAGTCCCTGGCCAAGCGCGCGTTGGATCTCGGCGAGCCGGTGGTGGCAGTGGACGCGACCGGTGATTTGCCGGAGGTGCACGAAAGCGTGCATGCCTTGAAGCTACGCAGTGTCTTGGCGGTCCCGTTGATCGCGCACGGTGAAGCGTTGGGCGTGGTGTATCTGGATGACCGCGTGCGGCGCGGCGCGTTTGGCTCACGTGAATTGTCTTGGGTGCGCCTCGTGGGCACACTGGCCGCAGTGGCCATCTTGGATGCCCGCAATCAACTGCTGCTGCGGCGTTCGGTGCGGCGCGCCGAGCGCGCGGAGGCGCGCCTGTCGACCCAGCTTGCGCACCGCGAGGCAGAGCTGGACGTCGCCGAGCGGGAGTTGGCGCGCGCGCGCGACGCTCGCGAAACGCGCTTCTCGTATGACGCCATCATCGGTCAGAGCGAGGCCGTGCGCGGGTTACTGCAGCTCGTCGATCGCGTCACCCGTGCGGACGTGCCGGTCTTGATCTTGGGTGAATCGGGCAGCGGCAAAGAGTTGGTTGCGCGAGCGATGCACGAGAATGGCCCGCGCGCCCGGCAGCCATTCGTCACAGAAAATTGCGGAGCGATCCCGGAAACGCTCTTGGAAGCGACGTTGTTCGGCCACGTGCGCGGGGCGTTCACCGGCGCAAACCGACCGCGCGCCGGCCTGTTCGAGGTTGCCGATCACGGCACATTCTTCTTGGACGAGATCGCCGAGATGAGCCTCGGCATGCAGACCAAGTTACTGCGCGTACTGCAGAATGGTGAGGTGCGCCCGGTCGGCTCGGAAACCGCACGCTTCGTGGATGTGCGCGTGATCGGCGCCACGCATCGGGATTTGGAGGCGCTGGTCGCGGCCGGTAAATTCCGAGAAGACCTATATTATCGCTTGAACGTCATCAGCGTGCGCGTGCCCGCGCTGCGCGAGCGCCACGGCGATGTCCCACTTCTGGTTCGCTATTTCGTGGATCGCTACGCGCAGAAACGCAAAGTCACGATCTCCAAGGCCGCCATGGACGCCCTTTCCGCATATCGCTGGCCAGGCAACATTCGGCAGCTCGAGAACGAAGTGCGCCGCGCGCTGGTGCTCGCGGACGATGTCGTAACCCCCGACACACTATCACCGGAAGTCGCCGCCCGAGAAGGCGCAACCGGCGAGGCGGCCGCGCGCGACGGCCTCGACCTGCGCGGTCGCGTAGATGCCCTCGAAAGCGAGCTGGTGCGCGCCGCGCTGAAGCGCACCGAAGGCAACCAGACACGCGCGGCCGAGCTACTCGGCCTGTCGCGTTTCGGTCTGCAGAAGATGATCAAGCGCCTGCACATCGGCGCCAGCTAACCCCCGCAGCATCGCACTGAGCGGCGAGCGCGACGGCGGGTACTTGGCCGAGCGGCGAGGTGCGCTGCAGGAGCACGGGCGCCCCCTCCGGGTTTGAACCCCAACCTCGATTTCGCGCGTGCGACGCGCGTGGTTTGCCCGCTCTCATTGCCGGTTTGCCGGACGGCGCTTCACCACGCGCGCGTGCTTGGCTCACATATCGCCGAGTACGGGCGCCGGACAATTGGCGTTGCAGGTTGCGTATCCGGTGCCTGCGCATGAGCCGTTTTTTACGCAATTCGGGTGATGCTCGAAGTACTTCGGGTAGTTGGTGACGAGCTCTTCACACACGTAGCAGCCGGTGCCTCGGCAACCGCGCCACTGGCCCGTCGTGCCGTTGCATAGGTCCGCGTCCGTAGGCGGCGGGCACGCCGCGCCGCACGCGGTGCGCGCGCCGGGACAGCTCGTCATGGCTGCGCAGTTCGGGTGGTTCTGAAAATACAGCGGATGGTTGATGAGCTCGGGTGCGCTGGTGCACGCGCCGCACGCGGGCGCCTGACAGCCTACCCAACTCGTATTGCCTCCGGCGCAAACCAGGTCGCCGCTGGTGCCACCGTCGCTGACACCGTCGCCGCTCGCGCCGCTCGTACCGCTCGTACCGCCTGCGCCCGCGCCCGCGCCGGTTGCGCCTGCTTCCTCTGCGCTCGTTTCCCCTGCGCCCGCTTCTCCTGCATCGAGGCTGCCGCCGCCGGCCGGCTTGCCACTGCCGCCTTGCTCGGCGCTGTAGCTGCCGCCGTTATCCGAATACTGCGTCGGGCCAGCGCCGTTCGCGGTGCCGCCGGAGTTACGCCCGGCGCCGCTTGGCATGGCGCCCCCCGAGCCGGCCTCCGACGCACCCGCAACGAAGTTTGAACCGCACGCGCCCGTCAGCCACGCGCCGCACACCAACACAGCGCCGACCAAACAACTCAATACCTTGCTTCGCATGAACTTCGGTTCCGCTTTTAGTGAATCACGCCCTGCAATACAGCGGAATCGACCGCGAGCTGCATTTTCCTGTGCGCCCGAGGGGCTGCCAGCGCGGCTAGGTTTCGGCAGCTCAAAACGAGGGCAAATTGCGCGGTTGGCCCAAAGATCGCGGCCATATGGTAGAGGCACGGGATCGCATGCTTCCCCGCGCCGACGTAAAGCCGGTCCTTAAATGGGCCGGTGGAAAACGCCAGCTACTCGAGCCGATTCTCGCTTTCGTCGACCGCGCGTTCCCAGATCAAATCGAGACTTACTACGAGCCATTCGCGGGCGGCGGAGCGGTCTTTTTTGCGCTCGCAGCTCGCGGCAAGTTCAAGCGCGCGCGGCTGAGCGACAAAAACGAAGATCTGATTCGCGTGTACACAGCGCTCCGTGACGACGCGCACAGCGTGATTCACGAGCTCGAGAAGTTGTGCCAAGCCAAGCCTAGCGAAGAAGTGTATTACAAGATTCGCGCGAGCCGGCCCACGAAAGCGAGCGCGCGGGCGGCGCGCATGCTGTATCTCAATCGCACCGGTTATAACGGCCTGTACCGCGTGAATCGCAGTGGTGACTTCAACGTGCCGTACGGCCGCTACAAGAAGCCGAACATCTTGGATCCGGCGCGCCTGCTCGCCACCGCGGGCGCTTTGCAAGACGTAGAGCTGGCCGTCGAGGACTTCGAGCAATGCTGCAAGAGGGCCAAGCGCGGCGACTTCGTGTACTTCGATCCGCCGTACGTGCCAGTCTCGAAAACATCGAGTTTCTCCGCGTATCACTCGGTCGCTTTCACGCTCGCCGAGCACGAGCGCCTAGCCAAGACGTTTGCGCGGCTCACCAAGCGCGGCGTTGCGACGCTGCTCTCGAACTCGGACACGCCTGATACTCGTGAGCTGTACGCTGCGTTCGACACGCGTACCGTGCTCGCGAAACGAGCCATCAACTCCAACGGCGCGCGGCGCGGCGCCGTGTCGGAAATCTTGGTGCATGGCCAACCACCCGCGCGCGCTACCCGGCGCACCAAGAAGTGAAAAATGCCAGCCCCACTGCGCTGCGGGCGGCGTTACTCAGCCGCGACAACCTTTGCTTCGGCCGCTGAGCGCTGCGCCTTACCGAACAGATCCAGCGCGGCAATCCGATAAGATTCGGCGTACGTCGGGAAGTTGAAGATGGCGTCGATGAAAGTGTGGAAGGTCATGCCTCCCAGGATCGCCATTTGACCGATATGGACCAGATCGGCCGCGGTCTCGCCGGCCGCGTGCGCCCCCAAAATCACCCCTGTTTCAGGGTGTGCGACAAGCTTCAGCAGGCCATCTTCCGCGGCGGAGATTTGCCCTCGCGCCACTTCGTTGAAGCGAGCGCGTCCAACTTGCGCGCTCCCAAAGCGCTCCTTGGCTTCCGCCTCCGTTAGCCCAACGCTGGCCAACTCTGGAATGGTGAATATGCCCGTCGGCGTCGCCTCCAGCGCGCTGCCGACCTCCGCACCAAAAGCGTGACATACCGCGCGGCGACCTTGAGCCATCGAGGTGGAGGCCAAAGCGGGCGGCCCGATTACGTCACCGACCGCGTAGATGTGCGGCGTCGCCGTTCGGCAATGCTCGTCTACCGCGATCAAACCGCGTGACGTCAGGCCAATGCCCGCGACGTCAGCGCCCAAGCCTTGCACCTGCGCCAGGCGGCCAAGCGCGCAAAATAGCTTCTCGCTCTTGATGACTTGCCCGTCATCCAAGGCGGTCTCCACGTGCGCTAAGCCGTCCCAGGCCACCCGGGTGTGCTTTCTGCCGCCTAAGAATTGCCCGCCGAAGGCGTTGAGTTGGCGCGTGAAGTGCTCGCTAATCTCTGGGTCCAAGAACGCGAGTGGCCGCGGCGAGCGATCGATGACCGTCACCCTCGTGCCCAGCGCCGCGAAAATCGAGGCATATTCACAGGCGATCACGCCCGAACCGAGCACCGTGAGTGACTCGGGTAAATACGAGAGCGAAAGGAGCGAATCACTGTCGAGCAAATGCTCATGGTCGATTGGCACGTCTTCCGGAGTGCGCGGGGAGGAGCCTGTCGCGATCACGAAGAAGCGCCCGATCACGCGCCGCTTCGCGCCACTAATGTCGCCGATCTCCATTTCAGTGGGCGACACGAAACGCGCGACGCCCTGGTACAGCGCGATGCCATTGCGCGCCAGCTGCGCGCCCATGTACTGCTCGTGTGACGCAATTACCTCCTCTTTGCGTGCCATCAAGCTCTCGATGGCGGTGTGCTCGGGCATCCGCACATCCATCACCTCGGAGGTGAGGCGACGAAACTTGCCCAGCGCGAGTGCCGTTTCGCGCAACGTTTTGCTGGGAATCGTTCCGAAGCGCACGCACGCGCCACCCACGTTCTTCGAACGTTCGATCAGTAACACTTTTCGCCCGAGCTTGGCGCCCTGCACGGCGGCCTTCTGCCCCGCCGGTCCACCGCCCACGACAATCAGATCGAACGTTTCACTCACGACAACACGCCCAACGTGTCTTTGACGACGCTGGCCTTCTTTACGATTTTTTCCAGCACGTCCGGGTAAATCTCGAGCGCCGCCAACGCCGGGTGGCCCGCCAAGGCCTCACAGGTCAGCTCGCCTTCCAAGCTCTTGTGCGCGAATGCGTCCGCCAACGACACGATGCGGACCGGTGTCGTCTCTGCGGCAGGCGTTGCCGTGTGGTGCTTGGCTAGCGCGTTCACCACTGTTTCAGGCAATTTCCAGGACTGCGCGAGGGCCGATCCTGCGGCAGCGTGCAGCTCGGTCACTAGCTCGAGAATGGCGTCGCGATCCACGGTCACGCGCGCCTCGCGGAGCAAGCCCAGCAGCGCCTGCAACAGCACCGGCCGTCCAACGTCGTGTAGCAGCCCGCACAAGAAAGCGTCCTCTACATTGTGGCGGGTGTTGCGCGCGATTTCTTGCGCGAACAACGCACACGCGACGGAGTGCTTGAACACTTGAGCGATTTCGCGCTCGTAACCTTTGGCTTTGAAAACGCCGGTGCGACAGGCGATAACGAGCGCGATCTCGCGTATTTTACCGGCACCAACGCGGGTCACGGCTTGCTGCAAACTGACGATTTGCGCGCGCGGGCTGTAAACCGGGGAGTTGACGATGCGCAGCACGTGCGCAGACAGCGCCGGGTCTCGCTTGAGTAGGTCTGCGAGCACGCGCGCATCGACATCGTCCTTCGCGGCGACGGACGTCACTTCCATGGCCACCCCGGGCAACAGCGGTAGCTCGAGAGTGCCCGCCGCGAGCTTGGCTTCGAGCTGGGTGCGAATCGCGCTCGGAACGCCGCCCTCCGCCTTACGGGCTCTGGCGACTTCAACTTCGCTTTGCATCAACGGTCCCGGGGTGTGGGGCTCGCGTTCTGCGAGCGCAAAGGACACCAACGGCCGCGCAGCGCGACTCTGAAGGGTCGCACAAAGGGCTGTGATTACTGGCGGTTATTTGCCCAAATGGCGACCGCCGTCAGCTCGCCGCGTCGGACTCCAGCTCGTGGAATAGCGGTGTCAGCTCGCGCCTGCTGCGTAACGGATTACAAAAGCGCGTGGCGCGCTCCAAGAGTAGCGCCTCGAGCTCGTCCGCGCGCGGCCCCAGCTCGGCCACGATCTTGCGGCGATCCCCCTCTTCCTTCTCCAGCTCTTCTTCGTTCTTGGCTAGCGCGCCGCGCAGCTCGCGGATCTGAAATTCGAGATCCTCGACTTCACCGCGCCGTGAGGCCACGCGCGCTTCGGCGTCTTTGACGCGTTGCTTGGCAACCCGCCAATTGTCCACTACATCCGCACATTGTCGATAAGCCGCGGCGAGCTCTTTGTACGGCTCGACGAACGCGGAACGCCCTTCCCAACCCAGCACTTCGGCTACCGCGCGCTTCAGCTCGTCGATCGGCCGGTCCAAATCAAGAGTCAGTGCCGCGCTGCCCGCGAGAGCTCCCTTTAACTCGTCGCGCGCCTTGCTAGCGTCGATGCCCAGCGCGTCCACGGCGTGTCCCAGCCGTTGGCGAATATCGCGGCCCCGCGCCTCGATGGTCTCCAATGCCCGTTGCTCGGTGATCGCCTTGGCGCGAAGTTCGCTGATCTCCCGGACCAGGTGCTTCACTTCGTTGAGCAGTTCATTGAGCTGGCTCGGTCGATCGTCGGCGAACGCCAGGACCAACATTTTTTCGAACACCGCGGTGCGCTTGACCCAGCGATCGATCGCGACCGGCGGTAGTGTTTTCGCCGGGCCGCGTGATTCGACCTCGTCGCCGAAAGCGTCCCGGGGGATGCGCAGGCCGATCGCCCCGGCAATGGCCATCAAGTCCGCGTTCACACGGTGCGCATCCACCGGGCGGTCCTTGGGGTCCTTGGCCAGGCACTCCATCACCAGCTGCTCCAAGGCGCTCGGGATGGAGGGATCGTGCTTCTTGGGCGGGAGCGGCGCTTCCTTCAGGTGCTTGATGAAATACGTGGTGATATCGCTGGCGTCGAAGGGAAATGTTCCCGTCACCATTTCGTAAATGATGACGCCCAGTGAATACAGGTCCGCGGACGGGCCAGCTTCAATCGAAGTGATGCGCTCGGGCGCCATGTATTGCGGTGTGCCGAACACTTCTCCCGCGCCGGTCAGTCGTGAGTCTTGCATCGAGCGTGCGATGCCAAAATCGAGCAGCTTGACCTGATCCGTGCCGTTCGGACCGCGCGCCAGGAAGATGTTTTCCGGCTTGAGATCGCGGTGAATGACCTCCAAATCGTGCGCGCGCGCAAGGGCACGGGCAATCTGAATCATGATCGGCAGCCCCCGCTCCAGCGGCACTTTGCCGTGCTCGAGCACATCCGCCAGGGTCTCACCGCGAAGTAGCTCCATGACCAAGTACACGAGCCCATCCGGTGTCTCGCCTTGGTCGAAGATCTCGATGATGTTCGGATGCGCTAACTTCTGCGCCGCCTTGGCTTCGCGCCGAAAACGCTCGCGGATCACCTCATTGCGGGTGAACTGTTGGTTCATCACCTTGACGGCGCACGGGCGATCGACCAGCCGATGGCGTGCGGCATACACCGTGGCCATGCCGCCTTGCCCCAGGACCTCCTCAATCTGGTAGCGCCCGGCGATGGTCACGCCGATCAGCGGATCTTGCAGCGCGACTAGCCCGCCGCCGCACAGGAAGCACGCCGCGCTGTCGTCGGGGTACTTCAGCTTGCACTGCGGACAGGACTTCATGGGACGCCCTCTGCCATCCTCCCCGGATCGATTGCCGGAAGGAAGAGCTTCCAGCGCGTGCCCCAGAATCACGCCAAAATAGCCGCTTTCCCTGGCTGCGCCATGGTAGAACCAGGCTGAAAAGCAGCGCGAGGTCTCTTGCCAGCAGAGCGACGACAACCCCTGAAGATCGAAGTCCCGGATC
>JBDTYJ010000256.1:0-8615 GCA_040005755.1 Pseudomonadota bacterium
GTCGACAGTGCTAATCGCACCGGTGACGTTGAGCCTGCCGTCGGTGGACGTGATCAGCGGCGGGTGCCTATAGTGCTCGCTTTCAGGAGGAGTTAAATCATGGCTCAAGGCGGTTGGAATCCACCCCCAGGCGGTTACGGTCCACCAGGCGCGCCACCACCGGGTGGCTATGGTCCCCCCGGCGGTGCACCCCCCGGTGCGCCTCCCGGCGGGCCAGGAGGTTACGGCGCTCCAGGTGGCCCGCCAGGCGGTTACGGCGGTGCTCCAGGCGGCCCGCCAGGCGGGTATGCGCCACAACAGCCACCGCCGCAGTATCAACCGCCCATGGGGCAGCACCTACCGCTGCCGAGCGCGGCCCAGTCAGCAGCCTTGGCGAAGGGCTTTTTTGCGGGGTTGTTCGACTTCTCCTTCGAGACGTTCGTTGCGCTCAAGGTGATCAAGGTCTTGTACGGCGTGTTCTTGCTCGTACTCGCCTTGGGGATTTTGGGTGGCATCGGAGCCGCGATCATCTCGATCTTCCAAGGCAGCATTTTGGCGGGCCTCGGCATGTTGATCGCGGTGCCAATCGCCGCGCTCGTGTACTTGGTAGTGGGTCGCGTGTACTTCGAGCTCGTCATCGTCGCCTTCAAGATTGCCGAGGACGCAGACGAGATCGCGCGGAACACGCGCAAGTAGACATGTTCGATTGGTGGCGACGGCTCAGCCGGGCGCAAGTCCTGGCTGAGCCATTCCCCGAAGCATTTCGCGCGCTGATCGCAGCGCGCGTGCCGCTCGCGCGTCAGCTAACCGCCGAAGAGCGAAGCAAGCTCGAGGCGCTGGTGCGCGTGTTTCTTTCGGAGAAGCAATTCGAGGGCGCGGGTGGGCTAGAGCTATCTGACGAAATGCGCGTCGTGATCGCGGCGCGCGCTTGTTTATTGCTCTTGCATCGCGTCGAGACGGACAGCGCCATCTACCCCGAGCTCGCGAGCATCATTGTTTATCCGAGCGCTTATCGTAGCCCGCAACGAAAACGCGAGGGTTATGTCGTGATTGAGGGAGACGAAGCTCGCCTCGGGGAATCCTGGCAGCGGGGCGTGGTGGTGTTGGCTTGGGATTCAGTGCTCGCGGACGGCGCTGACGGCCACGACGTAGTGCTGCACGAGTTCGCTCACCAGCTGGACGCTGAAGACGGCGTGATGGACGGCACGCCGGAGCTCGACAATGCCGAGCGCTACTCCGCTTGGTCGCGCGTTGCGGGCGAGGAGTACGCTGAGCTGCGCGACGCCGTCGAACGCCATCACCGGACCAACATTGACCCCTACGGGGCGAGCAACGGCCCCGAATTTTTCGCCGTGGTGGTCGAAGCCTTCTTTGAGAAGCCAGTGCAGCTGGCGCATCAACACCCCGAGTTGTACGCAGAGCTCAGGCTGTTCTTTCGCTTCGACCCGGCGGCGCGGCTCGCCCAATAGCTCGCGGCGCGGCTTGTTGAGCGAGCCTTCGGGGGCTAGAAAGGCGCATGGGGACACGTTCGCAAATCGTCGACTTTATTCTGGAGCAGATGTCGGGCGTGCGGGATGTGAGCGCGCGCAAAATGTTTGGCGAGTTTGCGATTTACTCGACCGGAAAAGTAGTCGCGCTGGTGTGCGACGATCAGCTCTTCGTCAAGCCTACAGAACCCGGCAAGCGATTCATCGGGAGAGTAACGGAGGGCGCGCCCTATCCGGGTGCCAAGCCCTGCTTCTTGGTGGATGGCGCACGCTGGGAGGACGGCGATTGGCTTTCCGAATTGATACGTTTGACCGCGAACGCGCTGCCTGTGCCTAAGGCGAAATCAGCGCCAAGGCCTGCGCGAGCCCGCTCAGGGTCGGAAACGCGCAAGCAAGCAAGACCGGTGGTCGGAGTCGGCGTTAAGCGCAAAGCCTCGAGCAAGGACAAAGGACCGTTATCGCGCAAAGCCTCGAGCAAGGACAAAGCAAAGTAAACGCCGTCAGTGACCGTCAGAGGCGGCGCGCGCCACGCACACGTGGTCCCCTCGGCAGGTTTGGTCTGCGGCGCAGGGTGGATTGCATTCTGCTTCGCACCCGCCAGCGTGGCACGCATAACCTGGCGAACAGGGCGGCGTGCATGCATCGGGTGCGTCCGAGCTGATGGTCGCAGCGGTCGGCGCTGCCAACACGGGCGCGCTGCGGACCGGCGGCGCCACGGTTTTGTTCTCGGCAACGCTGTACGCGAGCCCCTCGAGCGTGAACTCCTGATGGAAGCAGTCGTGTCCTGGATGCGGTGTTACGGTCTTGGTGACCTTCACGAAGGTGGCGCCACGGCGCGCTGCGGCCTCACGCAGCGCCGCGGTGGCTCCGTCTTCCGTGCCGCGCTGATTGGCGATGCCGCAGCCGTGGCCGTGCGTGGCGCTGAGCGGCCCGACCAGGTGCGCACCAGGAGGCGGGTCAGCGCTGCTCACGCGGACGGCTTGCGCGGCGGGGCTCAACGCCGGAACGCCCGCGTTGTTCAGACAGGCGGCGAGTGCGGTAAGACAAACCGCGCCCAAGCCCGATAACCATTTGCGGAGGTCGCTTAGGCTCATTGCGAGCGCGATCGTACTACAGGGGCCAGCGGGTGCCGCCGCCGAACGTTCAACACGACGGTGTATGTTCAAAGCGCTCGTGCCATCAGCCGAGCGCGCGTGGCTCTTCACCCGTCAGTTTCACGTACAAGTACGCGTTAGCGACAGCTAAGACCGGCCAAGCGACGAGGATTGCGCCGACGCACAAGGCCAGCACGCCCAACAGACCCACCGCGCCGCTCAACAAAAGGTACAGAAAGACACTGCCCTTGTGGCCCGTGGTCACACGCCAACTAGCCTTCAGCGCGTCAATGGGCCCGAGACCCTTGTCGACGATGAACGGCTGATAGCAAATCCAACCGCAAGCAAGGATACAGCCCGGCACGACGCACAGCATCACGCCCGCGGCGCAGCCGAGCGTGTACAGCAATTGACCGCCGAGCATCGGTAGGAAGAACCGACCGCCGCTGAAAACCACGTTGAACGCCGGCCTTTGCCCGCGACAGACGCCAAGCGTGAACTGCACCAAACCTCCGAAGATGAAGGCCTGTGAACCCAGCGTTACCACCTGCGTGATGCACTGCACGATAACGGTGAATAGCCTGACCACCATTGGGTCGAGCCGGCTGCCCAGCGCGCCCACCACCACCCCGGAGATGACGCTCAGGATCACTGTGGGCACGATCATGACCAACACGGCGACGACGATCGGCAGCGCCACGGCGCCGAAGTCTTTCATGACCGCGTTCCAACCGAAGCCCACTGCCGCCATCGGGTCAAAGCCCGCTGGGCTCGGCCCCATCTGCTGCGGGCCGTTGTAGGTGGGTGGCACGAAGCCGCCGAACTGCGAGGGACCCGGCGGCGGGCCGCCTGGAGGTCCCCAGCCCGGCGGGCCGCCACCGGGAGGACCGTAGCCGCCGCCACCCGGAGGCGCGCCACCCGGAGGACCATAGCCGCCACCGCCCGGAGGCGCGCCACCCGGAGGACCCCAGCCAGGTGGTCCCCCGCCAGGAGGCGCGCCACCGGGCGGACCGTACCCGCCGCCGCCTGGAGGGCCGCCGCCGGGGGGACCATAACCACCAGGCGGATACCCGCCGCCGCCTTGCGCGTGAACCAGACCCGCTTCGTTGAGACTCACCAGTACCTCCGATCGGGCAGACTGCCAGTCCCTGTCCGAGCCGTCTACGGGGTCCTAGCCCGAATACGGATCAGGGCCTGGCGAAGCGCGCTAGGGCTGCACGCCGCCCACGGCCGAGCACAGCGGGCAGGGGGGCGCTGCATGCGTCACGTCGCGCCGATGCAAATCCAAGATCGCGCGTGAGATCGTGGCGAGCTCGCGCCGCACTTCACGACGCTTGCCGGCGACACGTGGAATCGCCATGCGGTCATAGGCCGTGGTTTGGTGGCGCATCCAGGCGATGACCGCTGACTCCGCCCGCCGATCGATAGAAATGCGCTCGGTGCGCGCAACAGTACCGCTGCCGACCGGCGTGGCATGCTCCGTAACCTTTCGCGCGATGGCACGCGCCAGCGCCTCGAAGCGCGGCGCAAAGCGCAAGAAGCCGAGTACCTCGACTTCGAACGAGACCACGTACGCCGCTTGCTCGTGTTCGCGGCGCGCTCCGGCAGCGGCGCGCTTCTTCGCGTAAGCCGGCGTGCTGCGCTCCGCTGCGAGGGCCAACTTGGCGGCCTCGATGTTTTCGCGAGGCGCCCACAACCCTTTGGAGAACGCCTTGCGCCCGCGCTTTTCGATGATCGCCCAAGAAGGCCCGAGGCTCTTCACGCGCCGAGTCAGGCCGGCATCACCGGGCGGTAAACACACCCAGCCCGCTGGAGCCGCGTGCCGCGTGCCGTCCGGTGCCACGAAAACGCGCGGATCCGCGCTGGGCGCAAAGACCAAGCCAATCGTCATCGGAGCGCGCGTAACACCGCGGCTCTGGCACGCCAAGATGGATCGCGGTACGCTAAACGCCGCTACGCTGTGCGCTACGTCGTCTACGATCCGAAGGATGCTCGAAAGGGCCGCATCATTGCCGATGCCGCACTTGGGCAAATCATCTTGGGTGAAGGCACGACGATCACCAAGGCGCTTGCCGCAGCCACCGCGAACGCGCCGCTCTCGTCAGGTGCGGTGGTCTGGGATCGGGAGCAAGCCCGCGTCGCCTATCGCGTGCCGTGAGGAGGCGCGGCACGCCTCACGCGGCCTCGCCACGCGCGTGCGAGTCCCCCTAGGCCCCCCGTGCGCTCCCTGCTAAGGTCGCGGGATGGTGGACGGCGCGGTCTGGGGACGTACGGCGGCTGTTTTCGTCGGGTGTGCATTGGCAGCGTGCGGCGGCAGCGCTCAGGACTCGGGGCTGGGCAACCACAGCGCCGCGGGCGCGGCGGGCTTCGAGCCTGGCGCGCCATCCGGTCAATCCGGTGCTGCCGCGGAGGCCGCGGCAGGTGAAACCAACGCGGTTGGCGGGGCGATCGCAGCGGGCGGCAGTGACCAGGCGACCGGCGCTGGTCAGGCGGGCGCCGCGGACATCGAGCCACCCGCGAACGTCGCCGCTCGTTGGACAATGTTCCACTTCGAGGACCCGGTGGGCCTCGACATGTCCGAGACAGATGGCGTGCTGTCAGGGCAGGGCTGCGCGGGCGGCGCGCCGTCACCGGACGACGCCCTCACTCGTACCATCGCCGGGTTCGGGGTGTGGTGCGGCGCTGTGTCCGGCAAAGTAAGTGGACACGAGGCGTCCTTTCGTTTCTCTTTCGAGGAGCGTACCTACGCGGCGGAGACGACAGCTTCGGCTGACGGCAGCCGCATGACTGGGCGCTTTCGTGCCGGGAGCGAATGGGAGCCCTATCCCATGGCTTGGCTACGCATTGCGGACGGGGAAATTGGGCTGCCTGGGCCCGACGATCCACAGCCCTATCAGAGCGTTGATCTGCGACTCAGCGCTGCGGATTCCGGGGCGACCGAGTACGTTGCGGGCAAAGTGTACCGCGTGAACTATTTCCACTCTTCATTTAGCGGGGATTTGGGCGCGTTCGCGTACATTGAGACGAAGCAGGCGAGTCCCGACGCGCCCATCATCGTAGGGCCCGTGGCGACGACCGTGCCCGAGCTGCCGGTGTCGATGGTCGTTCAGGTCCAAAACAAGCAATTGACGGAGTTCAAAGTCGTGACCGGCGCCGCCCACCACTTCACGTTCTCGGCATCGCCGCATGTGGACTAAAGAGAGGACCTCGGCGGTATGGCGCTAAGGGAAAAGTACCTGGAGCACGACACGGGTGTCCTTTGGGAAACGATCGAGGCCAACCCGTTCGGCACGGTGATCGGCATCTCTGCGCGGGATCCGCGCGTCGCGCACGTGCCCTTTCGATTGCAGCGCGCTGGCGGAACGCTCGGCACTTTGCAAGGTCACGTCGCGACAACCAATCCGATCGCCGCTGATCTCAGCGGGCGCCTGCTCGTCGTCTTTGGCGGGCCTCACGCTTATATTTCCCCGCGTTGGTATTCGGACGCGAATCGAGTTCCGACTTGGAACTACGTTGCGGTGCACGTCCGCGGGCGCGGTCGCCTCGTGACGAGCGAAGCGCACCAGGACAAACTGATGGACGAGCTCGTCGCTAGCTTTGAGCCGGGATCGGAGGGCTGGAAGCGCTCCCGTTTGAGTGAAGAGCAATATCGGAGCCGGCTCAAAGCCATTCAACCCTTCGAGCTCGAGATTGAAGAGCTCGAAGGCGTTTTCAAGCTCAGTCAAGACAAAGGCGTGACCGATCAGCTTGCGGTCGTTGCCGGGCTCGAGCGAGAGGCCAATCAGCCAGCCTTGATCGAACGCATGAAGCGCCGGCAAAAGTAGCGCGTTCTTTCTGGGTGGCCGTCTCGGTTCCCGCTGGTTTGCGCGCCAAACAGCGCTAGGTTTCGCCACCGCGCATGAACAAGCCGCGCATTCACCTCGGCGACTCGCATAATTTTGGTCGGCGCGTGGCGCACCGCGCGGGGCGAATCGTCAAGCCGCGCACCCTGTTCTGGGAATGGCTGCTGCTGGCGGCGGAGAGCCCGCTGCGCCGCTTGCTCGATGAGTTGGCGGAGCGAGAGGGGCTTGGCCGTGAGCTATTCGGATTCATTCCCAGCCTCGAGTTTTTCGAGCGGCGGGGGCACGCGGGCGGTGAGGTGGAGAGCGTTCGGCTAGAGCCGTTGCCAATGCTCGACGCGCAAGGAAAACGGGAGCTCACGATCATCGTCGGCCGCTCGCTCGCGCTCTGGAGCTGGTTCGGTGTCGCTGATTTGCACTGGGAAAATCTAGTGCTGGGGCGCGACGCACGCGGGCGCACCGTGTTTGGTCCCTTGGACGTCGAGATGATCTTGGCTGACTTTGCTCGGCCCACCGAGACCAAGCTGCTGCCCGATGCGGACCCGGAGTACGCGGCGATTTGCCGGCATGCGGCCGGCGTGCGCCGCGTGCTGCCGTACCTTGGTAAACCGATCGCCGCGCCCGAGCTAGTGGAGATGGTGAGCGCTTACCGCAGCACGTTACTGTTGCTCGATCGCAACGCCGCGGCGCTGGCGGCGGTGCTCGACAGTTTGCCGGAACTACGTGAGGCGCCGATTCGCGTCTGCCTGCGTGGCACGGCGGAATACGTGGCCGGTGACAGAGCCAAGCTCTGGCCACCGCTGCTCGAGGCCGAGGCGGAGCAACTCGAGCGCGGGGATGTCCCGTATTTCTTTCGGCTGTACGGGCGCCCGGGCATCCACTACTACGGCGACGAAGCGCTGGGCCTGCTGAAGCAGCTGCCGCTCCGCGGGGACGTGCCCCAGCTGGAACCGCTATTGCAACTGTCGCGCGGGCTGCGCTCGGCGACGCGCAAGAAGCTCCATGTCGAGGGGCTGTTCACGCTGCTCGGGGCGTTCGACCACCGCGCTCTCACCGGCACTCACGAAGCGGGCCAGCTCACGGTCTCCTTCCGGGGCCGTACCCTCGTGGTGCGGCTCCCGGGCGGTGAAGAGCTGGAAACACGCCGAGATCTGAGCGCGTTCGTGGGCAGCGCGTATCTGCCGTGCAGCTGCGGTGAGGTGCACTCGGTGTTTGTTCCCCCGGTCAGCGTGTGTGGTGCCGCAGACCTTTGAAAGATTCTCTCGTGCACGGTTGCGGTTCGCGTTCTACGCTCCCGCACCGTGAGCGAGTCCACCTGTGCCACCTGCAAGCGACCGAGCGCCGCGTGCGTTTGCGATCGCATCGTCACCTACCCGACCACGCGGCGCGTCCTGATTCTGCAGCACCCACAGGAGCACGACGCGTTGCTCGGCTCCGCGCAGATCTTGACGGCCAGCTTGCCGAAAGCTCAAATTGTCGTCGGGCTGAGCTGGCGGAACTTGGCGCACGCCTTGGGTGAAGAGGGCGTCGACGCGCAGCGTTGGGCTGTGCTCTTCCCCGATAGTGAGGCGGAGGGCGGGCAGGTCACCGGTCGCGCTGGCGTAGTCAGTGACCCCGCCGCCCTCGAAGGCATCGTGGCGCTCGACGGCACTTGGTCCAAGGCGAAAACCCTTTGGTGGCGGAACCCATGGCTCCTCAAGTTGAAGCGCATCACGCTCAAGCCCGGGCAACCCTCCATTTATGGGCGCATGCGTCTCGAGCCGCGGCGTGAGTTCGTCTCCACGCTGGAGTCCGTCACGGCGGCGCTCACGCTGTGCGGCGAGTCGGCCGAGGTGGAAGCTGGCCTGGCGCGCGTTTTTCGCACGCTCGTTCAGCGCGTACGCGATGCCAATCTGATTCCACCCAAAGCTCGCCGCGCTGCCCCGCGCCCCGCGCGCCCTCCGACCCCGCGCACGCCCAAGTAACGCAGGGTGAGCGCAGGCAGTTTGGCGCGCGGTTCAGCTGAGCTGAGAGAGCGCGCCCGTCACGTTCGCCGCGTTCGGCTGGGTGCCGAAGGTATTTACGTCGACGCCGAAGGCTTGCGCGATAGAGACCAAAATCTTGCTGTTGGTCGTTGGCGTATAGGTCGGGCGACCGACGCAGTATTCATCCGTGGTCGGGCAACCCGGGGCCATCTTCAAGCGCCGGCCCATGCGGAATTTGCCGTTCGCGCCGCC
>JBDTYJ010000257.1:0-8589 GCA_040005755.1 Pseudomonadota bacterium
AGGACGACCGACGCAAGTCTCGTGCGGCCGGCTGCGACGACCACCTCGTCAAACCAGTGGACGTCGCGAAGCTGGCCAACGTGCTGAACGCTTAAACCCTGATGCGCTGAGCCGCCTGATGGCAACGCGGAGCGGCTCAGCTCAGCTTGCTGAGACGCGACTCTTGGCCGCCCCGTATCGCTCTTGTAACCGGCAGAGCCAAGCGGCTCGCCGCTGGATCGGGACGCTAGCGCGCGTAGTCCGGCGCAATCAGATCGCTTGCGTCATTTCTCGTCGCAGAGGGCCGCGGCAAAGCGGGTGGCTTTGCACGCCTGGCATGCGTGCCGGATCGTTGAGCGTCAGTGCCTGGCGGTGGGTGACTCGTGGGCGCAATACTAGCGGCAGGCGGCGCGGCGGAAGCACTGCTTGCTGGCGGCGACGCGGCGCTGCCCGCGCTGCTCAAAGCCGGAGGAGTATTCACCGTGCCTCGGCGGCGCGCGGCTGCAGAGGGAGCGGCCCAGTCGACGAGCGGTGCGCCCTCGCGGGCTGCAGCTGGCGTCGGGCGCGACGGCCGGTGAAGCCAAGCAAGTGCTGCCATCAAACCGACAACGCCGCACGCGGCCAGAAGGATCGTTTTGCCCTTGTGCGGGCGAGGCGCGCTCACTTCGACCACCGGCCACATGGTGGGAATTGGTTCTGGAGGCGGCTCCGGATTTTCGTCGTCGACGCTGCTGTCCACGGACACGGCCCGCAGCGAGCTAGCGCTTTGCGCGCTGCCCTGTACCGCAGAGATCGAGCCGCTGTCCGAGCTCCTACCCAGATATGCGGCCTCGGTCCGGCGCAACGCTTCGCGCTTGTGAGCTGCCCGCTCGCCCAGCGTTGCGGACATGAATTCTCGCACGCGGGCATCTGCACCCCGCGCGAACGCTTCGGGGATCGCCTGCTCCAGGGCGCTGCGCATTTCTTCGGCGCTGGACCAGCGCAACTCGCGCTGTTTGTGCAGCGCTTTCATCACTACGGCTTCGAGCGCTGCTGGGTAATCCGGCTGCTCCAGGGAGGGGCTGGGCGCTGGTTCATCACTCGAGATGCTGTGCAGCACGCCCGCAGAGTTGTGGTTCTTGAACGGGTGTCGACCGGTCGTGAGCAGGTAGAGCATGATGCCCACGGCGAACAGGTCTGCTCGTTGATCGACCTCAGCACCCAGGATCTGCTCGGGCGCCATATACGCGAATTTGCCCTTGATCTCTCCGGTCGTCGTCGACGAACCCTGTTGATTCATCGCCTTTGCGATGCCGAAATCGACCAGCTTTGCCACGCCAGCGTAGCTGACCAGCACGTTGTGCGGCGATACGTCCCGGTGCACAACGCCCAGCAAGGCCCCGTTCGCATCGTGCAATTCGTGCGCAGCCTGCAAACCGCGTAGCGTTTGGGCGATTAAGTGCACCGCGACCAACAGCGGAATGCCGCCTTTGTCTCGAGTGACGTTCAACAAGTAGCTCAACGAATCGCCGTCGACCCACTCCATCACCAAGTACAACGCGCCCTCGTGCTCGCCGAGCTCCAGCGTCTGAACGACGTTCGAGTGTTGAATCAATGAGGCAATGCGCGCCTCTTCGAACAACATGCGCTCGAAGCGTTCTTCTTCCGCTCGAGCTGCGAGCAGGGTCTTGATGGCGACGAGCTTTTGAAACCCGCGCGCGCCGCACAGCCGACCCGCCCAGACTTGCCCCATACCGCCCTTCGCCACGGGCGCGAGCAGCTCGTAGCGGCCGAGCGTCTGCCCGGCGCGCATGGGAAGGGGGGGAGTGTCCAAGGTGCTTCAGCTACCCGAACGGCCGAACCCGGCCACACGTTAGTGTCCGGAGCCACTAGGGACAACTCGCGGATACTAGTGCGCTATCTGAAGGACGCTCTGCAGCGGTGCGCTCTGGCGGGAATGCCGCACAGTGATTCTAGTGGCATCCGCCCGAAATGCACTTCTTCTTGCCGTGGCAAGCCGTTCCGCATCCTCCGCAATTCTGTGGGTCGCTGTCGGTCTTAACGCAGCTCCCATTGCAAAGTGCATATCCGGAGTTGCACGCAATTCCACAGCCGCTGCTATTGCAGGTGGGAGTGCCGTTGGTGAGCCCCGGACACACCGTGCCACACGTGCCGCAGTTCTTGGTGTCGCTCTTGGTGTCGACGCAGCCGCTACCGCAGCGGATGGTTGGCAAGTTGCATTGGAACGCGCAGGTTCCGCTGCTGCAAATGGCCGTCGCATTGGCCGGCGGTACACACGCATTTTGGCACTTGCCGCAATTGGACGTCGCGCTCGAAATATCGACGCAAGAGCCGCCGCAATTGGTTAGCGTACCGCAGTTGGCACTGCACACGCCGCTCTTGCAAACCGAGCCCGCTCCACACGTCGTGCCGCAAGCTCCGCAGTGGAGTGAATCCGAGTTCAGATCGACGCATGCGCCGTTGCACTCCGTGTAACCGGCGTTGCAGCGAATCGCACAACCTTTAGCGTCACACGCTGCGTAGCCGTTGCTCGGCGTTGGGCAGACGGTGCCACAAGAGGCGCAGTTGAGGACATCCGCGTCGAGCTTCACGCAACTGCCCGCACAGCGCGCATAGCCCGCATCACAGTTCACGCTGCAACCGCTCGCGCTACAGGAGGGCGCACCATGTGCCGGGACAGGGCATGCCGCCGCGCAGTCTCCGCAATTTTGCGGATCGGCGGCCACGTTCACACACGCCCCGCCACAATTTTTATCGCCAGCAAGGCAATCTGCGGAGCATTTTCCGGCCGCGCAAACTTGTCCTTCGGCGCAGACTACTCCGCAGCCGCCGCAGTTGCCCGGATCGTGTGCGGTAGCAATGCACGCAGACCCGCACTTGGCGAAACCATCATTGCAAGTGACGACGCACCCGCCGTCACTACACTGCGCCATGCCGTTTGCGGGAACATCACAGGCGTGCCCGCAAGCGCCGCAGTTTAGCTTATCGATCGATTTGTTGACGCAGCTTGCGCCACAGGGAACATAGCCGCTGTGGCAAGCAATGCCGCATTTGGCGGCGTCGCACGTCGCATCGCCGTTTTCCGGCATGGGGCAGGCCATGCCGCACTCACCGCAGTGGATGGGTGAGCTGTCCGTGTCCACGCAGGCGCCGCCGCAATTCATCAGCCCCTGCTCGCAACTACTGCTGCAGCTGCCAGCCGAACAGACCTGCCCCGCATCACACTTGGTGTCGCACGAACCGCAACGGGTCGGGTCGTTCGAAACGTCCACGCACGTTCCGCCGCAGTTTTGGCGCGGGCTCGTGCACATCACTCCGCACACGCCGTCGTTGCACGTGGGCGCACCGGCTGCCTGCGGGCAGACGTGCCCGCAAGCGCCGCAATTCTGCGTATCTCCCGTCAAATTCGCGCAGGTGGTGTCGCACGGCGCGTAGCCTTTGTCGCACGCAAACGCGCAACGGCTTTGCGAACAGACCGGCTGAGCATGCATCGGGGCCGTGCAGGTAGCGTCGCATCCGCCGCAATTGGCTGGATCCAAGCTCAGTACGGCACAGCCCGCAGTGCACACCGTTTCTCCATCCCGACAGGAGGTCGACGGGAGACGCACGCACCTGTTGCTGCTCAGGTCACACATGTAGCCCGAAACGCAGCCAGTATGAACGTCGCATTGTTTGCCGTCGAGATTCGTGGACAGCCCGCTCTGACACGCCAGCGCCAAGCAAGAGAGCTGTGCCACGACTAGCCAGGCACGGAATCGAGAGCGAAGCGCGGAGACCACTAGAACCGCCCTCGCGCGGTCACGCCGCAGAGGCCCGGTACGCACACCGCTCCGGCGCTCGGTCCGCGAGCAGCCGATGGCCGGTCGAAGAGCCACATCAGTCCGCCCGCGGCCAGTAGCGCCCCTCCCGCTCCGAGAAAAACTCGCGCCGTGGTCTGTCTCGACTGTTCAGCCTCCAAACCTTGTTGATAGCGAACCTGGACCGGCTCCCCTTTGGTCTCGCTCTCTTTGCTCCGACGGAGCAACTCGAACGTCAATGCGGCGCTCAGCGAAGCGGCTCCCGCCCCTAGCGTGATCCAGGGCAAAATTCCGAGTTTTTTGCCACCTGGAGGGCGCGCGGGGGATGGCTGCGACCCGCCCGCGAGCGCCGTTGCCGTGACAGCCGCCGGCCCGGCGGGGCTCTGCTGTGTCAAACCAACGGTCATGTCGAGCGGTAGGTCCGCCGCCAACACGAATTCCTGCTCTGCGTCCGCATAGCCGCGCGCGCTCAGCAAGAGGCGATGCTTGCCGGGAGCCATCTCGCCAGTCCACGGGGTTACCCCGACGGGTTGATCATCAACCGCAACGGTGACGCCTACCGGACTCGTGAGCACCGTGACCTGCTGCACGCCCTTGCGTTGCAGGGACTGTGCAAGGTTTGTGATCAGTGCGCGAACGGACTCGGCATTGCTGGCGTTCGGGCTGCGGCGCAGATAGTCGCGATACCAACGCAATGCACCTGCGTCGTCGCCCAAGTTTTCGTACGCGCGCGCGATATTGAAAGACAGGGGCGTACTAGGAACCAAGTGATCGGCGGCCAAAAAAAGATCAACGGCATCTTTGAAGTGGCCCGCGGCATAAGCCTGCGCGCCCTCTTCGTACTTGGTCTTGGCTTCCGCACGCCGCGCCTCCACGGCGCTGTCGTTGCTGGGTAAACTGGGGGCGGCTCCTGCGGAGGTCGAGAGGCTGAGTGCTGCGAGCGAAAGGGCGCAGCACCAGCGGCGTAGGTGCAAACATGAAAAGGGCACGGGATTGGTAGTGAGGAGAGAGCAGTTCGGTCTGCTGAGCAACTGGCACCTGCTTGCCTTCCCTTGACCCGACCAGCGTGGCTTGGGAAAGCGGCACAACGAGCCGTTCGAGCCAACCGGGTGGAGTTCCAGTGACAGCGACAGCCTCTGCTAGATACGGACGGTACCCACTTTTCATTACGCGAGCCGCCCCGGCGCCTTTGAGTAATTTTTCGCGCTGCCGACCAATGGCTACAGTCGCGCCGCGTATGCGACCTTCATTTGGTCGTAAAGCAGGAGGTCGGGGGTAGCCGTGTAGCCGCGGTAAACCGGCTCGAAGAGGGCGTGGCCCGTGTTCCAGGCGCCCGCCCGTGTCGGCTCCCAAACGAAGCTTCCTAACCCTTGGGCGTTGGGCAGGGCAAAGAGTAGATCATTCGCAGCGCGCGCTTCTGGTCCGTACTCGGCGATGGCGAACTTCAAGTCCGGAAAAGCGCTGGCCAGCTTGGAGAAATTGCTCGCCCAGTCGGCGGGCTGACCTTGATACGCCGTGTAACAAGATTCACCGAACACATCGAACGCCACGCCCTCCGCACGCGCGGCCACGATGAAGTCATGACTGGTCTGGTAATCGTTACCGCGATCCAAGTGCAGCATGACCAGGATTGAAGGATCGATCGCTTTCACCGCAGCCGAGCCAGCGTGCAGCAGCGCGCCAAGGTTGGTCCAATTAGAAATCGCGCCGCCGACCGCATTCGGGCCCGTGGGTTGTCCGTTCGCGTCGCACACGTGGATAGACGGGGCGGCGTCCGGCATCGCGTGCATGGCGCTGCATGGCGTGTACCGCCAAGGTGACTCCAACGGCGAGACGACAATTGCCAAGGGTGCTCATGGCGTGGTTCCTTGCCAAGTAAGGCGCAATTCCAACGAGCCCGCCCGCACTTCGTGCTTGCGCAAGAATCCGCCGCTTGAACTGACGCAGTATGCCCGCGTTGTGCTGTGTTCACTGGGCGACATCGGGGAAGCAAATTCCGAGGCCAACAAAAACCTCAATTAGCCAATGATTACAACGATTGCGCCTGGTAGCTTGCGCTCGTGGCGAGAGTTCCTACAGCGTCGAGTCCGCGGCTACCCAAAGCGGTAGCGTTTCCATGCCGTGCCGGCTGGAGCCGCATCGGATGATGACACTCGGCATGCGTGGTCACCGCCTGTGGTTGGTGGGTCTGGGGCTCGGAGCGGCAGCGTGCGGCGGCGGGATGGAACGTCACGTGCGCAGGATGTTTGCGAACGAGCATTTGTGTGACGCCGCGGAGGTTCAGGTGGAGAACGAGAGCGACGGACGTTTTCGCGCCTCCGGCTGTGACCGGACTGAGCTGTACACTTGTGGCGAGCGACAGTGCTTGTCGGCGTCTACGCTCTCTTCGTCGCCGCCAGCACGCACATCCGCCAAGCCGGTTCTTCGCGAACCAAAAGCGGATCCCGACCTCGTCGGCATCGCACATCGAGAAAAGAACGCAGGCGGCGCTGAGGTGATCGTGCTCGACGTGCGCTTGGATCAGGAAACGCTGCTGAAGTTGCGCGCGACGGCCGACGGCAAAAAGCCCGTCGAGCTCACTGTGGTGCACTTGGCAGCGGCCCCCGCGCCCCCGAACTGCGAGCTCGGCGCAATGATCGACGGTCAGCGCGTGGAGCTACCCAAGGCTAAGCTGCTCACGAAGGAAGTCAGGGACGAGCGCCACGCGACCATTCTGAGCACTCAGTTGTCGGGTGCAATCGTGCGCGATCTAGCGGCGGCACGGCAATTCGCCGTGCGAACTTGCGATACGCCAGCCACGGTGCCTCCGGAAGCGCTGCCGGAGGTACGGCACTTTGCTCTCCTCTATGAAGAAGATCTTGCTTGGCAGGCTCCGGCACGTGAAGGCGGCACGGGCGGGTTTCTCGCGCCTGCAGGGGGTTGGCCGGTGTGGAAGGTGACGAGCACAGCGCCCGCGGCGGTGATCCGCGGCGCGGCACTGGAAGGCCCGGCATTGTTCAAGACCCTGTCGCGGTCGGTGTTTCGCGTGGTTGTCACGTCCAACGAGGGCACGATGCAGGGCTCGGCTGTGGCCGTGAGCCAGGCCGAGCTACTCACGAACTGTCACGTCGTCGAAGGAGCGCAGAAAATCACGCTCCAGCAAGGCAAGCTCGAACGTAAAGCCGAGCTCTCACGCGCCAACCCCGCTGCCGATCGCTGCGTGCTCAGCGTGTCCGAGGCCGACCTGACGCCCATCCGTGGCGTGCGCAGCTATGACTCGCTCGAGGTCGGCGAACCACTCTTTACGCTCGGCTCGCCCAGTGGCCTCGAGCTCAGCCTGTCGAATGGCCTTTTGTCGGCGAAACGCGACGAAAAAGGCGCGCACATCGTGCAAACGACCGCACCCATCTCGCCCGGCTCCTCGGGCGGCGGTCTGTTTGACGCGCACGGTAATCTCGTCGGGATCACCACGAAAGTGCTAGTCGATCGCGATCGACTCAATCAATCACTCAACTTCGCAATCCCGGCCGATTCGTTTTGGCAGCCGTGATCCGTTTTTGGGCTGAGTCGTCATAGCGAACCGCCCTCTGTGCCTGAGCACTGGCCCAGGTTCGCCGTGCCTACAGTTTATCGAGCTGCGAGGGAACTTTTCTCCGCTCCCTGGCGTCTATTACAGAATGCGCGCGCGTGTCTGGTCTAGGCCGGGCTTTTGGCAAGGTTGGGCCGCCATTGCGGCCTTGTGCAGCGCGGTTTCCGGCGCCCGCGTGTTTCCGTCCGCGGGTCCCAACGCGGCCTCCCCGGGTTCAGCGCCGCGCCCGTCAGGAAAGGCGCCAGCGCCGGTCGTGGTCCTTAGCAACGCTCCGTCTGCGACGCCGGACTCGTTGCGACAGCCTGTTGGGGCGGCGAGCAGCGGATCTGAAAAGTGTACTCGGCTCGGCGCGCTAGCGGCGGGGGAGGAGCCGCAAGTCGCCGAAGCCATCAGCGCTGTGTTGGAAGACACGCGCTTGGTGTCGGTGCGGGTGTGCGCCACGCAAGCGCTGGGCAATCAGCGTGCTCCGGTGGCGCATAGCTGGCTCGCGTCTTTGGCGAATGACCCAGAACCGGAAGTACATAGCGCTGCCCTGGACATCTTGGCTGCCAGCGAAGACGAGCAAGATCGAGCGGCCGCCGTCGAAGCCACACATGACGATGACCCTGACGTTCGCGTATGCGCGGTCAACGCCTTGCTCAAAGCGGGCCGTGAGCAAGCGTTTGCGGCCCTTGCCGAGGTGCTGCCCAGTATTGAAGACCGCGCCACGCTGGATTCATTGATCAATGCCCTGGGTGAATCGCACGACGCTCGCGCGCTGCCTCTACTCGATGCATTGGTCACCACCGCCGACCGGGACAGCCATCTGAGTGCGCTCTCCGCGCTGGCTGCTTTCGAGCTGCCTGGGGCGACGCAAAGGCTTTGGGCCTTGCTGGACATGGGTTCCGAACAAGAGTTTGAAGTCGCGGTGAATGGGCTCTCGTCGCAGGCTCCCGCTCAAGTAACGGTGAAGTTGCGCGCGCTAGTCGCATCCGCGAGCACGGAACGCAGGACTTGGGCTTTAGCTCGCTTGCTGCGTTTGGACATCCCGGACCGCCAGCCACTGATGGCAGAAGTGCTGCGCTCTGGGGATTCAGGGAGCAAAAGTCTGGTGGTGCAAGAGCTGATGCAGAAGCCGGAGGCTTCGTTCGAGGGCCAACTCATCGCGCTCGCTCAGGTCGACGAACAACCGCTCAACAGCCAGGTGCTCTACGCGCTGTCGCAGCTCGACACGCCGAACGCGCAAGCGGCCATCGTGGCCAGCGA
>JBDTYJ010000258.1:0-8542 GCA_040005755.1 Pseudomonadota bacterium
GGGCTCATGTAGTACGGCGTGCCCATCGTGACGCCGGTGCGCGTTTCCATGCCGCCGAAGCGGGGCCCGGTCGTCTTGGCGATGCCGAAATCCAACACCTTGGCGAGCTCCTGGCCGTCCTCATTGATCAGGAAGATGTTATCGGGCTTCAGATCGCGATGCACGATGCCACCGGCATGCGCGCGGCCGATGGCGCGCGCCACCTGACTGATTACCGACACGGTGCGCGCGGGCGTCAGGCGGCTTTCGCGCTCCAGACACTCCGCCAAGCTCTGCCCTTGCAGCAGCTCCATGACCAGGAACGGCGTGTTTTCATGGACGCCATAGTCGAGCACCTGCACGACATGTGCGCTCCGTAGCGACGCGGCCGCTTGCGCTTCGCGCTTGAAGCGCTCGGCACCCTCGGTCGTGGCGGCGATCGAGGGATCCATCAATTTGATCGCGACCCACGAATTGAGCGCCAGATGTTCGGCCAGCCAGACCGAGCCCATGCCGCCTTTGCCAAGCTGGCGATCGAGCCGATAGCGTCCTGCGAGAATTCCCTGCATGTTCAACGACCAACCTGATTGTAAGACCAATTTGGCTCCGCCGACCACGAGCAAGCCGAAACCAGAAGGCGCCGGGATGTGATCCGGGATCCGGCCCCGGCCAACGCGGCCCAAATTTAGCGCGCTTGACGCTGCGCAGGCGGCTCCATACGCTGCCTAGAATGCGCTGGTCTTCGCGTTCTTCGCTCAGTTTTGGCTGGCTACTCGTGGCCCTATCGACCGCGGCCTGCGGTGGTTGGCATGCCCAAGGGAACCACGACGTGCGTGCCCTGCCAGACCCGAACGCAACCTTTTCGGTGGTGCTCGACACGCTTCACGCTCAGAAATACGCCATCATCGATCAGGACGTTGCGGGGCGCGGGGTACGCGTCCGCTCCCACATCGACGAACACGAGCCCAGCCACGTCAGCATCATCTTGATTCAGGTCGACGGCGCCGCCGTGCACCTCTCCGCAGCTGGGTACTTGGTGCATCCGGACGGCACGACGCATCACCGCCTGAACTCAGAGCTCGCCCTACTGCAAAAGCAACTGTCCGCTCGGCTAGGGGCCGGTGCTCCCCCGCCAGCCATCGCTCCGGCGGCTACCGCAACGCTGCCGCCAGCCCCTTCGGCCCCGCCGGGCAGTTTGCCCGTAGCTTGGAGTGAGCCGGCGTACGATCCCACGGTCTGGGGTCACGGGAACTTCACCTGTTTACCGGTGAAGCTGGCATTGGCTGATCAAGCACAACTGACGCTCAAGCTGTCGAATGGTGAGACCGCGGACGTGTTGCTGTCTTTGGCATATGCGCCCGAGCTGTGTCGGGCGCCGGGTGAGTGCAAGCTCGCCGGCGGGTGTCCCGCCCTCGGCATTGGCGATCCGGATCGCGTCTCGCGTATCGCGGGGCGCCTGTCACGACACGAAGTGGGCGCGCTCGCGACGCTGTTTTTTAAGGGGCAACCCGTGGCTACGATCGACCTCGCCAAGCACGGCTCGATTGCCGCTGCAATGACCGACAAGCACTGAGGCGCGCGGGCGCTCCCATCTGGTTTGGCCATGCGTCTGCTCCAGCCGCACTGGTTTCTGACCCACCATGCTGTCTCGATCATCAGTAACTTGCTGGTCCTGGTGCTCGTGGCGTCTCTCTTGCGCCAACGTCGCCCGGCGGGCAGCGCGATCGCCTGGTTGCTGGCGATGGCGTTCATGCCCTACTTGGGGATCCCGCTCTATCTGGTATTTGGTGGCCGAAAACTGAAGCGTCGAGCTGTGCGCAAACGCTTGCTCGACGCGGGGTCGGCGCACGCGGCCCTCGGCTTACGCGCGCAAACCACACTGAGTAGCGTGCTTTGGTTGGACGACGGCGTGCTCGCATACGACACGTTCCTGCGCGAGATTCGCGCTGCGCAGCGCACGATTCGCATCGTGACCTTCGTGCTTGCGGACGATGAAACGGGCACGTCCCTGGTCGCAGCGCTGATCGAGCGGGCGCGGGCCGGCGTGGCCGTGCGGCTCCTGATCGATGATTTGTTGCGCATTCATGCGCCGCGGGCCGCGCTCCGAGAGCTGGTCGCCGCGGGCGCTCGCGTCGAGCGCTTCATGCCGCTCTGGCACTTGCCCTTTCTAGGTCACAACAACCTGCGTAATCACCGAAAAATTGCGCTCTTCGATGGTTCGAGCGCGATTGTCGGCGGCATGAACTTCGGTCAGGAATACATGGGCCCGCGCGCCGACCCCGCGCGCTGGCGCGATGTTTCGCTGCGCGTTACCGGGGAAGCCATTAACGAGCTGGACGCGGTGTTTCGTGCGGACTGGGAGTTTGCCTGCGGGGAGGCGCTGCCGCAGGCCGGTCGAGCGGGGCGCGGTGATATCCCCGTGCAAGTCGTGCCGAGCGGGCCGGACTCGGCGAGCGATCCCATTTACGATGCGGACCTGACCGCCATCTTCCGCGCTGAGCGCAGGATTTGGATTGCAACGCCATACTTCGTGCCGGATGAAGCGCTGCTCCGCGCGCTGATGATCGCGGCCCGCCGTGGCGTAGAGGTGCGTCTGCTCGTGCCCGCACGCTCCAATCACGTGCTTTCGGATCTGGCCGCAGGCTCGTCTTTGCGAGCCTTGAGCGAAGCTGGGGTCATCGTCCATCGCTTCAGTAAGATGCTGCACGCCAAAACGCTACTGGTCGACGACGGGTTGTGCGTCGTTGGTTCCGCCAACTTCGACATGCGGAGTCTGTTCCTGAATTACGAGATTGCGCTGTTCTTTTCGGGTGCGGATGAAGTGCAGCGCTTGAGCCGCTGGTTCGAACTCGGTTTCACGCAAGCCGAGGTTGGCCCCCCGTACGCGGGCCCGCTGCGCGCCGTGATCGATGACGTGGTCCGCTTGCTTGCGCCGCTCCTTTGAGGTGCATAAGCCCCGCTCCTCACTTTCCGAAAACTGTCGGAAACGTGCCCCAGGCGCGCAAGGGCGCCGCGCGTTCGCCAGAGCGGCTATGCTGCGCTCATGTTGGCTCGTTCGCTGCTCCTCGCTTCACTGCTGTCTTGTGGCGCGTGTTCGAAATCACAGCCACTGCGGCCGGCCGGCGCAGCTGGGGCGGACGAGTCGGGCGCGGCAGGCGCGGCCCAAGCTTCCGACCTGACCGTTACGGTCTTCGATGCGGCGCGCGTCTCGAGCAACCCGGACGACCCGAACTTTCAAGAGCTCGGCTCGGACCTCGACCTCTCCGCTGGGCCGTACGCAAGCGCGATGCTGATCGCGGACTTGGCTACCACGTGCGTGCCTTTTTCGGCGTGGGCTGACGACCCGCCGCCGAAGGGCCAGAATTGGCCAGCGGACTGCGATGCTTTCGACCGTAATTTCGAGATCTCGCTCGACGGACCGGAGCCGTCTGACGCCAAGGGCAGCATCGGCCCGAGCAGCAGTAGCGAGGGCGGGACCGGTGGTGAGAGCGGCGCAGGCGGAGCGAACGGGGAGGGGGGAGCCAGCGATGCCCGCCTCGGTGTTCCCGTCGGGCTGGAGCTGGTGCGCGCGATCACGCCCTTCGGCGGCCCCATGCACATCGAGCGAGACCTCACCGGGATCGCCAATGGCCTCTCCGGAATACACCGGCTCCACGTCAAAATCGGAACCTGGGCGGATTCGGCGGGCCTGGTGACTGGCTCCAACGCAGGCTGGAACGTCACCGTGAGGCTCGCGCTCAACAAGGGCGTGGCTCCGAGCCAGCCGCTGGCGATTATCCCGTTGTTTTATGGCGACCTCACCAGCGTGGCCGAGGTGAGCCGCTCGTTCACGGTCCCGGAGGGCACGGTGCGAGGCTACCTCGAGTACCGCACCACCGGCCACGGGGGCGCCGTGGGCGACGCCTTCTCCTGCACTGGTCCCGCTGAGGAGTTTTGCAAACGGCAGCACACGATCAAGCTCGATGGCGAGACGATCAAGAATTTTACGCCTTGGAAGGCTTGCGCAAGTCACTGCACCGTTGGCAACTCCGAAGGCGACCCGGGCTTCGCCTACTGCGAGGAGAACCCGTGCGGTGCCATCGAAAGCGTGACGGCGCCACGCGCCAACTGGTGTCCGGGATCCGAAACCGATCCCGTCGTCATCGACCCGCCAGCGTTGGCAGTGCCGGGTCCACACGACGTGTCCGTGCAGGTTTCGCAAATCGCCGCGGGTGGCAGCGTGCGCGTCTCGCTCACGTATTACGCCTTCGCGAACTAGCCCGTACGCTTGCCAGATTGCGTTGGCTTCTTGTGCGAGCGCAGAAAGTTGTCACAGGTCGAGCGCGCGCAAGTCAGCCAAGCTAACGATTTCTTGTGCATCTTGTTGCACGGAGGTGCTGGGCGCCCTCAGCGTTCAGGCCTTCAGCGGGCCGCGCAAAGGCGCCCCGAGGCACGGCGCAACGCCGTACAAGGTTGCCACATGCGAGCAGTCCGCCAGCGGCTGCCCCTTCCTTGCGACCAACGATGAGAGGAGTACCCTGAGCGGAGTCGCCTGGAGGAATCTCATCATGCCAAGCTCGAAGCCACCCGTTGTTCGACGAGACGCTACTGGTCATCTCAACCCGGAGTACGAGCGCAAGTTGCGCGAAGCTTCTTTGGAGAACAAGAGTCGCGACGGCGACAACAAAGCCTTCCTGGGCCACAGTGGCTCGAACGACCCCCTCGCTGAAGAGCTCGGTGAATCGTTCGTGCAGAGCGCCACCTCGGGAGAGGATGCTGAAACAGAGCGCCTGGAGCGCGTCGTCGAAGAGGAATCCGGCGGCCCGTTCGTGAGCACCACCGCAGGCCAAGAGTTTGCCGGCGGTACTGACGAATCGAACATCCCGGAAGCAACGCGCGAGGCGTTGCCTCGGACCTCCAAAGCCGACGTGTAATCAGCAGCGGCGAGGGGCGCACTTCTGGCCAATGGCAGGGCGCCCCGGTTTGCCGCTCTCGTACGCCCGCGGATTTGCTGGTAGTATCCGTACGCCATGCGGAGTCCGCCGCGCCCTCCGCACAGCTCCGAGATCACCCCGCCGGAGCTGTACGCGCGCCGGCGTGAGTTCATCAAGAATGGCGCGCTGTTCCTCGGCACCAGCGCGGCGCTGGGCGCTGGTCTGATTTCACTATCGAGTATGGGCAGCGCCGACCCGCCTGTGAAGCCGCCGCCGGTACCTAAGCTACCGGCAGGCAAGGCCAAGTGGGAGATCAGCAAGCGTGGCCGTTTCGGTACGACCGAGGCTCAGAATTCCTTCGAGGACATCACCACATACAACAACTTTTACGAGCTCGGTTTTTCGAAATCCGAGCCGGCACAGGAGGGATTTCGGATCAAGACCGAGCCTTGGACGGTGCACATCAAAGGCGAGGTCAAAAAGGAACAGACGCTGGATATCGATACGCTAATCGGCTGGTTCGGGCTCGAAGAGCGCGTGTACCGGCTGCGCTGCGTAGAAGCGTGGTCGATGGTCATTCCCTGGCTCGGCTTCCCGCTGGCGGATTTGGTGAAGCGTCTCGAACCGACGTCGCGTGCAAAGTACGTGAAGTTCACGACGCTGCTCGATCCGGAGCAACTCCCGAACGAGGAGAGCCACGCCTTGAAATGGCCGTACACCGAGGGCCTGCGCATCGATGAAGCGATGAACCCGCTTTCGTTCCTGGCGCTGGGCCTGTATGGCGCGCCTTTGCCCGGGCAAAACGGTGCGCCGCTGCGCCTCGTGGTGCCTTGGAAGTATGGCTTCAAAGGCGGGAAATCCTTGGTCGAGGTCCGCTTTCAAGAAACCGAGCCAGAGACCACTTGGGCCATCGCCAATCCGAACGAATACGGCTTCTATGCGAATGTGAACCCGGCCGTGGATCACCCGCGCTGGAGCCAAAAAAGCGAGCGGCGCATCGGTGAACTCGCGCGCCGGAAGACATTGCCCTTCAACGGCTATGCTGAGTACGTCGCCGATTTATACCGAGGCATGGACCTCGTGCGGAATTTCTGAGTGGCGAAGCCGAAGCTCAGTTGGCTTAACCCCGCGGTCGCCACCGGCTCACTGCTGCCGTTCGTAGCGATTGCCGAGCGCGCTTCCCGCCACCAACTCGGCGCCAATCCGGTCGCTACGGCGCTGAATCAAATCGGGCTACTGGGGCTGATCTTCTTGATGGCCTCTTTGTCCTGCACACCGCTCAAGATTATGTTCGGTTGGACGTGGCCGTTGCGCATTCGGCGCACGCTGGGGTTATGCGGGTTTTTTACGGTGCTCTTGCACTTCTTGGTGTACTTGGTGCTGGATCAGGGGCTCGCCTTGGGCGAGCTTTTTCGGGACGTGCTGAAGCGCCCCTTCATTGCGGTCGGGTTCGCCGCATTAGTGCTTTTGATCCCGCTGGCCATCACTTCCACCCGGCGCTCGGTTCAGCGCCTAGGGTTTCCGCGCTGGCAGACACTGCATCGCTTGGCTTACGCCATCGGCGTGCTGGGCGCGCTCCATTTTTACCTGCGCGTGAAGGCCGACCACGCGCAGCCGGTTGCGTACGGGGTGGTTTTGGGTTTTGGGTTTGCGCTGCGCATCGTCGCAAGTCTCAAGAAGTCGCGAGACACGCGCCTCCGACAAACGCTGCGCGCAGCACGCTCAAGCAACGCGGCTTGAGCAGCGGGCACAACGCTTTATTAGCGTACTCGCGCGGATCAGCCAGCTCAGCGCCGTTCCACGCTCACGTTGTCGGGGCCCAAACGGATCTGGCGCGTGCGCGCGCGCCGTTCGATGATCGACGTGGCTTCGGCTATGCCATGGCTCGCGAAGTGTTTGCGAATGCGGAAAATTTCGCCGTCGATCAGCTGCGGCGTGATGCGTAACCCTTGCGCGAGCTGGTCCTTGTCCACCCAACCGCTGGAAGGAATTGGCACGTTGTTCGCTCGATCCAAGAGCTTTTGGCGCGCCAGAGTCAAGAGTAGGTAATTGTGGCCACGCGAGCCGAGGGACACCGTGCGCTCCTCGTATTCGAGCGTCAGCTCGACGAAGTCTTCATCCGACGACACCACGAACCGCAGCGTCGGGGCGCTGCCCGCGGCTGTTTCCACCCCTGCGGTCATGTCGCTCGACGTAGGGTACGAGAACAAGTAGCTGTGCCCACCGGCTTCGATTCGCTGGCCGTCGTGCAGGGTCGAGAGCGCGCCGTCGCCCTCCTCGAGCTTCCACAGGCCGTCAGCATCTTGGAAAATCGTGCAGGCGGGGTTTTCGGCGGAAGGAATGCCGATCATGCCGCAATGCGGGAAGCGCGGCTCGCCGGAGCCGAGCGCTAGGGCCATTACTTGTGGCTCACTCGCGTCTGCGAGCGCCCAGCGCTCCTGCGGATGCCCGAAGCTCAAAATCGAACCCTGGGTTAGGCGGTAGGCCCGACCGGGTTCCATACGGGCGCCGTCGAGTCGGGTGCCGTTTCGGCTGCCACGGTCAATCGCTTCCCAGCCGTTACCGGACCAGCGAACCACGGCGTGCTGCGAGGAGACGTAGTTCTTGTCGGTGAGCCGGAGCGCGCACTGTGGGCCGCGGCCAATCAAGTGCTCGGGCAGCAAAACGCAGGATCGCTCGCCGCTTTCCTGATGCAATTTTGCCATACGAAATAGCTAAGATTACAGCACAAGACGGCCCGCACTGCGAGCTACTGCGATCGACGACCGAGCACGTTCACCGGTATCTAGGGCGGTAGGCGAGTGGCGCCCACGGCGCCTGGGCGAGCTTGTAGGAGTCGAAAATGGATCATGGGTTTATCGGCCGTGGGGCAGAGCCTCCGATCGAGGTGCTAGCGCCCGGTCCCGTGAGCGCCGCCGCGTCGGCCCGAGCTGATGAAGCGGCGCGCCTGTCCGATCTGTGGGCGGAGCTAGTCAGTGGATCCTGCAAGGTCGAAGAAACGCGCTTTTCGAGCGAAACCTGCACCGTGATTGTGCGGCGCGGACAGCCTGGCCTAGCCGGGCGCGGTGCTGCTCTCAGCCTTCGGGATATCGAAATCCTGGAGCAGTCCCTGTTGGGTGGCGTGCGCAAGTCCGTGGCGGTCGACCACTGCTTGTGCTCATCGAGCATCGCCGAGGTCTTGCGGCGTTGCTTCGTGTTCATGGGCTTGTCCTGCTGGCCGTCTCGCATCCCGCTGCTACTGGTGATGGCCGTTCACGCCAAGCACGCCGAGCAGACGGAGTTGCCCGCCAGGCGCATGCTGGCTCAAAGCCCGCGCCCGCCGCGTCAGAGCATCACCGCCTCTCGCCCGGACGTCGAGCTCGCGAACGAGCTTTCTCGAGCCGAATTCGCTGTCACGCGCCTGTTTGTCGAGGGCAAGAGTCACGCTCAAATTGCGGAGGAGCGCCGAATCTCGCCGCGTACGGTGGCCAACCAACTCGCCTCCGCATTTCACCGGCTCGATGTTTCCGGCCGTGCAGAGCTCTTTTGCCTGTTGTCTCGGCGCCAGGTTGCCGAGTGGCAAGCGAGCGGATTTGGCACTGCCTCCGGACGTTCGTTTGTTTCTGGGCCTGCTCCGTCGCTGCGGCTCTTGGCGCGCGTTGCCGGCTGAG
>JBDTYJ010000259.1:0-8525 GCA_040005755.1 Pseudomonadota bacterium
GGCTCGGGCGGCAACGCAGGCTCGGGCGGCAACGCAGGCTCGGGCGGCAACGCAGGCTCGGGCGGCAGCGCCGGTGGCGGCCCCACTGCTTGCTCCAGCAACGCCGGCTGCGCGGCACACGAATACTGCGCGAAGGCAGACTGCGCGGATCAAACCGTCGGCGTCTGCACTGCCAAACCGACCGACTGCACGAACGTTGTTGCCGACCCCGTTTGTGGTTGTGACGGTGTCACCTATCACGATGCCTGCCTGCTGCACCTGAATCGCCAAAACGGCTTGGCGGTGCAACCCGCGGGCGGGGTGTGTAGCAAAGCAGCCGCGGGCACACTGACGTGTACGGCGTTGGATTCCGGCGCCTGCACGGCAAAAAATGGCGTGTGCTCGAACAAGGATGATTCCTGCCCGGGCCCCCTGCCCATCAGCGCTCCCGGCGTGTGCTGGGTGATCCCGGAAACTTGTCCAAGCGCAGATCCGAAACCCGTAGTGAGCTGTGGCGCGCTGAACACCTGCCGCAGCGAGTGTGCGGTGCTGAAGAGCAAGGTGCGGTACGCCTCTTCTCCGAGCTGCAGTTCAGGGTAGTAAAAATGGTCATGGTTGGGTCGGACGGCTTGCCCAATCCCGAAGACCGCCCTGGGCGTACCACCGACGCGCAAGCCGGTCGGTTCTTGCGGTTCAATAAGTGAGGCGCACACGGCAAATGGCACGCGCGCGGGCTCGGGTGTACCATCCGAGCACTCCGCTCCCTGTTGGAATGTTCGCTGATGATCGCGCCGCACCCGTTTCTCGAGCCTAGTTGAAGATGGCAGATCCTCGATCTCCGACGGCGGGGCGTTACGCGTTCGCCGGTGCGTTGAAAAATAGCCGCGGCGTCGAGCGTTGGCTTGCGGTGGATGTCGAAACGGGCCGTCGGGTAGTGCTGGCTGTTGCAGACGCCGCTCGGCTCGTCGTGCTGGACTCCGCGCGCGGCGTGAAACACCGGCACTTGGCCGGTGTGATAGCCGTATTGCGCGAGGTGGACAGCGCGAGCTTGCCCAGCGGCAACGCGCTGCCGTCAGGTTTCGGCGTGGCCATCGCGGAATTCGTGCCCGGCAGAACGCTTCACGCAGAGCTGCTCCATTCTGGAATGAATTCGGCCAAGGCCGTGGCTTGGAGTTTGCGTTTGGCCGACGCCGTACAAACGTTGCACACGGCTGGTGCCGATCACGGCGCGCTCTCGCCGCGCAGCGTGATTGCGGTGCCAGAAGGGCGGGCAATTGCGCCCGTGCTATCGCAGCTCGTAGTGCCCGGCATGGGGCCGTTCTGTCCGCCTGAGCGCCTGAAGGGCTCTGGGGAAACGGCGGCGGATGACGTGTGGGCGTTGCACGCGACGCTGTACTCCATGCTGACGCAGCAAGCGCCGTTCAACGCGGTCTCGCGTGATGCGCTGCTCAAGCAAATGTTGTCCGGTCGCCCGAAGCCGCTGGCGGCGTTCGGTATCGACGAGCCGGCGTTGCAGGAAATTCTGGATCGCGGTCTCGCCTACGAAAAGCGCGTGCGCGTCTGTGAGGCCGCGGAGTTCATCCAGGCGCTCGACGGCTGGGAGCGCGATCCGCGCGCCATGCCGGCCAAGCGCCACGTGCCGCCGCGGCCCTCTCCCAGAAGTTTGATGGATATCGTCGGCGCCACGGGGCTCGCCAAGGATCGCGACGATGGCATCGTCATCGATGGCAGCGCGCTGCCGGATGACGAAGGCAGCGAGCTCAACCCAAAGCCGCTTTCTCAGACCCAGGCGGTGGCGGTCCAGCCCTCCAGTCCGGTGGCCGCTGCGCTGCCCGTGTACGCGAGCATCCCGCTAGCGCCGCCGCGTGCCGCTATGGCTTCCGGGCCCACGCTGAGCGGGGTGCCTTCCGGGCTGCCGAGCTCTACCGTCGCGCCCGCGCCAAACCGTGTCTCAATCAACCCGTTCGAGCGCAAGCGCTCGGTTTGGCCTCTGGTCTTGGTTGCCGCAGTGGTCGGCGGCGGTGGCGTGTACGTGGCAGTCGCGCCTGATGCGCCGCCCTCCAGACCCGGCGTGGAAGCAGCGGTCGCGCCGGTGGTGACGCAGAAGGCCGCGCAGCCGGCCCGCCCGAGGCTGAACGCGGCACAGGCTCGGGACGCATGCGTGACCTCCTATTTCGATCCAGGAGCTTTCGACAAAGAACGAAACTTTGCGTTCGTGTGCGGTGACGGCGACTTTCGGGAGGTCGCAACACTCTTGCAGCAGACCGCTCGTGTGATTCCCGCGGGCGCGGATGCCGGCGCGCCGGGCGCGGGGGACGCCGGTTTGAGCTCGAGCGTGCGCGGCTCCGGCCTCGATTGGTACGAGCTTCCGGCCACTGCCATCATTCGCAGATCGTGCTGCGACGGCGCGGTTCCAATCACGCTGCCGGAGACTGCGGGGTGGTGTGAGCAACTGCAAACGGCGGTGCGTCGCATCGCGGATGATAGTGGCAAAGCCGGAGACCTGGCGCCCGACGCGCGCAGCTTCGACAAGGCCGTAGCGTGCTTGTTCGCCAATCGGGTTCCTCACAGCTACCCTTACGAGAGGCCGCCCAGCGAAGCGAACCGGCGAGCTTTTCAGCAGTTCTTGAGCCGCGCTGCCATTAGCGAAGCGCGCCGCTGAGTCACCGTCATGGCGCGAATTGTCGTATTAGACGGCTACACCATCAACCCCGGGGACAACCCGTGGACGCCACTGTCTGCGCTGGGCGAGCTCACCGTGTATGAGCGATCATCGGCGTCGGAGGTGCTGGCGCGCGCGTCGGACGCGGAGCTCCTGCTCACGAACAAAACCGCGCTCGGCGCGGGCGTGCTCGATCAGCTGCCCAAGCTGCGTGGGATCTGCGTTCTCGCCACGGGCGTGAATCCAGTGGACGTCGCGCGTGCTACCGAACTCGCAGTTCCAGTGTGCAACGTGCCTGCATACAGCACCGCGGCTGTGGTGCAGCACACGGTCGCGCTGCTGCTCGAGTTGTGTCACCGCGTTGCCCTACATGATGCCTCGGTGCACGCCGGGGATTGGCAGCGTTCGGCCGATTTTTCGTATTGGAAAAGCCCACTTTTGGAGCTCGAGGGCAAAACGCTGGGCATCGTCGGCTACGGGGCGATCGGACGGCGCGTGGCTGAGCTGGGCCGGGGGTTCGGCATGCGCGTCTGTGCGGCACGTTTGGGCGCGCGCGCTACCGCGGACACGGACGGCGTACTGCGTTTGAGCCTCGATGATCTGTTCGCACGCGCGGACGTAATTTCGCTGCATTGCCCGCTCACGCCGGACACCGCGCAGCTGGTTTCCGCGTCCCGCCTCGCGCTAGTGAAACCTGGCACTCTGTTGCTCAACACCGCACGTGGTGGCCTGGTGGATGAAGCCGCGCTGCGCGTCGCGCTCGATTCCGGGGTGCTCGCCGGCGCTGGGCTGGACGTGCTTTCGCGTGAACCGCCGCTGCCTGATAACCCGCTTCTAGGCGCGAAAAACTGCGTAATCACGCCACACTTGGCGTGGACTAGCTTGCCGGCACGGCAGCGCCTGATCGCGACGAGCGTCGAGAACGTGCTCGCGATCCTAGCCGGCGCACCGGTGAATGTCGTAAACCCGGGGTATGCCGCGCAATCAAGGAGATGACGCCGGCCTAGCGCGGTTTTCCTGGTCGCCCGCTGACTACCAGCTGACGCGGTTTGTGATTTTGCGCAGCTTGGGGCTGCTGTACTTCGTTGGGTTTCTCACCTTGGTGCGGCAATGGCGACCGCTCATCGGCTCAGATGGGTTGCTGCCGGCGGCGACGTTGCTGCTGCGCGTGCGTGAGCAGCTCGGTTCGCTTGCGAGCGCCTGCTGGCACTTGCCGAGCTTATTTTGGATCGACTCGAGCGACGGGTTCAGGGAACTGAGACTCAGCCCGCGCTAGCCGAGCTTGCGGGCGCTGGCGTGGCTCGGGCTCGTGAACGCATGAACGCTTCGTTCGATCCGTTCGATCCGTTCGATCTGGTCGATACGGCAGCGTGAGCTCGTCGGCGAGTACATGCGTCCGCTGTCACTGTCCGATCCGGAGCTCAGCGCGTACCTGGCCGAGCACGGCTTTCGGCACTGAAGCGGGAAGTCTGGGGTAGGGTGCCGCCGTGCATGGTCCGCTCCCGCTACTGATTCTTCAAATTGGGGTCATCATCGTCGCGGCGCGCTTGGTTGGCATTCTTGCGCGGCGTGTCGAGCAGCCAGCGGTGATCGCCGAAGTGATCGCGGGCATTTTGCTAGGCCCTTCCTTACTGGGGC
This sequence comes from Pseudomonadota bacterium, assembly GCA_040005755.1. GTDB lineage: Bacteria > Myxococcota_A > Polyangia > Polyangiales > Polyangiaceae > PMG-095. Next base: position 4,280 of record JBDTYJ010000259.1, read on the forward strand.
GGCTTGCGCCCGGCACCTTCGATAGCTTGTTTCCCAAATTTTCCCTCGCCGGCCTGTCGCTGTTGAGCCAAGTCGGTCTCGTTCTCTTCATGTTCCTGATCGGGCTCGAGCTAGACCCGAAGCTGCTGCGCGGTCGTGGCGCGTCCTCGTTTGCGATCAGTGCGGCCGGCATCTGCGTGCCTTTTGGTCTGGGAGCGCTGTTGGCGCTGCAGATCTACGGCAGCCGTGCGGAGCACGGCGCTTCTAAGACTTCTTTCGTTTTGTTCATGGGCATCGCCATGAGCATCACCGCCTTTCCGGTGCTCGCGCGCATTTTAGCCGAGCGTAAGCTGATTCGCACGAAAATGGGCGCTATTGCCCTAGCTTGCGCGGCCGCGGACGACGTCACGGCCTGGTGCTTGCTGGCTTTGGTTGTCTCGTTCGTGCACGCCACAGGCCCGCTGGCAGCGTTGTTCACGATGCTCGAGGTGGGCGCTTTTGCAGCGTTCATGCTGTTCATCGTGCGCCCGCTGTTGGCGCGCTTCGGCGCGCGCATCACCACCCCCGAGAACCTGACTCAGAACGTGGTGGCGTTTACCTTCGTGCTGCTGCTCGCCTCTGCTTTCACCAGTGAAGTGATCGGCGTACACGCGCTGTTCGGCGCATTCCTGTTCGGCACCATCATGCCGCGTCAAGGCAACTACGCCCATGCGCTGGCCGAGCGGCTCGAGGATTTCGTCGTCGTGGCGTTCCTCCCGCTATTTTTTGCGTACAGCGGGCTACGCACTCAGCTCGGCTTGCTAAACAGCGCGAGCGACTGGGCTTTGTGTGTGACGTTGACCGCGGTGGCCTGCATCGGCAAATTCGGCGGTAGCTTCTTTGCGGCGCGGCTCACGGGGATGCCCACGCGGGATGCGCTGGGGCTCGGCGTGCTCATGAACACACGCGGCCTGATGGAGCTCATCGTGCTCAATCTAGGTTTGGATCTGGGCGTCATTTCTCCGAGAATTTTCACGATGATGGTGATCATGGCGCTCGTCACGACGTTCATGACGACGCCCTTGCTCAAACTCGTTGCCGCAGCCTCACTGCTGGCCGAGGACACGCCGAAGCCTGCTTTGCCCAGTGCGGCGTTGCCCGCGGCGCCCGCGCGTCTACTGCTGTGCGTGGGTGATGCGCAGAGCGGGCCCGCGATGGCGCTCTTGGCGATCAGCTGCTCCGTGGGAAAGCGCAGTGAGAGTGTCGCGCTGCACTTGGAGCGGCCGCGCGACCGCACTTCGCGCTATCTAGAACAGCGCCCCGGGCAGAGCCGCGGGCTCAGTGCAACGCTGGAGACTGCCGCTGCGGCAGGCATGAAATTGGAGTCCGTGTCTTTCGACTCATCGGATCCCGGCGCGGATATCTGCGATTTCGCTCGTGCTCGGCGCTCGACCCACGTTGTGCTGGGCATGCATCGCCCGGTGCTCGGTCAAAACCTGTTTGGTGGTAGCGTCGGGGAAATTATGGCCGACAGCCCGGTGCCGGTCGCGTTGCTTGCCGACCGCGGCTTGGTCGAGGCATACGCGCGCCGGACGGACCCGGCCGTGCGCCGTGTCCTCGCCGCCTTATGTGGCGGCACGGAAGACTTTCTCGTGCTCGAGTTCGCCGAGCAGCTCCTCGCCGATCCAGCGATTTCGCTGCGCGTGCTGAGCGCCGAGCCACTCGGAGCGAGCGGGCGGGCGCTCACGGCCCGCGCTACGGATTTGGTTGAAAAATATGCACCGCGTGTCGAGTTGCGCAGCGAGCGTACGGCCACTCGTCAAGACGCCGTGCTGCGGCACGCGGAGAGCGCTGCGCTGGTATTGATCGGTTTGGACAAAGCCTGGGGGCTGAGCCGAGACGGCCTAGGCGCGGAAGCCTTGCGTTTGTTGAGCGATTCGCCAGCTTCTTTTTTGGTTCTGCACGCCCCTCCCGCTCAGCCTGCCTGACAGCAGCTTTCCGGTCTTTTTTCAGTGCAGCTCTGGCCGATGCGCATCCGCCACACTTGTCGCGTGCAACGGCTTGAACAGCTTTTCACGGCCAAGCCACCGCAACTCGGGTTCGAGCTAAAATCATAGCTATCGCCGCAAGCGGTGGGCGGAGCGTCCTCCTCTGGTCCGTCGCAGCAGGCCGCGGGATCGCACATCTTACACTCGCACATCTGAGTCTGACTGATGCTGGAGCCCGGTTTGGGTGGCGGGTGCAAGATACCGGTCCCGAATAGCGGCTGAGGCTGCTGTGGGGGCGGACTGCAAGCGCCGGCCATTGGAGATAGTACTATTGCCGATATCGCCGCACGTAGCGCGCCCGCCCAGTACGATCGAAGGATGAAGCCCGGGTGTAAAGCCACGCTCAGATTCGACACTGTTTGACTCTCCCGCTTGGGCCGTCGCAACGTGATTTGCGTCGGCGCAGCGCTCGGACGGTCTCGCGCTTGGGCGCATCTCCAAATTGAGGCGTTCGTCAGACTGGGTTCGTGCGCGCTGTTCGACTGCCCTAGGCTTTGTTTCATCGGCTGATTCGGGCATTGTAACCGCAGATGGGCGATTCGGACTTGGCGGCGTGGGAGGCGTTTTTTACCGCCGCCAGCGAGCCCTGTTTTTTGATTCGTGCTGCTGATGAGCGGTTACAGCGAACAAGACGCGGTGATGCGGTTCGCAGACCGGGGCTTGGCGGGTTTCGTACAGAAGCCGTTCACGGTCGAAATGCTCCGTGAGCGCCTGATGAGCGTGCTGAGGTAACCCGAGTGCCGGCTTGGCTTAACCCCGCGGGCGGCCTGCGTTACCACACGCGTGCGCTGCTCGGCGCTCGAAGGTGGGCGCCGTTTCGTGCTGCCCTGGCAGGCTGGCTCGCTGAATTCGAACCCGGAGTGACGCGCGCCGTTTTGGTTGGCCCGAGCGCTGGCTACAGCTTTCCGGATGCTTTTCTGCAGCGCTTCACGTCACTCACCGTGCTCGAACCTGATCCCATCGCCGGCTTCCTGCTCACTCGCCGGCTGCGTGCAATTGGCGTCGCTCGAGTACAGCTCGAAACACGCGATCAGCTGATTGCGCCGTTGCTCGACGCGAGCGCAGGGCTCGCCGAGCTCTTGATCGCGGATCCGGAGCTATGTTTAATCTTCGGGAACGTGCTCGGCCAAACGCGGTTTTTGCTGCCAGAAACTGCGTTCGAGCGCTTCCGATCGGCCTTTCGGCAGCGCTTGGTGCCGCTCTTTTCGGGGCGTGCCTGGCTCAGTTTTCACGACCGCTTGTCGGGGCCCCTCGCGCCAAGCTTCCGCCCGCCGTACCGCGCTGCGGCGCGCCTGCATGATGCCGAGCTGCTGCGCAAATTATACCCGACCGAACCAGGGCGCGCGGTGGAGCTTTTCGATCACCAGACAGAGGGCTTCTTCCCCGCGGCGCTCCCGCACGCCTACTTCGATTGGCAAATCGAACGCGGCCAGCACCATCTAATTGAGGCGGTGCGCGCCAACGCGCCCGGCGCGTGACGGCACAGTGCCGGGGTGAGGTGTGCTCAGGGGCGCGTGAGCAGCGCTTCCAGGGCGCTGATCTTCTTGGCCCAGTAGGCCTTCATCTGCTCGGCGGCGTCGGAGGTCTCGATGCGATTGTGTTGCACCGTCACCTGTGACTTCGATGGGCCCTTCTCGCAAAAATCTACGTCGATACGACTGACCCCGCGCCCCCAGCGTGCGCGAATCGATTTCGAGGCCGTTGCTTTGTGAATCGAGAAGCGGTCATCCGCGAGCCACTTGTTGCGCTCAGCCGGCTCAGCCCAGAACCGGAACAGCTTGGCGAGCGGCAATTCTAGCGTTTTGGAGACGCCCGCCTGAAAGCCGTCTTCGCTCTCGCGGTGCTCGCGCATGCCGCGCGCCTTCTCGTAGGCCACGGTCACCATTTGTTGCCACCAAGGACCCACGCCGTGGCGCTGCGCTAGCACCGCGACAATCCCTTTGTGGTCGAGCTCGGCCGCGCCCGCCGCATCTAGCAACGCGAACCACTCCGCCCAAGATTTTCCGGTACGCCGAGCGACCGCATCGCTGCTCACGCCCACCGCTTGTTCGATCGGCCGCAGCTTGGCCGCCGTGTCGCGCGCCATCTTCGCGGCGACGGGCTTTGCGGCGACGGGCTTCGCGGTGACGGGCTTCGCGGTGACGGGCTTCGCGGTGACGGGCTTTGCGGTGACGGGCTTTGCGGTGACGGGCTTTGCGGCGACGGGCTTCGCGGTGACGGGCTTCGCGGTGACGGGCTTC
>JBDTYJ010000260.1:0-8512 GCA_040005755.1 Pseudomonadota bacterium
TGCGCATGGTCTTGCTGTCATCGACAGCCAACAACGTGGTGGTCACGAGTCCTCCGGTGTGACGTATGGACGAAGCGTGATCATCGGGGCGCACCCAAAAACTGTCAAGGATTTCGCCAAGCTTCGATCCAGCGCCTATATAAGTCCAAATTGGGCCGTTTTGTGGACCCGCGCCGTCCGCCCCGGCCCCGGCCGGGCTGGCCGGCTGTATCTCGGGTGGCTGCGCGCGGCCGAACCGGCCCCTTAGCGGAGCATGAACCAGTCGACGTCCGGCGTCAGCTCGAGGTGAAAGTGGTTCTTGTGCGGGGGATTGTAGTTCGGAGTCAGGATGCTGTTGAAGAGGTGCGCGGCGGCGGCGGCGCACACGATTGCGTGCAGCTCACGGGCCTCGGCTGAATCAGGGTTCGGGGCCGGCGCGTTGGGCGTACATTGCGACGCGCCGAGCTTGCCGTGGAACTGCTCGAGAATGTTCAGCGTCTCGCCGGTATCCTTGCGCAGCTCGCGCACGTCGATTGCCAGCGCGCCTTCGTGCCGGCGCGCCCATTGGGTCATGGGCCAGTTCTTGGACGGCGGGCGCCAGGCGGAAAACATGCGCACCTCCGCCACCGAGTGCGCCCGCAAGATCTCGCCGAAGTCGTCTAGCGAAAGCACGAGCCGGCAGTCGAAGATCTCCCACGGCACACTCGCCCGCTCTGCATCGGGAAAGTCCGTGCGATACAAAACACCCGCGACGCGACCCGTGAGGCGGATCGGAATCTTCACCCCGCGCTTGGGCTCCTCACGCACGAACGAAATGTGACGTTGCTCCAGCGCCGCGAGGCACGCCGCGGGTGACAATGCCGCGTAAGCTTCCGCGCGCGACCCAGATGAATGCTTGAGTGGAATCTGCGCCACGTGCCAGCCGTGTTTCGGAAGCGGGTGCGAGGCCGGGTGCTTGGCGTGCGCCGAGGAGTGTGACGAAGGGTGCTTCGGCGAGGGCATCGCGGCGCGTTTTTTTGGGGGTGGCCCGGAGTGCGCCGGAGCCGCCCCCAGCAACGACAAACCGAGCGCCGCGCCGAGCGCGCGCCACCTCGCACAGAACGAGAACGAAACCGGCACCCGCAGAGCCTGACCCGAAGCACGAGGCGAAGCCAAATTTGACGAACCACGCGAATAGGCAAAAGCTCAAGGTTCGGCATGACGATCTCGCCTCCTCTCAGCAAACGAGCCCGCTCGGTGCTGTACGCGGTGGTCACGGAGTTCATCGCCACCGCCGAGCCCGTCGGCAGCCGCACCCTAACCCGTAAATACGGCTTTTCGCTGTCGGCAGCGACCATCAGAAATGAACTGTCGGACCTGGAGGAAGCGGGCTACCTCGCGCAGCCGCACACCTCCGCGGGCCGAGTCCCGACTGAAGCCGCGTTCCGCATCTTCGTGGATGCGTTGATGCAGGTGAAGGAAGTGTCGCAAAGCGACGCCACCCGCATCCGCAATTACTTCAGGGAGTTGAATGCGGATTCGGACATTCTGCGGGAGACCGGCAAACTGCTGTCGGATTTGAGCGGGGCACCGGCCGTGCTGGTGCGCGCGCGCACCGAGAGCCGCACCCTGCTCACGTTGCGCTTCATTCCGACGCGACCGTTCGAGCTCTTGAGCGTGATGGTGTTCTCGGACGGCACGGTCGAGAACCGCTTCATTCCGGTGGAAAGGCCGGTCAGCGAGCGCGAGCTGGAGCGCGTGCACAACATGCTGGGTGAGGTGGTCAAAGGCCGCACCTTGTCTTCGCTGCGCGAATATTTCGCGACTGACCTCGGGCAACAGGCGAGCGAAATCGATGCCCTGCGCCAGCTTGGCCTGTCACTCGTGCGCGCAGCCACGGAGAATGCAACGCGCGGCGTGGATGTGGTGATCCAGGGCCAATCACGTTTGCTAGAAAGCCCGGAGTTTGGCAGCGTAGAACGCGTGCGCGAGCTGCTCTTCGCTCTGGAGGACCGCGAGCGCCTGCTGACGCTCCTCGATCGCACGTTGGCGTCCACCCACGTAAACGTCTTTCTCGGTGAAGAGACTGAAGAGATGGTCGGCTTTCCAGTGAGCCTCGTCGCCGCTCCTTACCGTGAAGAGGGCGGCGAGCCGGGCGGCGCCGTCGGCATCATCGGACCGACGCGGATGGACTACCCGTTCGTCGTGCCGCTAGTCGGCGCGACCGCAATCGCCATGAGCGCTGCAATCCGCCGGCTGCGCGATCCCAAAGGGCAAAGCCGCGACGAATGAGCCCGGGGTTCCGCTTTTTCGCTTAGATTTTTTGCGCAGACAGAGCGCCTCTGCGCCCCTATCATCGCGCGATGGCCACCGGTTCGCCCATCGACCAAGCGTTGACCCTCGCTGAGGCCTCCCAATACGAGGCAGCCCTGCGCTACGCAGGCGCGTTGCTCGAAGCTGATCCAAAGGCTGCGCTCCGGCTGCTCGTCGCCGCGTGGATGCTGGGCGCGCTCGGGGATCAAGACAATGCCAAGCGCGGTCTAGCGGTCGCGGTCGAGCGAGCCGTCGATGCCGGCAACCTACCGCTATCCGTCGCTGCCGCTTGCAAGCTGCGTGATTTTGGCGGCGATCACGCAGCGTCATTATCGTTGATCGCGGGCGCGTTCTCCAAGGGCTCCCCGCGTTTGCTGGACAAGCGGGGTGCGCCCCCGAACCTGCCCGGTGTTGCCGAAGACTTCACGCCCTGGCCGGCCTCGCAGAGCGGCAGCGGCCTGCTCGAGAAAGCCGCGGCCGCGCTGGAAGCCGGCATCAAAGCATTCGCCGATGATCGCGCGGCTCACGAGCCCCCCAAGGTTTCGCCGCAGATCTTGTTCTCGTCCTTGGATCAAAAAGGGCTCCTGGCGATGATCGAGATCTTCGACGTGCGGCTCGTGCCGCGCGGCAACGTATTGGTCGAAGAAGGCAGCAGCGGTGACGAGGCGTTTTTCGTCGCGCGCGGTGAGCTGGACGTGCAGAAGGCGGGGTTCAAGCGCGACGCCAAGCCGATCGCGCTGGCACGCTTGGGAAGTGGGGCGTTATTCGGGGAAATGGCGCTGCTCTCGCGCGCGCCGCGCACGGCAACGGTGGTTGCGGCCGTGCCTTGCTTGGTGCTCGTCGCGAAGAAGCCGGACCTGGATCGGGTGGTCGGTAAAGCTCCCAGCGTGGGTCGTGAGTTTGCCGAGTTCTGTCGTCGCCGCATGCTCGAAAATCTGATGCGCACGAATTTCATTCTGCGCGCCGCCAACCCCGCAGAGCGCCCCGCGCTGGTCGAACGCTTCACGGTGCGCACATTCGAAGCCGGCGAGAAGATCGTCAGCCAAGGCTCACGGCCCGAAGGGCTACACCTGGTGGCGCTTGGGGAAGTCGCGATCGTGCATCAGGACAAGGGCGACAGCACGATAGTGGCCAAGCTCGGCCCCGGTGAGGTGGTGGGGGAGGTTGCGCTCGTGCTCCGCCGCCCAGCCATCACGGACGTCGTCGCAAGTCACCCGACGGTAACGCTATTTTTGGCGCGCGAGAAAATGATGGCCTTCGTCAAGGCGCACCCCAAAGTTTTCGTTGATCTCTACGAGCTCGCCGTAAAGCGCGATGAAGAGACGACCACCATGGCCGCTGAAGAAGCCACGGACACGGATGATTTCGTGATCGTCTGAACGCAAGTCATCGCGCCGGCTCACCAGAGCCCGACCCACTGCACGCCCAACCCCGTCCGAGTTACCGGCATGGGCAAGACCTCACCAGGCACGCCCAAGGCTTCGGAAAAGCTCTGGCCAACGCTGCTGCCGATGGCCTCGCCGAACAGGCCCCCCGACACGATATCCGACGCAAAATGGTGGTCGCCGAGCCACATCCCCGAAGCAACGGCCAGCGCTAGCGGATAACCGAGCCACGAAACCAGGCCAAGTTTGGGGTTGGAGGCGCGAAAGGCGGACGCCGCGGCGAACATCAGTGCGGTGTGCCCGCTCGGCCACGCCGCGAGTCCGCGTTGAAACGGCGCGAAGTCGTGCGCGCCCTCCGGCTGTTCGAGGCGATCGGGAGCACGCGGGTCGCGCCCGCCATTCGGCCAGCGGCGACCGACCGCAAACTTCAACGCGCCTACGCCCACGAAGGTGAGTACGCCCGCTTGAATGACCGGAGCGAACGTGCGCTTCGCGCCGCACGCTCCGACGGCAGCGCTGACGGCATAGCCGACGAAGAACCCGCCGCCGAGCACATAGGGCGTCCACACGCTGACGGGTTCCAAATTCGGACGGCCACCGAGGTCACGCTGTGCCGTCACGCGCAGCCGCTGGTCGATGCCGGTCGGCGCAAGACCGAATGGTGTCACCACGGCCAAGGCCGTCAGCGTGAGCGGCGCGGGGCGTGCGAAATGGGAGGCCGAATTGCCAAGGCCCGACCACGGCGCGGCGGCAACGCAGGGCTCGGCCCCGCGGGCGCGCGCGCCGAACACCGTTAGCGCGAGTGCAATGCCGAGAGCCCCGGGATGGCGACCTCGTTGTGCAGGGCGGGCGACGACGAACATGTCGAACCCGGCCAGTATGGCCGCCACTCGCCGGAATTTCGCGACCTTTCGAGCGCTAAAGTGGACCCGCGCTTGACCCGCCAGGAACCGAACGCTAAGCCGGTGCCCCATGAAGAGCTCGTTTCGGTTTGTCAGTGTCGTTGTGGCCGCTGTAGCGGTGTTGGTCGGTGCCACCGAGGCCCACGCGCAATCCAAAATTGCCGTCGTCGACACACAGCGCGCGATCATGGAAACCGAAGACGGCCTGCGCGCTCAAGCCTCGCTGAAGAAGATCTTCGACAACAAGCAGCGCGAGCTCGATAAGAAGCAGGAAGACCTGCAAAAAGAGCGCGAGGACATGGAAAAGCAGCGCGACGTGCTGAGCAAAGCCGCGCTCGCCAAGCGCGTCGATAAGTGGCAGCGCGAGATGATGCAGCTGCAGGGCGTGTTCGTCGACTACAACAAAGAGCTGCAAAAGAAGCAGGGCGAGCTCACGCAACCGATCGTGCAAAAGATCATGGGGGCAATTCGCCGCCTGGCGACGCAAGAAGGGCTCGACATCGTCGTGGACAAGCAGGCTGCGCCTTACGTTCGCAGTGACTTGGACGTGACCGACCGCATCATTACCTTGTACAACCAGGGTGCCGGCGACGACGGCGCCAAAGCGCCGAGCGATAAAAAGGCTGCCGCTGCGGGCGCAACGCCATCCGCGCTACCGGTTCCAACGGTCCCGTCGACCGTACTTGCGCCGAAGAAGTAAGTTGCTCGCCGGGGCGGCGGGCTCGGGGGGATACTGGTTCGGGTATGGGTCCAAAAAAGAGCGTCAAACTGGAAGTGTCCAAGATCCTCGAGATCTTGCCGCATCGCTATCCGTTCGTGCTCGTGGACCGCGTGACTGACATCGTGCCCGGCGAAAGCATCCGCGGGCACAAGATGGTCAGTGCGAACGAGCCTTGGTGCCAAGGGCACTTTCCCGATCACCCGATCATGCCCGGCGTGTTGATCATCGAAGCGCTCGCGCAAATCGGCGGCATTCTCGCCTATGCCTCCGAACCATTCGATGCCTCTACCAGCCTGATGTATTTCCTTGGCATCGACAAAGCGAAGTTCCGTCACACGGTGACCCCGGGCGATCGCTTGGACCTGTACGTTGAGGTGATTCATCACCGGAGCAACGTCTGGAAGCTGCGCGGTGAAGCCACGGTCGAAGGCACGCTGTGCGCCCAAGGTGAGCTCCTGGCTTCGATTGTGGATCGCAACGGATAGCGGAGTTGCTCCGGCCTTGCCCGGTATTCAGGTCGTCTCGGCCTCGGGCATGCGACTGACGCATGCTGACGCGCTGCGTGGGCGTGGCGCCCGCTAACGCTTGCCGCCCTCGAACAGGTCGTCGAACACGCTATCGAAGTCGTCTTGCTCCGCACCGACGGCGCGCGCACTGGAGGAAACGGGCGGAGCTTCCTTCTCGGGCCGCAGCGCCGCGAGGCGCTCCGCAATGTCGCGGTAGCCTGGGTCACGGCGCGCGATCTTTTGAAAGTAGTACAAGGCGTCTTGGGTCTTGTGCTTCATCTCGTACACGGTGCCGAGGTCGTAATACAGGCTCATTTCCTGCTCGACCGTTTTGTCGGCTGAGTTGAGCGCACGCACGTAAGATTCCACCGCGCGGTCGAGTTGGCTCTGCTCTAGGTAAATCATACCGATCATCGCGAAGCAGTTGCACTCACGCTGCGCGTCGCGGGCCGCCAATTCGAACTCGTGAATGGCGTCAGCAATCAGGCCCATTTCCTTGTAGGCAACGCCCAAATCATAGTGCGTTGCGCTGTCGTTCTCGGATACCTGCGAGCGAATGCCAGCACGGAACTTTTCGAACACCTGATCGACGTCGACGTCACCGGCGGCGTTCATGCCCATCGCGGCCACGCTCTCGGGCGGCAGCTCCATTTCGTCCAAGGCGCCCAGCGACTGCGCCACGTCGAAATCCAGCGCTTCTTGCTCTTGGTTCTTGCCCAACTGCGAACGCTCGATTGTCTGGCTTGCGCCCGACGCGCCGAGCGCGGTTTCGATTTCGCTTAGCCGCTCGAGGACCAGCGGGTGATTGGGCGTGCGCGTGAGTTGCTCGACCAGGATCGCTTTGGCGTCTTCATACAGGCCGCGCGTGGCGAAGAAATCCGCTTCGTCCAGCACATCCTCCAGCCCCTCGGTGCTGTTCGCGGCCGAGGCGCTGGTCGCGGCGGGTGCGCCGTCCGCCGGCAGGAAGTCCTCGACAGTCGAGATCTCCTGCACTTCTTCGTAGTCGTCCAGATCGCGCGCGGCCTCCCAATGCGGGTCAGAACCCAGCGGGAAGCTGGGTAGCGGTTGATCGGCTCCGAATGGATCGTCCTGTTGGTCGAACCCCGGATGGTGCAGGAACGGATGCCTCGGTTCGGAGTTCATCGCCTGTTCTGCGCCGATCTCCTCCAGGTCATACGAGGGCAGCGGCGCGTCGGGATCGTACCCGTCGACCGACGGCGGAAGGCCGCGCTGTGAGCCGGCGCGCGCGCGGCCATTGTGTACGTCCGCGTAGCCGGGCTGCGCGGGCGCAATGTGCTCGAGCATCGCAAGCGCCTCCGGATGCTCCGGCTCGATCTCGAGCACCTCGTAGACCAGCGCCTCGGTCTGCCCGATGTCACCGTTATCGAGCTGCAGTGACGCCATGTTCAGCGTCTCGGCGATGGCCCCTTCACGGTCGCCCGATTCGACCAATAGCTCGCGCAGCTTCTGGCGAATTTCGAGCGAGCGCGGGTCAATCTCGAGCGCAATGTGCAGCGCCTCGATGGCCTTTGGATACAAGCGCAGCTTACGGAACGACTCCGCGTCCACGACCGCCTTGCGAGCATGGCCGCGCGCATCGAACGAGCTCGGATCGCCCAGTTCTTCCGCGGCTTCCTGGGTTTCGTCGACGACCACGACGTCCGGCGCACTGGCCATCATGGGGCGCGAGCCGGGCAGCGGCATGAGGCGGTTCGGCGCGACGCTCATCCGGTCGCGATCCGTCGTGTCCTCGATGAACTCAACCTCACTGTCGCCCACGCTCAGCGGCGCGATGGACTCCATCAGCGGCGGCCGCGAGGAGGAAGTGGACAACGCGGGCGGCAAGCTTTGCAGCGCGCGCACCTGCTCGTCGTGCGGCGCCACCTCACGCAAATGCGCCAACAGCTGCTCGAACAGATCGCGGCGCTCAGCGTCGCGCGCGATGCGCGCCATTTCCTTGTACACCTCGATCGCCTTGGCCTCTTGCCCGATCAACGTGAACGCCTGCGCGAGCAGGCCCAGCGTGTCCAAGTTTTTCGGATCTGCTTGGAAGCAGATCTGCAACTTGGTCAGAGCCTGCAGGCCGTCTTCGCGCGTGCCCCGCTGCAGGTACAGCTCGGCCGCGACCCACGCGTAGCGCGGATCCTGCTTGAAGTGCAGGATGCGTTCGATGACCTTCAGCGCGTCGTCTTTGCGCTCCAGGCTGAGCAGTAGCTCGGCAGCGGCCCAGAATGACTCGATTGCTTCATCCAGGCTCTGAACGCGACAGCGAGCCTCAGCGAGCCGCAAGTGCGGCAGCGGATTCTGCGCGTCCAGGCCGACCATCTTCTGGAAGACTTCGATCGCTTCGCGATCACGCCCCGCGCGCTGCAACCGCGTGGCTACCTCGTCGTACGCGGCGAGCGCGTCACTGGTCAGGCCGAGCTGCGTGTAAATCTCAGCGAGCTTTGGCACGATGTGGCCGTAGCGGTCCGCCAAATCCGGCGCATGCTTCTTGATCAGCTCGCGGATCTGCTTGTAAACCGCGATCGCTTTGAGAGCGAAGCCCTGCGACGAGTAGTACTGCCCGACGCGGTCGTAAGTCGCGATGGCTTCCGGGTACGCAGAAAGCCGCGCTTGCAGATCACCGATCTTCAGAAGCGTGCGAGCGTCGTTCGGATCGTCCTGAACGATCCGTTGGTACTCCGCGATTGCCCGGTCGTACCTCTTTTTCTCGATGTACTTCTG
>JBDTYJ010000261.1:0-8506 GCA_040005755.1 Pseudomonadota bacterium
CTCAGTGCTCGTGCCGATGGTGCGCATCGGAAGCGTGAGCGTGATCATGGCTCCGCTCGTCATGGGCGTGCGAATGACTATGTTCACCGGGAACGGGCGGCACGTGTTCGTGGTCGTGATGGCCGTCATCGTGGCGATGAACGTGATCGTGAGCCAATGCCCGATGCGTGTGCCAATGGCCGTGGTTTTCGGTCAAATGCAGGTAAACGCCGAGCGCAAAGCAGAGACCGGCGCCGACGGCCCAGGTGCCTACTGCCGCGCCGCCCATCAGCCAAGCTACCGTTGCGCCAAAGAACGGCGCCACGGCGAAGATCGAGCCAGTTCGCGCCGCTCCAATCTGCCGTTGCGCTCTGAGGTAGAGCTGCAAGCTGAAGCCATAACCCGTGGCGCCGCACGCCAAGAGCCCGAGCAGTGCAGCCGGCTTCGGGCACAGCTCACCGAACCCGAAGGCGAGCAGCACGCTGCACAGCGCGCCCAAGCTGCCCTTCCACAACACCACCTGCTTAGGGTTCAGCTCTGCGAGTGGTCGCGACAAGGTGTTGTCCAACGCCCACCCTAACGTAGCCAGCACGATAGCGAACGCACCGAGGCCAAACCCGGGCATCACCCACGCACCCGAAGACGCGAGTATCAAGCCGCCCACAGAAATGACCGCCAGCGCGAGCCACACTCTGGGGCCAATCGCCTCGCGATACACCACCCGTGCCAGCACGACCGTGAACGCCGCTTCGAAGTTCAACAGTAGCGACGCACTCACCGCGTCAGTGCGTTGCAACCCCCAAATCAGACACACGGGCGCGAGCACCGCGCCGACGAGCGCGACCGTGAGCAGCCTCAGCACGTGCACGCCGCGAACCGGCGCCTCGATTGTCCGCGATTTGCGCGAAAACTCCACGGATGCGAGCGCGGCGCCAGCGTACAGCAGCCCCGCCGCCCACAACACCCCCGAACCCCGGCTCAAACGTTGAATGAACGGAGTCGCGAGCCCGAACGCCAGTGCCGAAAGCAGCGCCAACGCCGCTCCGCGAAGCAGCGCATGGGCTGGAGAACGAAGTGGCGCGCTCACGACGACAGAGCGTACTTCAAGGTCGTCAATCCAAGAAGAGCGTCGCCATGACGCGCAGCGTGAGCGGATAGGCGGGCGTGTAATCTACGTCTTCGCAGCCCCAAAAACGGCCGTCAGCGCTGCCAGTCCCGGGATTCGTGGCGAGCCGACCTTTGGTGCCGCAAGCTGCGCCGGCGGGAAGCGTTTGCCCCTGGCCGGGTTCCCCCGGCAGGCGGCTGACGGTGGCGAATTGCGCGGAGCGGAACCTGCCGTTGAGCAGATTTTCGACGTCGAACGCGACGTCGAACCAACGCTGACGATAGCCGAGGTGAGCATCGAACTGCGTGAAGCCGCGAGCAATGAGCACGCCGTCGTCAGAGGCCGGGCGATCACCGATGCCGTAGAAGCGCAGGCCCGCGCGTACCGCTCCCGGGCCGAACTCCTGACGCGCGGAAAGCCCGCCCGACCACGTTTGCTTGGGAGCGAGCGCCAAGCCGCCGCCATTTTGCCCGTCCGTAGAGAACTGCGAGTGACTGAAGGTCACCGCGCCGTCGGCAGCGAGCCAAGGCGTGAACTCGTAACGTGACTCGAACTCTAGCCCGTATCGGCGCGTTCTGGGCCCCACGTTGGTCGTGCCGTCATCGCCGTTCCAAGTGGTCTCGCCGTTCAAATCGAGCAGCCAGGCCGAGGCAGCGAAGTCGAAGCGATCCCAGAGCCGCGTGCGGGCACCGAGCTCTTCACCCACGGCGCGCGTGAGTGCCGTCACCGAAGGAGAGGTGAACACGCCGCGCACGTCGTTCGAGTGAAAGCCGTGGCCCCAGTTCAAGAATAGGTCGAGCTCAGCACCCTGCCGAGCCATCGGCGAGACGACGGCCGTCGCCTTGGGGCTGAACTGATGCGCCGCAGCAACGCCGCTCTTCGGGTTGGTCGGGTCGTTGCTGGGCAGCTCGTTGTTCACGGCGAAGGAGAGCAGATCCGCCCGCGCGCCGACGTTCACGCGCAGCCATTGCAACGGCGTGACCTCTTCATTCAGGTACGCGCCAAGCAGGGATTCATGCACGCTGTTGCCACGAATTTGCCCGAGCTGTGTGCGCTGCGCCGTGTGCCACAGCTCTTCGTTGATGTCGTCGCTGCGCAGCGTGCTGCCGATCGTGGTGTCGAAGCGCACCGCTCCGATCCCGCGCGCCACACGGTAGCTCACGTTACCGCCGTAAAACGTGCGTCGATCCACCTGCTCGATCTCATCTCCGTTGTCGGGGTCGGCCAGGTAAAGCGTGAAGTTGGAGAACAAGTTGAAGCGATACGTTCCCGCGTAGATCTGAGCCGTGACCTCGCTGTTTTCGCTCGGCCGGAGCTTGTAGCCGAAGAATGCCTGGTGACGTGCGGTGTTACCGCCCTCGCTCGGGTCGAGCGAACCAAAGCGTGTGACGATGCCCTGCTCCACCGCCCGCGTCGGAATTTGCCCTGACCCATGCCAGTTGCTGGCGTAGCTGGCCTCGCCAAAGCTCAAGCTGGAGGTCGGCGAAAGTGCCACCGTGACCTTGTTGTACAGCTTAAACTTGTCCCACCCTTCGGGGTTTTCGAACGGCCCTTCTTGCCTGCCCACCTCCGCTGCGAACATTGCCTGCGCCTTGTCCCACTTCGGGCTCGCGATCAAGAGACCGCGGTAGGCAGGCCCCCCGTGCCCTGGCGAACCACCGAGCCCGAACCCGAGTGAGCTGTGCTCGAAGCCCGTGCGCGTCACCAAGTTCACGGCGCCGGCAGTCGCAAAATCACCCTGATTGGCGAAATACGGTCCCTTCGAAATTTCGACGCGCTCGACCGTTTCGGCAATGATGAAGTTGGTGTCCGAAAAGCCCTGACCGTGGGCGTGCGAGACCATGTTGATCGGAATGCCGTCGATCGAGAGCGCGATGTCCGTGCCGTGGTCAGCGTCGAACCCGCGCAAGAAATATTGATTCGCCTTGCCGCCGCCCGAGTGCTGCACCGTCACTAGGCCCGGCGTCACCCGCAAAATGTCCTGCACCGAGCCGATGGGGCGCAACGCGAAATCGCGGTCGCGCACCGCAGCAGAGGAAGCTGCACTGAGCGGCTTCCGTCCCAAAACCAACGTGGTCTCGCCGTTCGCTTGCAAAGCGGGCGCTGCGGGCACTGGAGCGCTCGGCTGCGCAGGCGGCGGCGCGCTTGCCTGCGCCGCACCGAGCGCTGCGGCGGTCGGGGCCGGGGCCGGCACGAAGGGCAGCGAAAGCTGAACCGTTGCGCGAATCGGCTTGCCGCCCTGGCGCGCGGGTTCGAACGTCCAGGCTTTGACGGCGGCAAGCGCAGCTTCATCGAAGCCGTGACCCGCGGGCTGCACGACACGCGCTTCGAGCACGCGCCCGCTCTCATCCACCGTGAGCTCGAGCTCGACCGTGCCGCCCAGCCCGCTTGCCAAAGCGTCGGCGGGGTACACCGGATCCGAATGAGCCTTGAGCGCGGGAGCCACGGCAGCCGGGCTCGCTGCATCCGTTGTGGTTGCAGTCGGGCTCTCGCCGCCGCTGGCGCCCTCTGCAAACGCGGCTCCAGCGCACAGAAAAGTCACGCCAATGACGGACGAGGAGAACCGCAAAGGAGGCATTGTCCGGCGTACCCCGAAGAGACCGCGTGCCTTCGAGCGCGCAACGAGTAACATACTAGTTAATAAACGTGCTACGTTTTTCTCGCAGTGACGACCGCTATTTTCGCCAAAAACGCGGCGCCGAACGGCGCGCGCGTGGCAGTCTGGTTGCCGAGTGGACGCACGTTGGCCCTGGCCGCGTCGTGCGCGCTTCATGCGGGCATCGCGTATTGCTGTCATCAACACCTTACGCGCGGGCGCGTCGTTATCGCTGCGGGTGAAGTGGGCTTCCCAGTCCTCGAAATATCCGTCGCGCCAAGCAACGAGCCAACCCCGGTCGTCGAAGCGGCGCCGCGCAGCACGCTGTCCGCCCCAACGCGAGCAGTCGTTTCGGCACGCTCACCTGCCACGGTTTCAGCAGGGGCGGGCAGCACACAGATCGTAGCCCGCGCTACCGCTGCGAACGAACCCGCAGTCGGACAGAACAACGCAGCGCCCGTCAAGGGCGCGCCTGCCGATGCGCCGGGCAGCGCACAGCCGGCCGCAGCGCGCTTCATCCTGCAAGCGCCGCTGATCGTGGCCGGCGTCGGCGCGCCGCTCGCGCGGGTCGCGGCGGACAGCGCAAACCCGCCTCCCGCAACGGCGCCGTTCCCGGAAGCCGCGGTGGACACGCCAGCCAAGCTGCAAACGGGCAGCCCTCCCAGCTACACCCCAGCGGCAGAAGCAGCGGGCGTGGAAGCCGAGCTCCCGCTGGAAGTCGTGATTGACGCCGGGGGTGCCGTGCAGTCCGCGCGTGCCCTGGAGCACGTCGGCTACGGTCTGGATGAAGCCGCGCTGGCTGCGGTCCGGCGCTACCGCTTCAGCGCTGCGCGTCGCGCCGGCAATGCGGTGGCGGTGCGCATGCGCTGGGTGCTGCGCTTCCAGCTGCGCTGAGCACAAAAATCCGCGTTCGTCACAGGGCGTAGACAGCCGCGGCGGGCCGTGGCACGCCCATCGTCCGATGATCGAGACCGAGCAGCATTTCGACCCAGGATTGCGCGCCGCCAACCTCGCACTGTCGGGGCGCAAGCGTCGAGAGGTGAGCCGCATCACCTCTCTCGAACTCCGCTTCACGGATCCGCGCAGCGAGCCTTGGGAAGCACTCGCGCTGATCGCGGTGGGATTGCTCAGCTTGCTGATCGTGCTCGGCTTGTGGCTCGCCTGAGCGGCGAGGCACTCACCCGGGAGCTCGAGCGGCGCGCTCTCGAACCGCGCCCGAGCTAGCTTCTATTCTGCCTTGGCCGGCGCTTCCGTGTCCGTCTTACCGATGGGGCCGGATTTCTTGCCGCCGCTCAGGTCAATCGTCCACTCCAGCGTGTGCTCGCCGCCGTTATAGGCCGGTACAATCACGGCATTCAGCGCGCGCTGCACGCACTTGCCAACTGCGTTCTCGTCATACGGGGCTCCCACGCTGAGTGATTTGACGTGACCGTCGTTCGCAAACACGAGCGTTACGTCCGCCTTGGTGTCTTTCACCTTGGGGGCGGCTTTCTTGGCCGGCTTGGCCCCCTTCGTCGGCGGCGTCGCGGGCGCGTCGTCACCTTTCACGGAGTCCGGACATGTTTCAGCGGAGTGCGCTGCGCGGTGCATCTCCAGATCCGCCTGCTTGTCATCCCACTCACGCTTCTTCTCTTCTTCGGTCGAGCCGGAAGTGTCAGTGTTGGTGTTTTCGGTGCGCTCTTTCCTGAGTTGCTCGTCGCCCAGCTTTTCTTGATCCGCCAAGAGCTGATCCGGGGTCTTCGGGGTATCGGTGCCGTTTTCGGCACACGCCACAAGACCGAGCACTACGAACGCGAAAAACCCGAGGTAACGCTGCTGCATGGGCGTGACACTAGTCTCGACCTGCACGCCCTGGGAAGGGCCCGCCGCCACGAAGCCAAGTTCGCTACGCCGGATTTTTGCACGCTGGCGAGCACCTGGCATAGCCGCGAGCGGGCGCCCTCGCTGGAGCTCCCATGAGCGATCCGGCGCAACTCCCGCCCCAGCCGCGCCGACTCTGAGGAATGCAGGGGAATTTACGGCCTATTGGCCTGTTCTTGTGGGGGATCGCGTGCGCGGACTGCGGGGGCTTCGAGCATGATTGCTTGGAGACCCGAGATTGCTCCGGGCCGAAGGGCTTCATCGAAACGGGCGGGGGCGGTGACTGGTGGGGCCCTTCGAATGCCGATGCGGGGGGTGAGTTGGGGGTTGGGTTCCCGCTGCCCAAAGCAGTAAGCCCCAGCAACAGCGCGGGTAGCGCGGGTAGCGCAGGCAGCGCGGACAGCGCGGACAGCGCGGGCAGCGCGGGCAGCGCGGGAGTCGCTTGGGAGGCCAGCGGCGCGGCTGGCTCAACCGCCGTGAGCGCGCCGGCCGTGCTCGGGGTAACCCCTGCGGATGGCGCGACCGGTTTGCTTAGCGACACCGCGATCGTGATCCACTTCGGCCAAGCGATGGACACGGAGGCTACCGAAGCCGCCTATCAGTCGAGCGAGCTGCCGGCCTCAAGCCTTCACTTCGGCTGGGATGGCAGCGCGAGCACGTTGACGCTCACCCCACGCGCCGCGTTGGAGTATGCAATGGGCACGCCGACCTCCCCCGCGAGAACGTACCATTACGGCTTCCAAGGCGCGCGCGCGCGCACCGGGCAAACGCTGCAAGCAATGCAGTTCGCGTTTAGCACCTTGCGCCAGGTGTCAACCGAGCTAGTCGCGGATGCGGAGCGGACCGGCAATTGGACGGATGGTGAAGTCGAAGGCATTCACAATTGCATGCGCGCCGCCAAAGCGCCCTACCAAGCCACGGTGTGCGTGGGGGACGACGCCAACAACCTTCGCTACACCGGCTTCGTGAGCTTTGATCTGAGTCCGCTACCCGCCACAATCCGCGGCTTTTCGAGCGCGCGCCTGCAAGCCAACGCGGTGGTCTACGGCGCGCCGGAAACGCTCGGGGCAAGTCTTTTGGAGCACGTCAGCTTCGAGCAGTTGGGGGGGGCCGTGCTGCGCGTCGCACCGCTGGCTGCGCTCGGCCCGTTCTACAGCGGCCCTAGCCTGCCGATCGCGACGCACCTCGTGCTGGACGAAGACCTGACGGGTGCGGTGCAGGACGACTACCTAAACCGCAGCGCGCGCCAAAACCGTAGCCAGTACCGGCTGAGTTTCGAGAAAATCGCCGCTGACGGAAGTTGGGACGATCTCGAGCTGCCGACGAACGCGATCCGCCTCGCGCTGACCTACCTGTTGCCGTAACTCTGGGCGAGGCGCCAACGGCGCGCACCCATTTCGCGCTCACGCGGCGCAAAAGCAGCGGCGTCGATCAGTCCGGCGCGACCGCGCCGCGCGTGCCCAAACTGAACGCGGAGCCGAGCGCCGTCAGCGGCACGAACGCTTGCAGGTTGAGCGAGGCCACATGATACGTCCACACCTCATTCGCAACTTCCCCGCGCACGGAGAGCGCACTCGTAATGCGATCAGCACCGGTCAAGTGCACTTTGTCTAGCGACAGGCCGGCGTGCAGGAGCTGCGCTCGCTGCACGGGGTTCTGCATCAGAGTGTCGCCGACGCGCCCGGTGTCTACCCACATCAAAAAGTGCAATTTTTCAGGCAACGCGCCCAGCGCGCGCTTGTGCCCAGGCTCGTCCTTCAACGCGCGCTCGCCCTTGGAAAACGCGGCCTCCGCGCGATCGCATAGCGTGCTCAAACCCGCCGTGACGAACAAGTACTTGCCGAGGAACTTCACGCGCATGGTGATGGGCGCCGGCAGGCGGCGAGGCGAAAGCGCAAAACCGGCGCCATCCGGCGTGACCGCAACCTCCCCCACCGTCGGTAAAACCTTGGCGCGCAGGCCCGCTGCAAGGTGCTCAAATTCAGTCTGATCCTTCAGCTCGAGAATCCACGTTAGGCCGAATTGAGCCAAGGATTGCGGAGTCGCGCTCAGGTCCGCAAACGAGGTCGCAGGCGTTGCCGCAACCCCGATCACGGTTTGGCCAGCAACGCTGTCGAGCAGCTTGCTCACGCTCACGCCGAGCAACGCTTCCAACTGCTGCACGCCTTGCTCGACCTGACCACGCGCATCGGGCCCTGCCAAGCCGACTTGATCGAACAAGACCTTTTCCAACTCGGCCCCGGTCAGCCCGGTCCTCGTCGAGCTTGCGACGTAGGCGAATGTTTCTTCCGGCAAGCGCCCCGGCAAGTCGAGCGCCTGCGGCTCGGCGTAGGCGGCGCTACGCGGCAGTTTGCTGCCCGAGATGCGGCCCGTGAAGGTGGTCAAGAAACCCGCTGCTTTCAGCTGCATCGAGGCGGTGATCGGCCCTGCTGGCTTGAAGTAGCCGTCGACGAGCTCCTTCAACCGCGGATCGGTGATCGTCGAAAAAAAACCGGGCTCGACAAATGCAATCAGCCGCGAGCTGCGTTCAAAGTCGTTGGCTGCTGCGTCGAAGGCTGGGCTTTGTTGGATGGAGGCCGCGCCCGACTCCAGGACTTGGGTCATGTTGGTCACGAGGGGCGAGCTGCCCACGACCAGCAGGTTGGCTTCCGGAAACCAAACCAATACCGCGTTATCCGAGGAGCTCGTGTCCATCGCTGAGACCACCTCGGCTTCGGTAAGCCCCTTGAGCAGCGCATCCTCCCCAGGCTGCCCCGGCTGAGCGTCTTTGCTGGCGAGCCGGTAGCGCTCACCGGTTTTACCGATTGAGCCCGCAGCCGAAAAACGCGCGGACTTCAGCAAGGCTTCAACCGGCGCAGCGTTCTTCATGCCCATCGCGATCACCACTTCCGGGGTGGAGGCCAGGTTGCGACCCACGGTGTCGAGGTCGTTCGCCCATTTCCCGCCCTCGTAAATTCCCTTGATCA
>JBDTYJ010000262.1:0-8460 GCA_040005755.1 Pseudomonadota bacterium
GCGCTCAGTGATGCCG
Organism: Pseudomonadota bacterium; assembly: GCA_040005755.1. Classification (GTDB taxonomy): domain Bacteria; phylum Myxococcota_A; class Polyangia; order Polyangiales; family Polyangiaceae; genus PMG-095. The sequence continues at coordinate 17 of JBDTYJ010000262.1, forward strand.
AGGCGGAGGCGCAGCTTTTGGCCGAACTGGACGCTGGAGTGGTGGCAGCACGATGAGCAACGTCGAAGACAGCCCCGAGCTCTCGCCCGTCAAGCGCGCGCTACTCGAGGTGCGTGCGTTGCGCGCGCGCATCGCGGAGCTGGAAGCGCAAGCGCACGAACCAGTAGCAATCGTGGGCATGAGCGTGCGGGCTCCGGGCGGCGTGACCGATGTGGCTGGCTTGGCACAGCTGTTGTGGGCTGGGCGCGATGCGATCAGCGAAATTCCGAGTGAGCGCTGGCGGCTCGCGGACTGGTTCGATGAAGCACAAGAAGCGCCCGGCAAAATGTACACGCGCTTTGGTGGCTTTTTGGCGGATGTGTCCGGCTTCGACGCCGAGTTCTTCGGCATCGCTCCGCTGGAAGCCGCGAGCATGGATCCGCAACAGCGGCTCGTGCTGGAGCTGTGTTGGGAAGCGCTGGAGCACGCCAACCACGCGCCCACGTCGCTCGCCGGCACGCGCGCCGGCATCTACCTGGGCATGTCCAATAGCGACTACGGCCGGGCGTTGTTTGCCCAACCGGAGCTGATTGACCCGTATTTCAGCGCCGGCAATGCGGCCAGCGTGGCGGCGGGTCGCGTCGCTTACGTGCTCGGGTTCCATGGGCCAGCGATTGCCGTCGACACTGCATGCTCGTCGTCTTTGGTGGGGTTGCACTTGGCGGTGCAGGGCCTACGCCACGGGGACTGTGATTTGGCGCTCGCTGGTGGCGTGAATTTGATCCTCACGCCCGAGCTGAACGTGAATTTTTGTAAGGCCGGCATGATGTCGCGCGATGGCCGCTGTCGCACGTTCGACGCCGCGGCCAGCGGCTACGTGCGCGGCGAAGGCGGCGGCATCTTGGTGCTGCGCCGTTTGCGCGATGCGCTGGCCGATGGCGACCGCGTACTGGCGGTGATTCGCGGGACTGCAATCAATCAAGACGGGCGCAGTAACGGGCTCACGGCGCCCAATGGGCCCGCACAGCAAATGGTGCTGCGCGCCGCTTTGGCGGACGCCGGCATCGCGGCGCGCATGGTGAGCTACGTGGAGGCGCATGGTACCGGCACCTCGCTGGGCGACCCGATTGAAGTAGGTGCGCTCGCCGCCGTGCTGTCCGAGGGTCGCGCTGCGGATGTGCCGCTCGCGCTCGGCTCGCTGAAAACGAACATCGGTCATCTGGAGGCCGCGGCCGGCGTTTTGGGCGTGATCAAGACCGTGCTCGCGCTCGAACGGCGCGAGCTGCCTCCGCACCTGCACCTAACAACGCGCAATCCGCTCATTGATTGGAGCACGTTGCCCATCACGATTCCGACGAGTGTCAGCGCCTGGCAGCCCATCGACGGGCGACATGTCGCCGGCGTGAGCGCCTTCGGCTTCAGCGGCACGAACGCACATGTCGTGTTGGAAGCCGCGCCAGGCGTGGCGCAGGCGATTTCGGATGCGCCGCCTGCGCCTGCGCTGCTCGCGCTTTCCGCCCGCAACGCGCGAGCGTTGCGTGAGCTCGCGCAGCGCTACCGGGACGCGCTGGCCGCGCTGCCGGCTCACGTTTCGGCGCGCGAAGTGTGCCATTCCGCGAATGCCGGCCGCGCGCATTTCGCGTCGCGCTTGAGCGTGCTGGGCACAACGGTCCCGGCCTTGCTGGAAGGCCTCGATCATTGGTTACGCGGAGTGGAGCACCCCAGCGTGGTCGCGAGCCCGCACGAGGCCGGAGGCCCGCCTCGCGTCGCGTTCTTGTATCCCGGGCAGGGCGCGCAATATGTGGACATGGGCCGCGAGCTATACGACTGCGCGCCCGCCTTCCGACGTGCTTGGGACGAGTGCGCGGCCGAACTCGAGCGCGTGCTCGGCCGGCCGATTACGCCCCTCGTGTTCTCGCCGGAGGCCCAGCCCGCGGCGCTCGACCGCACCGAAAACGCACAGCCAGCGCTGTTTGCACTCCAGTACGCGCTCGGCGCGTTGTGGGCGTCTTGGGGCGTCGAGCCCGCTGCGGTGCTCGGTCACAGCTTTGGTGAATACGCGGCCGCCTGCACGGCTGGTGTGCTCACGCTTCGCGATGCCGCGCGCATCGTCGTGGCGCGCGGTCGCTTGACGGCGCTCGCCCCCGGCGACGGCGTGATGATGATCATCGAGGCTTCCGCGAGCGAGGTCGAGGCCGCGATCGGGGCCGACGGCGGCGCCGTGTCCGTTGCGGCCATCAACGGCGCAACCAACACGGTAATCAGCGGGGAACGCAGCGCGGTTCAGCGCGTCGCGCAGCACTTCTCGGCGCGCGGCCTGCGTACCACCCCGCTGCGCGTCTCGCATGCCTTCCACTCGCCGCTCATGGATTCGGTTTTGGCGGGCTTCGAGCGGGAGCTCGAGGGCGTGCACTACTCGGCGCCCACGATCACGCTCATCTCGAATCTCACCGGTGCGGCGGCGGATCTCGAAACCATGGGCCGCGCCGCGTACTTTCGCGACCACCTGCGCCAGCCGGTGCGTTTCGCTCAGTCGATGCAAGTGCTGGCCGAAAAAGGCATCACTCACTACCTGGAGCTGGGCCCGCATCCGGTGCTGCTGGGCATGGGCGCCGAGTGCGTCGCCAACGCTAGCTGGCTGCCCTCTTTGCGCAAGGACCAGAGTGCCTGGGCCGAGGTGCTACACACGCTGCAGGTGCTCTACGCAGCCGGTGCCCACGTGAATTGGGCCGCCGTGGGCGGCGGGCCGCGCACCGTCAGCCTGCCAACCTATCCATTCCAACGCTCGCGGCATTGGATTCGGCTCCCGACCCAAAGCGGAACCCGGGCTGACGCAATCGACCTGTGGTCGGCCGCTTCACACGCTCTGGAGCGCGAGGCCGCGCGCGGCCCGCTCGATCTCGACGTCCCGTCCTATCCCGAGAAATGGGCCTGTTTGGCGCGCCTTACCGATGCCACCGTGCTGCACACCCTGCGTGAGCTCGGCGCATTCCAAAGCGTGGGCGAACGCCACACCCTCGAGTCGCTGGCTCGTGCCGCGAGTATCGCCGCGAGCCAAGGCCGCTTGCTCTCGCGCTGGCTCAAGCGGCTAGTGAAGGTCGGAGCGTTACGCCAGAGCGGCGATAGTTACGAGCTCACGACCTGGCAGCCGGCGCCGCTCGCTCAGCTTTGGGCGGAAGCCGAACAGCACTTTGCCGATAATCGCGAGCTGCTGGCGTACGTGCGAAACTGCGCCGAGCATTTGTCGGGCATCGTCAGTGGTCGCGTGAGCCCACTTGAATCGCTCTTTCCCGGTGGCTCGTTCGAGCTCGCGACCGCGTTGTACGAGCGCTCCGCGACCATGCGCTACATCAACGGGCTGGCAGCGGCCGCGCTGTGCGCCGCGAGCCAGGCGCTACCGCCGGGCTCTGCGCTGCGTGTGCTCGAGATCGGCGGCGGTACCGGCGGCACTACGTCAGCGCTACTCCGAGTGCTGCCCGCGGAACGCACGCGCTACCTTTTCAGCGACGTGAGTGAAGCGTTCATGGGCGAAGCGCGGGCGCGTTTTGCGGCATATTCTTGGCTCGAATTCGCCACGTTCGACTTGGAGCAAGACCCCGAGCGCCAAGGCTACGCGGCAGGCGGCTTCGACGTCATCGTGTCGGCCAATTGTGTCCACGCGGCCACCGATCTACGCGCCGCGCTCGCCCGCATCCGCACGTTACTCGCGCCCGGCGGGCTGCTCGTCTTGGTCGAATCCACGGAGCACCTCGACTACTTCGACATGACCACCGGTCTGATCGAAGGCTGGCAACACTTCGTGGATGATTTGCGTGGCGACGACCCGCTGTTACCACCCGACACTTGGATCTCCGCGCTGCTGGCCGCGGGCATGACCGAGGCGAAGGCGTGGCCCGAGCGCGGTTCGGCGGCTGAGGTTTTGGGCCAGCACGTGCTTTTGGCCCGCAACCCGGGTCGTGCCGGAACGCAGCCACGGCTCGCCATGCCCATGGCCACGGGCGTTGCCGCGCCGCGCGCGCCAGCGCTCGAAACAGCGCACAGCGGCGCGATCCGCCGCCGTTTAGCGGCAGAGCTACCCGCCGAGCACCTCGCGATCTTGTGTGACGTGGTGCGCGCCGAGGTCATGCGCATCCTGCGTCTCGATCCGAGCGCACCGCCAGCGCGTCACGATCGGCTGATGGACCTGGGGATGGATTCACTGATGGCCGTGCAACTACGCAACGCGCTCGATCGGGCGCTGGAGCTGGAAAAGGGCCGCGGGTTACCGGCCACTCTGATGTTCGACTACCCGACCATCGAAGCCATCGCCGAGTTCTTGCTGGAGCGGGTGGCGAAAGCGCCGCGCGTCGCGCTTGCAGAGCCAGCGCGGATCACCGCGGCAGCGCCGCTTGCCGCGGCGGCGATCGCGGATTTGAGCGACGATGAAATCGCGCTGTTGCTGGAACAAAGAGGCCGCGCGTGACTGAAATGACGCCGCTCAAGCGCGCCTTCATCGCGCTGGAGGAAACGCGCGCCGAGCTCAAAGCCGCGCAGGACGCCGCTCGTGAACCGATCGCAATCATCGGCATGGGCTGCCGGATCCCGGGCGACGGCGATGATGCGGCCAGCTTCTGGCGTATCCTCGAGCAAGAGCTAGACGCGATAGGCCCGCTGCCCGCGGCGCGCTGGGACGTGGAGGCGCTGTATCACCCGGACCCCGAGCACGTTGGCACCATCGCCACGCGCGGCGGGGGCTTCCTGCGCAACGTCACCGACTTCGATCCGGCGTTCTTCGGCATCACGCGCCGTGAGGCGCAGGGCATGGACCCACAACAGCGCCTATTGTTGGAAGTGTGCTGGGAAGCACTCGAAAACGCGGCACAGGCGCCCGATCGCCTGGAGCGCTCGAAAACCGGCGTGTACGTCGGCTTGTGTGGCAACGACTACGCGCAGCTCGAGCTCGAGACGCGCGACCGCGCTCTGTTGGACGCGCATTTCCCCTCTGGCATCGCGCACAGCGTTGCTTCCGGGCGGATCTCGTACTTGCTCGGTTTGCAAGGGCCGAGTCTTACGGTCGACACCGCGTGCTCGTCCTCACTCGTCGCGATTCATTTGGCGTGTCAAGCGCTGCGCGCGAACGACTGTCAGATGGCACTCGCTGGCGGTGTGAACCTGATCCTCTCGCCTGATCTGTACATCGCGCTTTCACACGCGCGCATGCTTTCGCCCGATGGCCGCTGTCGCACGTTCGACGCGGCGGCCAATGGCTTCGCGCGCGGGGAAGGCAGCGGGGTCGTGGTGCTCAAGCGCCTGAGCCAGGCACAAGCCGACGGCGACCGCATTTTAGCCGTGATCCTGGGCAGCGCGGTCAACCAAGATGGCGCGAGCAGCGGGCTCACCGCGCCCAACGGCCCCGCGCAAGAAGCCGTGCTTCAAGAAGCGCTCGCGCGCGCCGGCGTCGAGCCGCGGCTCGTCAGTTACATCGAAGCGCACGGCACCGGCACCCAGCTCGGGGATCCCTTGGAGCTGCGCGCGCTCGGCGCAGTGTTCGCGCCTGACCGCCCGGCGCAGCGCCCGCTCAGCGTGGGCTCGATCAAAACCAATGTCGGCCATCTAGAAGCCGCCGCCGGAGTTACCGGGCTGATCAAGGTCGTGCTCTCGCTGCAGCGCGAGGCCATTCCGGCCCATCTCCACCACGTCACGCCTACGCCGCACATTGCCTGGGATGAATTGCGCCTGCACGTTCCCAGCAAGCTCACTCCGTGGCAGCCGATCGAAGGCCGTCGCGTCGCTGGCGTCAGCTCCTTCGGTTTCAGCGGCACCAACGCCCACATCGTCTTGGAACAGGCGCCCGCGCGTGCCACGCCGCGCGCGCCGCGCGTAGCACGCCGCCATTCATTCGTGCTCTCGGCGTTCGACGCGGCCTCGCTGCGTGCGCAAGCCGCGCGCCACGCCGCAGCTCTATCTGGGTTCAGCGACGCGCAACTTGCGGATGTGTGTTTCACGGCAGCCGTAGCGCGCGCGCATCACCCGGAACGCGCCGCAATCAGCGCTACGACGATCCACGAGCTTCGTGAGGGATTATTGGGGTTGGCAGCGGGCGCGGACGTCCCAGGGCTGCGCAAAGCCCGCGTCACGAAGCGCGAGCCGCTGCGGATCGTCTTCTTGTTCACGGGCCAAGGCGCGCAATACGCCGGCATGGGTCGGCAACTCTACGAAGAACAGCCGGTATTTCGCGCCGCCCTGGAGCGCTGCGCGGCAACGCTGGAGGCCGAGCTGAGCCTGCCGCTGCTGTCCGTGCTGTACCCGAGCGAAGGCGGGCCCGCGCTGCTCGACCAAACGCAATACACCCAGCCCGCGTTGTTCGCGCTCGAATACGCGCTCACCTGCCTATGGCGCGCCTGGGGCATCACGCCCAACATCGTGATCGGCCATTCCGTGGGCGAGTACGTCGCGGCCTGCGTGGCCGGCGTGCTGGAGGTGGAAGACGCGCTGCGCCTGCTTGCCGCGCGCGGCCGCCTGATGCAATCGCTGCCCGCAGGCGGCGCAATGGCCGCGCTGTTCGCGGCGGAAAGCGACGTCACTCCGGCGCTCACTGGCCGTGGGCAACGCGTATCCATCGCCGCCGTGAACGGCCCGACGCAAACCGTGATTTCGGGCGCGAGCGAAGAAGTGGCTGCTATTTGCGCTGAATTTCAGGCACGCGGCGTGCGCTGTCAGCCGCTCAAAGTGTCGCACGCTTTCCACTCGCCGCTGGTCGAGCCGATTTTGACGGCATTCGAGCAGAAAGCGCAGGGTGTGCGCTTCAGCGCGCCCACGTTGCGACTCATTTCCAACGTCACTGGCGCCGTGGCGGACGCGGCCGCCGTGACGCAGCCGGCATACTGGCGCGAGCACGTGCGCGGTGCGGTACGCTTCGCTGATGGCTTGCGCGCAGTCGCTGAATTGCGCCCCGACGTGTGCCTCGAAGTCGGCCCTCAGCCAACGCTGCTGGCTTTCGCGCAGGAGGTCTGGGACGGGCCGAGTCCCGCGCTCTTGTCCTCGTTGTCCCGCAGCGTGCCGGATCGTGAGCGTTTAGACGACTCGCTCGGCGCGCTCTACCTCGCCGGTGCGCCCATCGATTGGCGAGCGGTATGGGCCGGGGTGGACGCGGAAATCGTCGATTTGCCGGGCTATGCCTTCCAACGTGAGCGGTGCTGGTTCAAAGCGCGGCGCGTGGCTGTGGCGCGCGGCCGTGACACCGGGCACCCGCTGCTCGGCGTGCGTTTGCACAGTGCGCTCGCGGATATCACACAATTCGAGGCTGATGTGCAGGCCGAGCACGTGCCGTTCCTGCGCGACCATCGCGTCAGCGGGCGGCTCATTCTGCCGGCTGCGGCGTTCGTCGACATGGCCTTGTCCGCTGGTCAGCGTGTGTTCGACAGCGCTCAGCAGCTCGAAGATCTAGTCATCGCCGAGCCGCTCGTGGTTGGTGAAGAAGAAACGCGGCGCGTGCAAACCGTGATTCGCCGCCAGGAAGATGGCGCCGCAACGTTCCAGATCCTCTCCGCGGGCACGGACCACGACGAGCCCGAGTGGCGAACGCACGCCAGGGGCTCACTGCGCGCGCTAGAGAAGCCCGACGCTGCCACGCCGCTTGCGCCCCTGAACGGCGCGACGCACGTCACGCGGGCTGCACACCAGGCAGCGCTAGCCGCGCGTGGCCTCGCGTTTGGCCCCACCCTACAAGGCGTGGAGAGCGTGGAGTTCGTTCCGGGCGAAGCGCGCGGCGAGATCCTATTGCCCGCCGCTGAAGAACCAGACGCGGAACGCTACAACTTGCCCCCCGCGCTGCTCGATGCCTGCCTGCAAATCCTGGCCGCCGCCATTCCTCCGGGTGCTGCTACGGGCGCGGCGTACCTGCCGCTCGTAATCGATTCGGTGCGGCTATATCGCACGCCTGGGCGCAGGGTAACGAGCCGCGCGTTGGTCGCAAAACCGGCACAAACGCCGGCTGAAACGCTGACCGGTGAGGTGCGCATCTACGACCAGCAGGGTCTGCTCGCCGAGCTTTCCGGCATCACGCTGCGTGCATCCTCAGGCGCCGACAACGCCTCCGCGAACCAAGAGCTGTACACTATCGCTTGGGAACAGGCCGCGCCGGATGCTGCGTGGTCGCCCGCACCCGGCCTGCTCGCAAAAGAGCTCTCGAACACCCTGCCCGCGCTCGCTCGCGAGCACGCGTTGGACAGCTACCACCAAGGCTTCGTCGCGCTCGAAGCGCTCAGCACGCTTTGGATCGCGCGGGCTCTGCTCACCTTGGGCTTTCGCGCCCAGCCCGGCGAGACCGTAAACGTTCGCGGGTTGGCCGCTTTGCTGGGCGTGATCCCACGCTTTCACCGGCTGCTCGGTCGCCTCTTGGAGGTGCTCGAGGAAGAGGGCGTGTTGCGTGCCGGAGCCGACGGTTTCGCGGTGATTCGCGCGCTACCGAGCCAAGATGCCAGCGC
>JBDTYJ010000263.1:0-8449 GCA_040005755.1 Pseudomonadota bacterium
TGGCTCGAGCCGCTTCAGGCGTCGCAGCATACCCCGCTGACGCCGCGGGCGCAGGCGATGCAGGCCCAGTGGGCGCCGCGTTCTCAGGCGCAGAGCGTGGCGCGTCGAGCTGAAAGACCAGTGGTTGCGCGATCGCCGCGGCGATGCCCGGGAGCGCTACGGCGTTCTGGCCCTGCGGCGCAATCAGGGTGCGCACGACCGCGTCGAAAGCGCTCGCCATCTCGGCCACGGAGTTGAAGCGGTCTTGCGCCGAAGGCGCGACGGCTCGCTGGAACCAGGCGTCGAACGCTGGATCCAGCGACGCGCCGAGCTCGCGGGCACGCAGGGAAGCCGAGTCGAGCGGTGTGCCGAGCTCCGCCCACAGCTCATTCGGATCGATGGGCACGCGGCGCGCCGCGCGATGCAAGGGGCCGCCACTGAGCGCAAAAAAGCTTATCAGACCCAGCGAAAAAATGTCCATCGCGGGCGTCGAGCGCGCCTTCAGATCTGCGGCATCCGGCGCGACCCAGCCGACTGTGCCGCCCCAGCCCGGCGGGGGCGGCGACGCGGAGCGCAGCAGCGCGACGCCGAAGTCGCTGATGCGGACCCAATTGGCGTTCTCCGGACAGACGAAGACATTTTCCGGTTTCAGATCGCGATGGCAGACGCCCGCTGCATGCGCGCCATCCAACGCGCGCGCCAGTACGACCAGCGCGGTGGACACTTCGGCGGGAGTGAGCGGACCGCGCGCGCGAACTCGCTCGGCAAGCGACGACCAGGACACGCGTTCGGTCACGAAGAACGGGCGCGTCGAATTAGCGTCGATACCAAAATCACACGCGCGCGCCACGCCATCCACCCCGAGGCCGGAGGCCGTGCGCGCGGTTTGCTGCACGGCAGACCAGATTTCGGCCTGACCCAACGCATTTGGCCAAAAAAGCTTCAGCGCAAAGGTGCTGACCCCGTGCATGTCCCGCACGCCGTACACCTCACCGGTCTCGCCGCTGCCGATGAAGTCTTGAATTTGCCAGCGCCCAGCGAGGATGGCACCCGGTTTCATCTGCGGCAGGCTGACGCTCACGGGTTCACCTTCAGACTCTGCACTGCGTTCATCACCTTTTCTGCTTCGGCTTCTGCGTCCGGTACGACGACGAAGCCGAGCCCCGTCACGGCGCGATCTACCGCGAGCCGCGCCACGAAGATCAGCAAGGTCCCGCTGCCTTTGCCCAGCAGCTCCGGGTTCACCAGCGCGGTGGCCTTGCTAACCTCCCATAAATCGACGGGGATCCCGCTCGCGTTCACCGTGAGTTGGGGTTCCTTGAAGCGGCGCTTGAGGGCGTCGAACTTCACTTTCTCGATGGCAGACGCAGTGGTCAGCTTTTCCAGAGCCTCGAGCACGTCTGCTTCAGTGCTGCTCGCGATCTCCACAGCCGCGATCAATGCTTTGCCGTCCGGACCGACGGCCACGCTGCGATCGCTCTGCTTCGCGAAGGTCCAACCCGCGGGTGGCGTGATGCTCGATCCGTGGTCGCCGATGCCGAGTACGGTGCTATCGGTCGCGCTGCAATTCTCGCTCAGTGCCGCGCACTGCGCCGGCCTTGGTGGCGGTGCCGGCGTCGCCACCGGCTGCGGCGCGACCGCGGCAGGCTCGGGCTTGCACGCGGCGAGGCAAGCGAACCAGAGCGACAAACCACAGCACCACGCGCAGGATTGTGAGGCCAAAGCCCAGCGACAAAAGCACAGTTCGGCGCTCGGGTCGTGCAGCTTCCGCGAGCGGCGCGCGGCGGCACGGCTTGCCAATCCGGAGCTGTCGAGCTACGTAGGCGCGGCCTATTGGTCCCCGCAAGGGGAGGTGGAAATTCCACCTTGGGAAGTCCGGTGAAAATCCGGCACGGAGCCGCCGCCGTAACCTCGAGGATTCGCGTGTCACGCGCCACTAGCTCAGCTGGGAAGGCGACACGCGGATGGGAGAGGGAGTCGGAAGACCTGCCGCTGGGTGTGCTGACGCGATTTTTTTTCGCGCGGCACCGTCCACCACGGAGCGCGAGCTCGCTCGGGAGTCCCACATGGTCTGCATTCGTTGGCGCGCGTCCGGCGCGCTCTTTCCAATTCTTTTGGTTTCATCAGCGTGTAGCTCCGCACCAAGCAACGGGGCGTCGGGCGGGGAGGCGGGAGCTAATTCCGGGATCTCGTGCCCGTCACGTTTTGCGACCTCGGTGGTTTCGTTCACGGCTGGGCCCGGTCAGAGCTTCGGACAATCGAAGCTGCCCGATGTCGTATTGGGGCCGCCGAAAGGCACGGGCGATGCGTCGGCTTCGTTCGACGTGGCCAGCTTGGGCAACGGCGGCGCGATTACGCTGGCGTTTGCGCCGACTTCCATCGTTGACGGTCCGGGGCCGGATTTCATCGTGTTTGAAAATCCGTTCTACGCCGCGGGTGATCAGGCGCAGGTTTTCGCCGAGCTCGGCACTGTTTCCGTCAGTGATGACGGCCAGGATTTTCAGGCTTTTCCCTGCACCGCCGTTGCCCCGCCCTACGGCAGCTGTGCCGGCTGGCATCCCGTGTACGCCAACCCGGAAACCAACGATATCGACCCGACCGACCCCGGCGTTGCTGGTGGTGACGCGTTCGACCTGGCCGACCTCGGTATCAGTGAAGCGCGCTTCGTGCGCATCACTGACCGGGCGGATTTAACGGGGCTCAACGGCGTGTTCGACTTGGATGCGGTCTCTGTCGTCAACGCGGCTTGCCTGTGAGGCCGGCGGCGTGCGCCTGGGCGGCATTGCTGCTCGCCCTGGTGGGGTGTGGCGCGCAGCGCGTTACGCCCGACAGTGACGGGGTGATTGCCAGTGTTGGACCGTGTGGACGCGGCTTGCTGGTCGTGGAATCGGACTACCAATCGAGCAATGTGTCCGTGCTCGATTTCGACGGCAGAGTGCTCTCACCATCCCTGGTGAGCTCGAGCACACAGGCATCGGGTTTCGGGGTCGCATTGAGTGGGGACGTCGTGCCGCCCTCCAGTGTGCAGAACGGAGCTGTGATCGCTCTGATCGATAGTTACCCGGCCGCCATGTTGCGTTTCGTCGATTTGGCGCGCGGGCGCATCACGTCCGAGCTCTCCGTAGGGACGGGTTTCAAATCCAACCCCCACGACTTCCTCGCTCTGAGTGAGCGGAAGGCGTACGTGCCTCGTTACGAGCCAAACCCGAACTCTGGACAACAACCGTTCGATGAGGGCGCTGATATCCTGATCGTGGATCCCAGTAAGCCCGAGATCACGGGGCGCATCGATCTGACGCCGGCCATGGCCGGCGTGCCGCAAGGTTACTCTGCGCACCCGGCCCAGGTCATGCGGGTGTCGGAACGCGTGTTCGTCTTGCTCGCGTCCTATGCTGACGACTACAAGAGTTGCCAGGTTTCCCGCTTGGTTGAGATCGATCCGAAATCGGACGAGCTCGTGTCGACCTTGCTGCTGCCGGATTTGCGTGGCTGTGTCCACATGGCGCTATCTCCCGATGCGACCCAACTCGCCGTCGCTTGCGTCGGCTCCGATCTGCGCGCGATGCCGCCCAAGCTCGCTGGTTCCGGCTTGGCTCTGGTCGACATCCAGGGCGCGCCCCGCGCCGTGAAGCAATTCGCCGCCGCCGCCTTGGGCACGGACCCAGTCGGCTTTTCGCTCGACTATGCCGCTCCGGACCGGCTCCTTTTCGAGACCCTCGGCCATTTCGATCGCGACACCGGGGCAGCGGCCGCCCAGGACACGTTCCTGCTCTTGGATGCGCAAACTGGAGGGACACGGGCGGTGCTCCAGTCGCTCAGCGAGCCCTTCTCGCTCGGCGGAATCCGCTGCGCACCCGGCTGCGGCGCGTGCTTCGCGACGGACGCGGAACGGGCTGGCGGCAGTGTGCTGCGCTTTACGATCGACGGGGCTGGCGAGCTGGGGGAGCCGCCTCAAACCGTGCGCGCCGAAACGCGCGTGGGCTTGCCGCCGCGCTACTTGGGCGCGCTCTAGTTACTAGGGCGCGCTCCAGCTACTTGCCTGTTGGGCCCGCGACGACCGGTGCGCCCGCGGTTGGCAGGTCGCCGCCAGCGGGCGCTGTGGCAGCCGTCGGTGCGTCAATGGTCGGCGGCTGGCTCGGCCCGGGGCGATCACCCTCGGTGACTTCCGGATCTTGTAAATCTCCCTCGGCCTCTTGATCGCGATCGCGATCGTGCCCGAGCGTCTTGCGCGGCGCTTCACCGGGGCCCGCGTAGTCGACCCAGTACGTCGCCGTGTCGCGGACGTCCAAATGCACGAAGGATGAGTTGGGGTAGTAGCCGACGCCCGCAGCGGGCAGCGTCCGCAAGTAGTCACGTACGACCGTGTTGTCTACGCCGGGGATGCTGAAGTCGACGGCGCAGCTCAACTTGTGCCGCGAGTCCTGATAAAAAGAGCGCGTGCGGTAGCCGCTTACGATGCGAATCGGACGACTGCCGAACTTATCGCTGACCTTCGAAAGTAGCTTGATTAGCCGAGGATCCGTTTCCGGACGCGTGCCCACGGCGCCGAACAACTTGGAGACTTCAGTCTCGGCCGTCGTGCTGACTTTGCCCTTCTTGTCCAGCGCGTAGCCGTGGAAGCGGCTCGAGTAGTTGAACAAATCAAGGTAGCCTTTGCGCAAACCGAAACGCTGTGAGCCATGCGCGCCATGCTTGCCGAGGTCGTCGCCTTCGCCCTTGCCGGGGATCGGATCGCCGGGCCGTGGAATGGTGAGCACTTGGCCCGCGTGCAGGGTCGCGCGGCGCGTGATGCCATTGGCGGCGCACAGCGCCTCGAGCGAGACTTTGTAGCGTCTGGCAATCGATTCCAAGCGTTGCCCGGCGTAGACGGTGTGCGTGCGCGGCCCATCATCGCTTTCGGCGTCGCGATCGCTGTCGTCGTCCCGATCGTCTTTGTCCTTGCGAGTAGAAGCCGGTTCGGTGAGTCCGTCGCTCGGGTGTTGCGGTGGGTACAGCGCGCGCGCGCGGCTGCCATCCGCATCATCCAGACCGGGGATCGTCAGCTTCTCGCCGGGCTTGAGCCGCGCGGACTTGCCGAGCCCGTTGGCCATGCGAATCGCATCGACGCTCACCTTGTAACGCTTGGCGATCGTGTTGAGGCGCTGCCCGGGGTACACCACGTGGAAGCGCTGTGGTTCGCCGCTCTCGCGGGCTGCAGTGGGCACGGCGAGCAGGGCCCCGCAAAGGGTCCAGAGGGCGATACGACGGCGGCGGCGATTAAACTCGGTCATCGAAGGGCGGGGGGAGCCAGGCGGGGCGCCCGGGCGGACGGTTGTACTCCGTCTTTTACCGGGATCTACAGCACTTTCCAGCAGATCAGCGGCGGGCCGGCCGGGCTTCTATTCTCCTGTAGGCTGGGAGCCGGTCGCGGGCCAAATTCGCTCGCATGGCTTCGCCCCGGCCGCGTCTTCAGCCGCAACTGGCTGCGCGTCCGGTCCGACTGCTTGACAGGGCAAATTCACAATGCCGACTATCCGCTCGTGGGTCGTCGTGTCGCCTCATCGATGGGATTTTCATGATCGTCCGTTCACGCTGTCTGGAAATACTGCTGGTGTGCGCAGTGGGCCTCGTCCCCCGCCTCGGCCACGCCGATCCGTCCCCAGCTGAGATTTCTGCGGCGCGACGTGCGTTCGAGACCGCCGTCAACCTCGAGAACGCACAGCACTGGGCGGAAGCGGCGCTCAAATTGCGTGAAGCGCTAGTCGTGAAAGACACGCCCGGCCTCCGCTTCCATCTCGCCCATTGCGAAACCGAGCAAGGGCAGTTGGTCGAAGCAGCGCTCGACTACGACCGCGCGAGCGCGCTGCTTGCTCAGGGAGCGAAAGCCCCTGACGTCCAAAAGCTACTTGCTTCGAGCAGTGCTGCGCTGGGCCAGCGCATCCCGCGGGTCGGCGTCGACATTCCGTCGGATCTGCTCCTGCCCGTGGCCGCACTGGACGGCAAAATATACCCGCCGAGTGAAATCTCGCTCGGTGTCGCGGTCAATCCCGGTGAGCACCACCTCACCGTGTCGGCGAGCGGCCGCCGTACGTTCGAACGCACGTTCTCTCTGAAGGAAGGCCAAGCGCTGCAGCTCCGGGCCGAGCTCCCGCTTGTGACGGCCGCGGGCGCCCCCCCCCCAGCCCCAGCTTCTGTGCAGGCTCCGCCGCTGACAGCGGCTTCGAGCTCGGACACGCCGCGCAGCGCGCACCTCGCGTCGCACTCTTCCACCGAGGCCTACCTGCTGATTGGAGAGTCCCTGCTCACGGTCGCAGGCTTGGCAGTTGGCATCGGTTACACGGGTGCCGCGTCGTCTGCGAATGATCGCGTCGATACGGCCCGAACGCGCATTGACCAAGCAAGTCGTGGTGACGTCGCGGCTTGCGGCACTCCGACGGGCTCACTCGCGGGCGCGTGCTCGGATCTACGCGGGGCCATCGACGATCACGATCGGGCAGTGATGCTGTCGGACGTGGGGTTCGTGACGGCGGGGGTCGGTGCAGCCGCGCTCGTCACCACGTTGCTCGTGTATCCGCGGTCGCGCAATCAGAGCTCGGGCATCACCGTGCAGCCGGTCGCGGGTTTGGGGCGCATCGGCTTACTCGGTCGCTTCTGAGGGATTCGGGCGCCACGTCTCGAATTAGACCCACAAAAGCACAGGGCTCACCGGCTGCGCGGCGAGCCCCTTCGTGTGTCGCGCCTCGCACTCGAGGCGGCGACTGCACCTTCACGATCAGCGCGCGAAGTATTGCGTAGCGCGCTTCTGACCCTTGGTTTTTAGCGCCTTCTGCGCGATGAGCTTCTTCACCGGAAGATTCAGCTCTTTGGTGACAGTGCCCATGCCCGCGGCGATCTGCTCGACGCGCTGACCGGCGTTGCCCTTCACGTAATCGAGCAAGCGGCTGGTGAGACGCTCGATTTCACCCGGATCACGCTTCTGACCTTTTTCGCGGCGCGACGAGCCGCGCACCGGCGCAGACGAAGCAGCGGCGCGGCCGCCACGTGCGCCACGGCGCGGCGCGGTGCTGCCACCACCCAGGGCTTCACGGACGGTTTCCATCGCAGAATCGCGAATGAGAGCACTGAGCTCCTCGGCGAACGCCTCGACGCGACTACGAATTTGATCACTGACTGAGTTCTTGGCCATATGACAGCTTGAATATTCTTGCCACGTGCCATCTGTCAACTAAGAACGCCGCGTTACAGCCCAGCTGAGTGTGGCAGTCTGGCATAATCGGCTAACCACATCGCCGTCCATTGCGGTTTGTTGCAAATACGACAAGGCGCCAGTTTCAATCCGGAGACGTTTAATCCGCGACTTGCAACCTGGCGTTGCCGTCATCGTCGGTCCCGATAGCTTCGATTCGACGCTTCGCGCAAGGTGCTGTGAGCTCTCGATTTCAGAAGCACCGTATTCGCCCCCCGAGGCATTGGCCAGCAGCGCAGTCAACGTCAGGACTCCAGGAGCGCTTCAGCTCATGTCGGTGGTCAATCTTGGGCGCTGCAAACGCGACTCGCGCAATGCTGCCGAGTGCCTGCGCGCGGCAGCAAGCAAGTGAGGCGCAAGCGCACTGAAACGATACTGCCCTTTACCCATGGCCAGACGCTTAAGGACACCCGCCCGCCAAAACTTGGCGGGCGGGCGGGCGTCGCTGCGGCTTAAGATACCGGTGATGGCCCTTTACCTCACCTGCGCTTTGCGTGCGCCCGCTGCGTGCTTTCTGTAACCCTCTGTGTGCTCTCAGTAAGAAGACACTCAAGTCGTCGAGCGCGAAGTCGCACAAGGTAAGCGCTTGTACTTCACTCCTCGCGCGCCGCGCGCATGATCGAAATGCGGCGCTTGCTCCGGGCGCTCTTTACAAAAGACGCAAAGCATGAGTTACTGTTGTTAGTTTGCCGACTCGTCTGTTTCGGATGTTTAGCGAGGGTCGCGTAATGAGGCGCATGCGGGCTCGTTGGCTTCTCGGTGTGCTCGTGTTGTCGGGCGCGAGTGCCATCAGTTGCGGTAGCGCGGACACCGCGAATTTGTTTACTACCGCGTCCGTAGCAGATGGCGATACTAGCGCGGGCGATGCAGCCAATCGCGCGGGCTCCGATAGCGTTACGGGAGCTGACGGCGGTGCCGGGGCGGTGCAGTCAGGAGGCACTGGCGGCAGTCCTCAGGCGGGAGCCAGCAATGACAGCGGCGGCCTGAGCGGCGCGGGCACGGGAGGCGCTTCCGGCTCAGGTTCACCTGGCGGGAATGCCGGCACTGCCGGGCACGCCGGAGCTGTTGGCAGCGCTGGGAACGCGAGCGGCGGGGCGGGAGCGGGTGGCGGCGGAGCTGCGGGCACTGGCGGCGCAGGCTCGGGCGGCAACGCGGGCTCGGGCGGCAACGCGGGCTCGGGCGGCAACGCGGGCTCGGGCGGCAACGCAGGCTCGGGCGGCAACGCAGGCTCGGGCGGCAACGCAG
>JBDTYJ010000264.1:0-8389 GCA_040005755.1 Pseudomonadota bacterium
CTCGTGTTGCCGCTCGTGTTGCCGCTCGTGTTGCCGCTCGTGTTGCCGCTCGTGTCACCGCTCGTATCGATTCCGGCCTGGCCTCGCCCCGCGCTGCCGCTCGGCCCTGCGGCCGTGCCGCCGCCGTTGGCGGAATCCGAGAAGCTGGTCGATTTGCCACCGCAGCCCACCCACAACCCGCCGGAGGTGATCAGTAAAGCCGCAAAGATTCGAGTGATTCGCATGCCAACCTCCGTGATGTTTCAGAGCGAGCGGCCAAAGCTGCCACACACAAAGCCGTACCGTGCCGTTCCAGGTCAGTGGCGTGGACCGCGCAAACTTATGAACGGCCGCATTAATAAAATCCTGCCTACCGTTGCCTGCCATGGGCATGCGCGGAGCCGGGCTGCACGGCGGTCCGGGCAGTCTGAACGGCGGCGCTCGCCGCGCGGCCCTGAGTTGCACGCCTCGCGCAAAGCGCTGCTATCGTAATCCGGCGTGAAACCGCTGCTGCTCGCCTTGCTGTGTGCCTCGTTGCTCGGACCCCGTTCCGCCCGGGCAACGGAGGCCACGCCGGGCGCGGCACGCATCGCAATCAGCAAAGGCGCAGGCACCGCACCGTGCATGAGCGAAAACGCGCTACGGCACGCCGTCGAGGCGCGCCTGCGTCGAGCGGTGTTCCCGCGTGATCTACCCGTCACGCTGGTCGTCCAGGTCGCCTTCGAGCGCACGGCCGCAGGCTGGTCTGCGGAACTCACCATGCACGATGGATCGGGCCAATTTCTCGGTCAACGCTCGATTGTGACCGAGGCCGCACACTGTTCCGCGTTGGATGATTCGCTGGCGCTCGTCGTTGCATTGCTGGTCGACTCGCCGCCAAGCGCGCCGACCGTTCCCGCGCAATCGGCATCGCCCCCCGCCGCACCAGCACAGCTGAACGAAACGAACGAGCCACGCTCAACCCCTGCACCGTCAGCGGCACAGTTCCCCGGCAAGCCCGCCGAGCCCCAGCCGTTCACGACCCTTGAGGTGCCTCGCGACACCCTGGCGCCTCGCGAGCCCTGGCGCTTCAACGTCAGCCTCAGCGCGGTCGCTGCACTGGGGACAATTCCCGGGCTCGCATCGGGGGCAGAGCTCGGCATCGGCGCGCAAGCGCCTCACCTGCCGGAGCTCCGTCTATTTGCGGACGGCTTCGGCCAGCGCGATCAGCAACGAAGTGCCCGTTCGGGCGCTCATTTCGAGCTCGCGAGCCTCGGGCTCGAGTTGTGTGCTCTGGACGCTCGGCTCGGCGCGCTGCATTGGTTCGGTTGCGCCGGGCAGTCGCTCGGGCGGCTGAAGGCGGCATCCTACGGCTTCGATCGGAATACCAGCAGCCAGCATTTGACGTATGCTCTGTCGGTGCGCACCGGGCTCGGTTTCCCGCTGTTCGGGCGGCTGCAAGGGCGCATGGGGGCGCGCGCGGAGCTACCGCTTTCGCGTGCAATTTTCGACTATGGCTCCCGCGACGGCAGCGAACGTGAGTTGTACGAAGTGAAAGCAATTACCGCCGCGCTCGATCTCGGGCTGATTGTGCGCTTGTAGAGCGAGGAATGATAATTGGCCGCTGATCCCCCCACTCACCCAATAGCCGCCCCCCCGCAGCTCTCGGGCTCCAGCATCGGAGCGTGATGAGCGGCGTTCCTCGACCCACGGTGCGGCAGGTCTTCGATGAGCATGCCCGGTACGTTTGGAGAACATTGCGGCACCTCGGCATCCCCGACGCCGACGCTGCGGATCTGTGCCAAGACGTGTTCGTCACGGTGCACCGCAAGCTGCCTGATTTCGAGGGTCGTTCCTCGCTGCGAACTTGGCTGTACGGGATCTGCATTCGCGTAGCATCGGAGCATCGTCGAAGGCCCTATGTCCGCAATGAACGGCCAGTTTCCGAGCCCCCGCTGGAGCCGGGCTCAGCCGGTGTCCCTGCGCCAGACGCCGCATTGTCCGAGCGCGCCGCCGTCCAGCGGTTGCTCGGCGCCCTGGATGACGACAAACGAGCAGTCGTCGTCCTCTATGAAATTGAAGGGTTTTCTATGAAAGAGGTGGCCGCCATCGTGGACTGCCCGCTGCAAACGGCATACTCCCGTCTGCACGCGGCACGCGAGCTGATGTTGACGGCGTTGAACGCGGCACGCGAGGCGGAGTCATGAGCCGCGAAGGCGACCCGCAACGCCTCTCGAAGGCGGCCCCGGACTCGCCGCTCGGCCGGTTATTTACCTCGGCCGAACGTGATCTGCCTACGGACCAAGAGCTCGGGCAGCTCGCGGCACGGCTTGCTGGCGTGCTCGAGCCAATGCCGCTCCCGCCCGCGGCCTCGCCCGGCTTGTCGCTGTGGGCCAAGCTCGGCGCAACCATCGGCCTGGCGGCGCTCGTTGGCGCGGGCGTCTGGGCGCTACGCCGTCCGGGCGCGGTTTCCCATGCTCCCAGTCCGGTGTTGTCGGCCTCGGCGACCGTTGCTTCCGCGCCTGATCTTAGCGGCTTAGCGGGCGCGCCGGCCCTCCCCGGCCCCGCGCCCGCGAAAGTGATGAACGCGGCGCCGCAGGCTCCTGTGCTCCTCAAGCAGCCGACTAAGCAGACGGCTGCCGAGGGACCAAGCGAGCCCGCCTTGCTCGAGCAAGCGCGGCGTGATCTGGCGGCTTCACCCGCCGCCGCCCTGGCGCTAACGACCCAGCACGCCGCTCGTTTTCCCCATGGCGTGTTGACGCAAGAGCGCGAGGTAATCGCGATCGAGGCCCTGCGCCGGCTGGGTCGTGGCGCGGAGGCAGACCGCCGAGCCGCGGCCTTCGCCCGCGCATTTCCAGGTTCCGCCCATCGACGCATGGTCTTAGACCCCTCACCGAAGTGATAGCGTGAGCACTGTGCAGCGACCTCGAGCCTGGGCTTTCCCGATCGCCTTGGCTGCCAGCCTGCTTGTCTTGCAACATTGCTCCGAGCACGTCGAGATCGGCCGGGATTTACCGGTCGTAAGTGCCGGCGGGGGCAACGCAGGCCTGGCAGCAGCAGCTACCGGCGGCGGCTTGGTGACGAGCGGCAGCGGCGGGGACAGCGCTAACGTTGGCGGCTCGACAGCAACGCACGCCTGCCAGAAGGCCGCATGTCAGGGGAAAACGTACCTGTGCGGGGATTGCATAGACAACGACGGTGACGGCCTCATTGATTCCGACGATCCGGAGTGCACCGGCCCCTGCGACAACACCGAGGACTCCTATTTTGGGGGCATCCCTGGCCAAAATAACTCGCCCTGTCGCCAAGATTGCTATTTCGATCAGGACACGGGCTCAGGGAACGACCAGTGCTTCTGGAGTCAAGATTGCGATCCTCTCTCGGTCGCTCCGGCGTATCCACCCAGCGGGGACTCACACTGCGGCTACAAGCCGGACACGGTGGTGCCTGGTAGCGGCGCCACCTGTGCCCAGCTCGGTGCGGCGCAATCGGCCACTTGCGCGAGCTATTGTGGCCCCATTACGCCAAACGGTTGCGACTCCTTTGGCTGCTGCGAACTGCCCGCTGACAGCGGGAAATTCGTTTGGATTGGCTCCAACGCGCAAAACGTCGGCACTTGCGATGCGGCGCACGTCAACGATCCGAGCGCGTGCCATCCGTGCACGCCGGTAATGGCTACGTTCAACAAGTGCGACCCGTGCGAGGTGTGTGTCGGGCGAACCGCGCCGCTCGCGGGTTGCACAGCTCCCGCTAGCAACCGCTGCGAGGACGCGTTAGCGGCTTGTGGGCAGCCCGGTGAGCTGGCGTGTCCCGCCGATACTTACTGCATTACGGGTTGTTGCGTGCCAGCTCCGCGCTGAACGCGACGCGGGCGCCTCAGATGTCCCCCGCGCGCAGCTCCTGAACGAGGCGATCACAGGCTCGCGCGGCGAGCGTCATTGCGGTGAGGACCGGGTTCTTCTCAGGCCCCGTCGTGAACACGGATGAATCGGCAACGACCACATTCGAGATGCCGTGCACTCGGCTGAACGCGTCCACGATGCCGAAGTGCGGTGAGGCATGCATCCGGCACGTTCCGCCGTAGTGCACGGAATTTCCCGGGGCCTCGACTTTGAATACACGCAAGCGCGGTCCCCAACCTGCGCATTCCAAGGCTGAAATTAGCTCGTCACGCGCGCGCTCGAGCTCTTTGACCGCACGTTCCGGGTAGCGTAGCGCAAAGAGCAACGGCGAACGCCCAACCGCTGAGGCTCGCCGATCGAGCGCCACAAAGTCATCCTTGGTCGGGACCATTGTCCCGAACAGGCTGAACCCAAGCCGGCTCGTTTGCCCCGGGTGACCGGTAAGCACCGTGCGTGCCATCTCCGACGCGCTATTCCACTGCATACAGGCTGCGGCATAAAGAGGAGCCGTGCGTTCCAGGCTCGGGCGCGTGAAGTAGCTGGCGGGCGCGAGGGAGACCCGCCTGCCCAAGTCGATCACGACTTTGGCGAGCGGGTGGTCATGCAGATAGTGACCGAGCACCCCGTGCGAGTTGCCCAAGCCGTCCGGGAAGTCGGCGCACTCGGATTCCATCAGGATTTGCGCGCTGTTCACCGCGCCTGCCGCCAAGACCACGGCGCGACACGGAATCATGAATTCTTGCCCAGTTCGCGTGTCTCTGCACACTACGGCAACCACGCGCCGCTCGCGGCTCGACCATTCGAGTCGCAGCGCTTGCGCGCCATAGCGCAGCGAGAGGCCGCCGCGCTGCGCTATGGGCTTGATCAGCCGCGTGAACGCGTTGAATGCGGTCGCGGAGCGGGTCATGATCGTCTCCGAGCCATACGCGTAAGGCATGGCAACGACATCCCGGCTGCCTTGCGTGGCCGCTTGCGCCACGGCCTCCCATTCCGGCGCCAAGGCCCAGCGCGCGCTGAAACGGCCCGCCGGGAGCCGCGCGGAATCAGCAGCTGCCCCCGTAATGTGCAGCAGCGGTTCGACTTGGTCGTACCACGGCGCTAGGTCCTGGTACCCAATTGGCCAGGTGTATGCTTCGCCGGCACGGCTGGCGTCCGCAAAATCATCTGGGGAAAAGCGCGGTACCGCGCAGGCCCAATGGTTCGACATGCCGCCGGGCGCCAGCTCCTCGTACAACTCTGCCGCCGGATCCCCCTCCATCGAGAGATCACCTCGGCGCGACAATGGCCGCTTGAGCTTGGCGAGCGTCAAGCCCCGCACGCGCGCAGTAAGGCCCAGCGGAGCGTTGCTCGCCCCGGCTTCCAGTAACAAGGGCTCGACCCCGCCACGACTCAAGAACACGGCAGCTGCGGCGCCTGCTGGCCCCGACCCAATCACAACGACCCGTTCTTTGACATTCATGGCGCTCCCGCTCAGCGAAGATCGTGCCACGAGGACGGGTTTATATTTTTGCCGCGCAGAGCAGCTCAAGTGCAGAATTTGCACTCGCGGACGCAAGGAACGCGCGAGCGCTGCGTTCGGGCGCGTTTTTCGGCTCGGCCGGCGTGGCACCGCGTTTGCTTTGAAGCAGTCGCGCGTCGCTCCTCAAGCGCGCTCCACCACCATGCAAGTCAGCCCAGCGCCAGCTCCGACCTCATCGTCGAAAACCTTCGTCATCGACGACGCCATGCGCCGCCAGTTTCGCGATCAGGGCTACCTCAAGTTCGAACGCGTGGTCGACGGCCCGGCCTTAGCCAACCTCACCCAGCGCATTCGAGAAGCCTACGACCGCGCGAAAAACAGCCGCCAGCTGTTTGTCGGCGGTGGCACCACCAGCGGCCACCTGAATTGCTTTCCGGGTGCCGAGTCGCGCTTCGTGTATGAGCGCCTGTCAAACGCCGGAATCATCGACATCGTGCAAGCCTTGTCAGACATTCCGTTGGGCGCGCCAAACGTCGGGTGCAATTTGAATTTGCCGCACAGCAATCCGCAAAACGAGCACGTGGATGG
This sequence comes from Pseudomonadota bacterium, assembly GCA_040005755.1. Lineage (GTDB taxonomy): Bacteria > Myxococcota_A > Polyangia > Polyangiales > Polyangiaceae > PMG-095. Next base: position 5,908 of record JBDTYJ010000264.1, read on the forward strand.
CTACGCACGCGATCCATTCCTAGTCGTGAACGTCGCCCCCGTGGATACCGACCTGGAAAACGGCGCGCTGGAGGTGCTGCTGGGCACCCACCGCCAAATCTGGAAATACTGGCAAATTCTGGTCACAAAACCCAAGCGCATCCGATTCAGTCTGAAGCAGGGTGATGTCTTGATTCGCACCTCTGCGCTTTGGCACCGCGGCATGCCAAATCACAGCCATGCGGCACGGCCCATGTTGGCGTTCACTTGGGAAAACGGCGGCGGCGCGCGTCCGGACTCTTACGACGTGCACCAGGGCCGCATCACATTCCTGCCCAATCGCTACAGCACGAGCCTAAGCGGCCGCGTGCAGGAACGCGCCTTCGTGGCGTTGCCTTCAGTCGGCATCGCCTACCGCGCCATTCGCTCGCTGTTTACCAGCTAGTACGGCTCGTCGCCCTCCCGGGTCAACCCGAGCCACCGGCATCACCGGCATCCGCGACGCCTGCCGAACCTGCTGTCGGCGGGCATCGCGATCCGCGGCCAGACGGTCAAGAGCGCCAGGCGGGGCTGAGCACAGTTCACCGTTCACCGGTGAAGAGCTGGGCCCGATCCGCGGCCTTGGGCTAGGACTCGCGCCCGCCAAAATTAGTGAAGGCCCGGGAGCTGCAACTCTCGAGCCTTCTGGATCTCCGTTGCGTCGGAGGACTGCACCTTCATCACGGCTCGAGCTCCATGTCCAGTAATCGGCGGGTCGGAGCTCGTTGCGTTCAGAGACCTATCGCGTCGCCAATTGCGGCCGATGCCGTGTTCAGCTTCTTCTTTGCGCTCGATGTGATCGGGGTCGTCGCTTCTGTGAGCCTTGCCGCCCCAAACAGCGGCGAGACTCGATGCGCCGCGCCGGAGTCAGTTACAGAGCCAAGCTTCGCAGTCGGCGGCTCCAGGCCGCCAGGCAGGCGCGCTATCGCGATCGGCTCGCCAACTTTTCGGCTCTGAAAGTGACGCATCAGCCCGTGACTCAAGCAGCGGTCACGGCGAGTTCATTGGTCGCGCTGGAGATCGTCTCCGGCGGAAAGGACCAAGATGAAAAACCCAAAAGCGATCTCAAGCGCTGCTCGCTTTGTAACGCCGTGCTGCCTGTCTGGGCGCTGCGCGAGCCGCGTCACAGTCATGCGGGACGCCGTCGCTCGCCTCGATTGCCGCGCGCTTCCCCGCGCCGTCGATGAGCGTGAGCCATGATCCCAAAGGAAACGGAGGCCGAGGTTTTGCGCCTCTTCCATGCAGAAAAGTGGCGAGTCAGCACGATCGCAAACCAGCTCGGATTGCACCACACGACCGTGCAGCGCGTGCTGAGGCAGACGGGTGTTGAGCTGAAGGCACTGGCGACGCGGCCGTCGGTGGCCGACACCTTCGTGCCGTTCATCATCGAGCAGCTCGAGAAGTACTCGGACCTGTGCGCGAGTCGACTGTTTCAAATGGTCAAGGACCGCGGCTATCCCGGCGGCCCCGATCACTTTCGGCGTGTTGTGGCGCGTCACCGCCCTCGAAAACCAGCGGAGGCCTTCCACCGTCTCAAAACACTGCCGGGAGAGCAGGCTCAGGTGGACTGGGCGCACTTCGGAAAGCTTCAGATCGGCCGCGCCGAGCGGACGCTGTGGGCCTTCGTGATGGTGCTCAGCTACTCGCGCCAGGTCTTTCTGCGCTTCTTTCTCGGCGCGTCGATGCCGTTCTTCGTGCGCGGGCATGTCGATGCGTTCGCCTTCTTCGGCGGCGTGCCGCGCGTGCTGCTCTACGACAATCTCAAAAGCGCCGTGCTGGAGCGCCACGGCGACATCATTCGCTTCAATCCAAGGCTGATCGAGCTCGCCGGGCACTATCACTTCGAGCCGAGACCCGTGGCGGTGGCGCGAGGCAATGAAAAAGGCCGCGTCGAGCGCGCGATTCAGTACGTGCGCAGCTCGTTCTTTTCGGCCCGCACGTACACCGATCTTGCTGACCTCAATCGCCAGGCCTTCGAGTGGATGACGACACTCTCGGCGGACCGCCCTTGGATCGAAGACCGGTCGCGCATCGTGCGCGACGTGTTCGACGGCGAGCGCAGCAATCTCTTGCCACTGCCGGACGAGCACTTCCCGGTCCACGACCGCCTCGATGTCGAGATCGGCAAGACTCCCTACGCTCGCTTCGACCTCAACGACTACTCCGTGCCGCACGACCGCACGCGGCGGACCTTGACCGTCCTCGCCGACATCGAGACCGTTCGGATCGTCGAAAACAACGAGCTTCTGGCAACACACGCGCGCTCCTGGGACCGCGGTCAGCAGCTCGAGACTCCCGAGCACCTGGATCGTTTAACCGCAGAAAAGAAGCGCGCGCGGCAACATCGCGGGCTCGATCGGCTCGCCAAGGCGGTGCCCAACAGTCAGGCGTTTCTGCGCTGCCTGGCCCAGCGCGGCGAAAACATGGGCAGCAATACTTCGCGGCTCCTGCAGCTGCTCGACGC
>JBDTYJ010000265.1:0-8377 GCA_040005755.1 Pseudomonadota bacterium
CGGGTCGATAGCTCAGCCGGTAGAGCAGTGGATTTTTAATCCATTGGTCCGGGGTTCGATCCCCCGTCGACCCACCCTGATGCGGGTGATCCGGGGGCGATGAGATGGCAACCGAAGCCCTCTCGCCGCCTCCGGTTAGCGCCTCCTGGTGCTCTCCGCGCTGGAAGATGCGACCGGGGCTTCGGAAGATCCGCGGGGCAGCTGGCAGTCGTGTCGCGCTCGCCGCGCTATGCTGCGCTGGTGCGACTAGGCGTGTCGTGGCTGGCTTGGCTGGCTCTGCTCACCCCGGCTTGTGAGCGGCGTGTGGCGCCGTCCGCCGGCCGAGTGGAGAGCACTTCGCCGTCGAGGCAGCTGGCAGAGGCGAATGCTCGACGAGCCCCCGAACCGTTGCAACCTGCTCAGACGCCCGCAGGAAGTGTTGCGCCAGCGCCGCGCGTGTACGTCAAGAATCGTTTCGTGTTCGTGCGGCCGCGTGCGGACGTGAATGCGGATTGGATTGGGTTCTTGTGGTTTGGGGCAACGGTGGGGCTGCGCGACGAAAGGCCCGTGAGTGGGCCGGGATGCAGGACATTTTATGCAATTCAGCCGAACGGATTCGTGTGCGTGGACGGCAAGCAGGCAACGCTGGACGCCGCCGACGCCGAGTTCAAAGCGGTGTCCGATTTTGCGCCGCGCCTCGATCAGGCCATGCCGCACCGCTATGCCGAATCGCTGGGCGCCGCGCTACGTGCGGATCTGCCGGGTGCCACTCGGCACTGGACGCTGCCGGCATTTTTCCGCGAGCCGCGGCGGCGTTTGCTGCCGCTGTCGACGGTGGCCTATGTTGACCAGGAAACGATCGACGGCACCGATTGGTTGCTCAGTGCCGATTTGCTCTGGATAAAGAAGGACCAGGTTCGGTTGTATCCAGAACTGGCCTTTCACGGTGTGCCGTTGGGCGAAACTTGGAAGCTACCGCTCGCCTTCTTTCGCCGTGAGGGAAGCTTCAAGTATCGACGTGACAGCACCGGTAAGCTGACGAAAAGCAGCGTTGCCTTCGCGATCCATTCGGTCGTGGCGTTAGGTTCGCAGATCCAAATCCAACATGGCGAGCGCTACTATGTCACTCTTGAGGGTGATGACTGGGTACGGGAGGCGGACGCGGTCGTGCCCAGCCCGCGCACGCTGACACCCTGGGGGGCTCGCGTGGGCAGCGACGATCGCACTGGCCGTGCGCCGAAGAACGAGCGTCATTCCTGGCTCGAAGTGAGCGTGCTGGGCGGCTGGCTTTTGGCATACGAGGGCACGCGCCCGGTTTATGCGACCCTGATTTCAGCCGGGCGCGGCGGAATTCCGCAGGAGGGGAAAAACACACTGGAGCTAGCAGCGACGCCGCTCGGCACGTTTCCGATATCCGGCAAACTCGCCACCGTGACGTTGCAGGCTCCGGGCGAGTACGTGCATTCGGACGTGCCTTGGACACAAAACTTTCTCAAGCCGTACGCGATTCACACCGCGTATTGGCACAATAATTGGGGGAATTTGCAGAGCAGCGGCTGTATCAATGTTTCACCCATCGACGGCAAGTGGTTGTTCGACTTCAGTGAGCCGGGCCTGCCGCCCGGGTGGCACGCGATCCGCTGGCAGCAAGCCCTGGGCGCACCGACCCTGCTCGTGGTGCATGAATGATGGCGAAGGCACTGCGCGCGCGTGGTCACTCAAGGCGGCCACATTGGTCACTACGCGCCATTCAGCGCACAATAAGCGAGCCAATTTGTGTGCGAACCCGGCACTCAAGAGGTGGTTCGGTCTTGCCTGGGCACAATGTTCGGGTGAACCCTTGTCGAGTTTATCTTTCCCTGCCGCTCTGCGGCGCCTTAGGAGGCTTCGGTGATCAAAGCGCGCACCTGGTTTACTCTGTTGTTGGTCTCGGTCGGCACCGTTGCGTCCACAGCAAGCTGCGGCGGTAGTGATGAGGCGACGGGAGGCAGTGGTGGTGCCGCCGGCGGCGGGATCATCGGCGCGAGCGGCAAAGCGGGCGCGACCGGGCGGGCCGGCTCTGGCGCTGGCGTAGCTATGTCAACGGCACTCGGCGTGCTCTGCTCGGCCGACGCTGACTGCGATACGGGCATGACCTGCGTCACCGCTGACGGTTCGGATTTCGGACCTGGCGTTGGCGGCCCGTCGCAGGGCATGTGCACTCTGGCGTGCGCGACCAACGCAGATTGCGCAGCGGTTGATGCAAACTCGGGGTGTGTCGATTTCGGAACCGGCGCCGCGCCGAAGCCTTTCTGCGTCCAAAAGTGCACGCTGGGCGGCGACGGAACGACGGCCGACACCAAGTGTCAGGGGCGGCCCGATTTCTCTTGTAAGGATCTTGCGGATGACAAAGCAACGGACCCTGCTCCGTTTTGCGTGCCGCAATGCCGCGCGGATTTGGAGTGCGGGCCCGGCTTGTTTTGCAGCCCGCGTACTGGCCTGTGCAGCAAATCGGCGCCCAAGGGCGACCCAGTCGGCACGCCATGCGATGCTAACGCAGCAACCAATACCTGTGCCGGCATTTGCCTTGGCACCACGAACAGCGATGGGACACTCGGCTCTGCCTTTTGCGCCGAGCTGTGTTCTGCCGGCGGCGGGTGCATGTACAGCTCAGGGCCGACGCCCACGCCCGGCGGGTATTGCCTCCCGCTCGCCGACGGCGCCGGCGCAGGTGACCTCGGCTTTTGTGAGCCCACCTGCGGTTGCACTGGCGACTGCTCGATCAAAGGTGACGTTTGCCGCGGCTGGACCAGCAATGCCACGGAGCAAGAGCTGAAGGGCGTGCTGGGCAGCGACGGGTTGTGCTTCCCCAATGCGTCAGACAGCGTGGAGCTGACCGTTTGCGCGGAAGGTGGAGCGGGCGGTGCCACCGGAACCGCGAGTGCGGGCGCGGGCGGCGCCTCCCCTTAGTCAGTCACCATCCGTCGCGCTGCCGGTGTCATAGCCTTTGCCACTCGGGCTCGGATTCAATTCCGAGCCCGTTGTCGCTTGTGGATTCGGAGGGCTGAGCCGCATCGCCAAGACCACGGTGAATGGCTTGCCGTTGACGGCGGGGAAGGTGAGCCCAGCCAGCAACACCTGAGCGCAACGTGAGGCCGCGGCGTTGGGGAAGTGGCTCTCTACCTCGTTGATCTGGTGCACTGTCCCATCGACCTCCAAAATCGCAGCCAGGGCCAGGCGGCCCCAAAGCAAAGGATCGGTGCGGCGCGCATCGGCAAAGCACGCACTGAGCTCGGGGAGCTTGCTGGCCACGCGCTCGCGCACCAAATCGGGATTGAACGCGACGCTGTTGTTCACCACCGCGGGCGGCTCCGGCAAAGCGCTCAATTCCACGTCGCCGGGCCAGATGCGGATGGAAGCCACCATGCCAAGCGCGCGCTGAGGGCGGGGAGTGAACTCAAGGCGCGCGAGTTCTTTCACGAGGCATGCGGCGGTCACCGGGTTTTCCAGCTTGGAATCGAGCAAGACGGCGCGGCTGACCTTGCCGCGCAGGCTCACGGTGAAGGCCACGCGGGTTTCGCCGCCGACGCCTTTCTTTTCACGCTGCCCCGCTTCGAAGCATAACCGAAACGGCCAATAGCCGCGTGCGCGCGCCTGTGCTTGTACGCGTTCAGGCGTGAGGCCGTGTTTCGGTACCGGCCGCCGCGCGGCGCCGGGGCGAATCTTTGTCAACTGCGTATCGACCACGACGCGCGTGCCGGGGTGATAAGATGCCTGGTTCGACGCATAGCTCGGATCGGCGCTGCCACCGATGTTCCAACGGGCGAGCGCTTCATCTTCCGCCGCGGCTTGGAGCGGGCTCGAGCTGCGCGGGCGCGCGTCGAGCGGGTACGGCTGTTCCAGCTCGAGAGTAAGCGCGCTCGACACCGCCGGCACTGCCGCGTCTACAAGGGTCGCGGGTCCAGCATCAGTGAGGGCGGGGAGCCCCGGAGCGTTGTCCGCGGAGCCATTGGCAGTGGCGCTGTCAGGCAAGCGCAGCGGGCCAGTCGGAGGCCCTTCCGAAGTGCGGGACGCCGCGTGGTTAACGCAGCCCGTGCCGAGCATCACGGCACAAACGCCCATGCTCCGACGGAGCGCCTTTACCGTGCGCGCAAAGGGTAGGAAGGTGAGCATTCTTACGGAGGTGACGAAATGAGTAGCGGCAGTGTGGGTGGCTTCGAGCATGGCGCAGGTTTCGTAGCAGGTGAAGTGTCCGGAGGGTTTGGGCTCGGGCCGCTCGAAACCCAGTACGAGGAACTATTCGCCGAGGCGCTAGCCGACGGTGTGATTACGCCCGACGAGCGCACGCGTTTGGAAAAGGCGGCCGATAATTTAGGCCTCGACCGCCAGCGCCTGCTGCGTCTCGAACAAGCCATGGTGGGAGCGTACCAAACGCGGCACCGTGTTCAGATCGTCGAGCACTTCGAGGAATCCGCACCTTCACTTTCGCCGTTGCGCGTGGAAGCTGACGGCGACGCTGGCCGCATGCTGCTACTGAAGCGCATCGAGCAGCTGGAGGCACGCGTGAAGGAGCTCGAAGCCGAGCTGCGGCGGGCCCAGGCCTCGATCAACGTCGAGGTGGACTTGTCCGAGGTGGAAACGGCCGCGCAAGATGCGAGCGAAGATCCCGAGGACATCTGGCGCCGTGTGCGGCGCGACCCGACGAGCCCGGACGGCTATCGCGCACTCAGCCGCGTGTACGCGGCGCGCGAAGAGCTCGACCGCCGTTTCTGCGTCGCGCAAGTGCTGTGCGCTCTCAACGCAGCGAACAACGAAGAGCGCGCTCTAGTAGAAAAATACCGCGCGCAAACCTTGATCGCGCCGCGCGCCAGCATCTCCGCCAACGCTTGGACGGACCTGCTTTTTCACCCCGACGAAGAGTTGCTCACTGGGCAGATATTCGCGTTGATCGCGCCGGCGGTCTTGGTCGGGCGCGTGACCGCGCTGCGTCGAGACAAGAAGTTGCACCAAGCCGACCCGGCAACTCGGCAGGACCCAGGGAAGGCCACGATCACCGCCGTACGCGCGCTGCCTTGGGCCGCTGCGATCATGGGCCTGGCCGCACCGCCCATTTACCTCGAGAAAGATCGCGAGTCGGGTTACGCACTGATTCCCGGGGTGCCCCCTTTTAGCGCCGTGGGCAAACACGTTTTGACGGGGCGCACACAGCTCGAACATGCTTTCCTGGTCGGCCGCCACTTGTCCTGGTACCGCCAAGAACACTTCGTCAAGTTGTTGTTCCCGGCAGTTCCGGACCTGGAGGATTTGTTTCTCGCCGCGCTTACCCTCGGCAATCCTGGTCTGCCGATCGCGGAGGACATGAAGCGCCGCGTCGCGCCGATTGCGCACGCCATTCAACCGATGCTGGAGGCCCGACACGTGGACGCTCTTCGCGGCTGCTTCCTACGCTTCGTGGAGGAAGGCGGGCGCACGAACTTGCAGCGCTGGAGCAGTGCCACGGAAAAGACGGCGTGCCGGGCGGGGTTCGTGCTCAGCAACGACATCGCGACCGCGCGCGCGCTGCTCGCCCAGGAAGAGGGCCCTGATGGCGAATTGGGCAAGGACCTGCTCGCGTTTGCCGCCAGCGAACGTTACTTCAAGTTGCGCCGCCAGCTGGGCATAGCAATTGCTCAAAACTAGGGAAATTCGCCGGATGCTTGCTAATACACCCGGACAGTCGAGATTGGCGGCTTACCCAATTTGACAGTTTGACGTTGGGAAACGAGCGATGACGGAGGATGTATTTGGAATCGTAGGCACCGTCATCGCCGGTGCCTACCAAGTCGAGCATGTGGTTGCCGAAGGCGGGTTCGGCGTGGTGTATCGCGCACATCACCGGGATCCCAGCGCCGCTGTCGCGCTCAAGCTGCTCAAAGTTCCACAACAAAATCCGGCTCAGCGCGGCGCCTTCTTGGAGCTGTTTCGGGCCGAGGCCGAGCTGCTCTTTCGCCTCTCGGCCAGCGTGCCGACCGTCGTTCGCCTGCTGCATGCGGATGCCCTCAACACCTCGGGCGGGCACCTCGTCCCGTACCTCGTCACGGAGTGGCTGGACGGGCTGACCCTCCAAGCGCTGATTCAAAGGCGTGTGGCCGCGGGGCAGCCGCCGGTTGCTCTGCGCAAGCTAGTTCGGTTGCTTACGCCGGTGGCACGAGCCTTGGAGCGTGCGCACAACTTCACCGGGCCTGAGGGCGCCATCTCGATAGTGCATCGGGATCTGAAGCCCGAGAAAATCTTTATCGCTCAGCTAGCGGGTGAAGAGGTGGTTAAGCTGCTGGATTTGGGCCTCGGCACGGTGCGAGCCGCCGCGAGCCAAGTCGCCGGCGGCACCAGTCAAGAAGCCAGTGCGCCAACCGCATTCACTTCGGCGTACGGCGCGCCCGAGCAATGGGCGCCGCGTCACTACGGGCAGACAGGCTCATGGACGGATGTTTGGGGGCTGGCCTTGTGCATCGTCGAAACCCTCGCGGCGCGAACCATCATCAATGGCGATCGGGCGGCAATGATGGGCGTGGCGCTGAACGCGGCGCGCCGCCCGACTCCTCGCCAAGAGGGCGTTGAAGTGTCGGACTCGGTCGAAGCGGTGTTTGCGCGCGCGTTGGCACTGGATCCGCGCGCACGCCAGCAGGACGTCGGGGTCTTCTGGAACGAGCTAACGGCGGCGCTTCAAGCAGCGGACCCGCTGGGCGATCGGTACGCGGCGGGCGGCGCGCGCGTAGAAAACCTAGGACCACGCATCGAGTTGGCCGAGCTCCACTCGCCTCCAAGGGTCACTTCGGTGCCGCGTAGGGCGGCCTCGAATCCGGCCGTCGAACGCGTCCTGGCCGCGGACCTGGAATTCGATCCGCTGAGCGCGCCAAGTAGCTCACGCGCCCAGCAGGGTAGTGCGGGCGGGAGCAGCATCGTCCCTGCACTGGCGCACGATGCTGGCTTGCATTTTATGCCGGATTTGGAGCTGGCTCCGCCTTCCGTCTCGCGCAAGCCAAGTAGCGCGCACCTCACCGCCATCGTTGCGGCCCAGCCCATGGCGCTCGATTTGGACGATGCTGCTGCGGGCGATGCGGGGATGTTGCACTTGGACTTGCCCTCTGATGAGCCGATCTCGATTCGCCCAGTGAGCTCGTCGCGCATGAGGGCGGAAGCGTCGGCGCCTGCGCTGCCAAGCCCGCCTGCGCCCGGGCGTGAGTCTGGATCAATCGCGGCGGTGCGCGATTCACGCCCGCCGATTGGCGCTCGGTCGGCCTTTTCAGCGATTTCGGAGCGGGATCTTAGCCTGATCAGCGCGAGTAGCGTGCGGCGTGCCTCAACTCCGCCGCCCGCCACATCAGGCGCGCACGCTCCGGGGAACGAGTCGCCGCTCGACCTCAGCAAGTACGAACAGCGACCGTTGTTTCGCCGCTTGCGTCCGGCATTTGCCCTGCTCGCCGCCGCGATTCTGGTTGCGTTGCTCGATCCGACTTACGCAAGCGCGACGGGGGAGGTGTTGAAGGTGCTGGGTTTGCGGTTGAGCGTGTTCGGCGGCGTGCTCCTGCTCCTGGCGCTCGCTCTCGGCGCGCGAGAAGCGTTCCGCGCGCCAGATCCATGACGCGCGGCGGCGAGACGCGCTGACGTACCTGTGATGCGATTTGAGGCAATTGCCGACGACCGCGACCGGGTTGCCAGGGCGGTGTCCCGCATTCCACGCGGCGCCTAAGGCCCAAGTGCCCGAATATACGTGGAAGCAGGGCGCGAATCTGTGTAGGTCTATCGCGCCAAAAATCTGGCACGGCTCTCGCAACACGGCGCGTTCAAGAACGCCATGAACCATTCCTCCAACCCGCCCGGCTTCCCCTCCCGCATCGAGTCGCTGCTGAGCCGTGCTCGTCGCGCGCAGCAACGCGGCGAGCGCCGCCAGGCAATGGTCGCCCTGCGTGAGGCCGCCCTGTTGGCGGAGTCCAATCCCAAGGTTTGGGCGCTGTACGGGGCCGCGTGCGTCAAGGCGAATCGCGTGACGGAAGCGGAGCGCGCGTATGGGCAAGCGTTATTTTATCGCCAACGTCAGCATGATGTTGGTCGCGCACGCGCGCTACGCTCCGTGATCGAGCGTTTGGCTTTGAACCGGGCTGCGTAAGCCCTGACTTAGCCCGCTTTTTTCGTTTCGACTTCGCGGAACGCGAGCGCAGAAGCCGTGAACGAGCGGAGCGTGTTCCGAGTGCAGAAGGGGCACGCCCAGCCAACGTCGAAACGCTCGCGCTCAGCGCCAATGCTGTTTGCGGGTGCCGGCAGCTCGAGCTTGCGAGCATCCACAGCCCAACCACGCAGCGCGACGCGCTGCTCGTCGAGCTCGGCGCTCAAATGGGCTTGGCACTCACACCTGGAATGAACTTTCGCGACCTTCATTGCC
>JBDTYJ010000266.1:0-8300 GCA_040005755.1 Pseudomonadota bacterium
CTTCCCTCATAGAATTCTCGTGACCGCTGTCTCACGCGCGTTGACAAATTCCGTACCGTAACCTGTCAATCGGCGAGCTCGTGCGGCAAAACGGGTCCCGAATATTCGAAGGATTCTGGAGAAGCAGTAGCCACCAGCGCGGCAGCAGCGATTGCGATTGATCCGATTGCTTAGATTGCAGCATTGGCCCCTCCCGGTGTGTTGCCCTCAGCTGCATATAAAATCCGGACAATGCTGTCAAGTGGCGAAAGGCGTCACTATGCGGCTGTTGAATAACCAATGTGTGACTTCGATGCGGGAGGAACGTCCGAGCCCGCGCTAGCGGGGTGCTCGCGCGCAACGGGCCATTCGTACCGCAAGTTTCGGAGTCGACGGCGCGCCCGCGCCGTGGCAGATCACCTCAAAGATTTGCGCGACGTGCACCGTAGGTCTTCGACAAGCTGCCGCTGGGTTGGGCTGTCCGCGTGCGGTGTTAGAATCCGTGGTGACGTCGGCGGGCTGAGGAGGCATGAACCTTCCTCCGTTGGAAGACGACGCAGTTCACAAGTTCGTGCAGATCTTGCGGGCGGTGTAGTTCATTTTTAAGAGGCGGAGCCGCTCGTGTACGCAGTAGTTGGCGCAGTTCACGGATTGATCGGGCCGCTGCTCGCAAGAGCGAGGTGTGCGAGAAGCATTGGATCAAACAGGTACTGCGGACAGGAGCTTTGCAGCCGCGCGTGCTCTTCAATAAGCCGGCGGCAGAGCATGCGTGAGGCGCGGAACGCTACCAGCAGACGCTGCGCGGTGGGCAACGGCACGCCGCACGCCAAGCCCGCTATCGCGCGCCGCAGATGGAGAAAGTGACGCATCACCGCTCGCAGTTAGCGACGGGGTCGGGCACCGAAGTCGAGCGGCAAGAAGGTGCCGCCTTGACCAGGAGTACCAACACGCGACTCACAGCCCCACTCCGAACAACGATCTCAGAAGCGCGGCTACGGTGCACGAGCCCGGAATGGGGCGACGTGCTGAAGGCGCGGCTGCCGCTGCGCCCGGGGCAGGGCGAGACGTTACGGTGTGTCGCCATTTCGTCGTGCTGCTGGCGTCCAACATCAGCAAGGCACAGTGATGTCCACGCGGATCCCAGGGGCGGCTGGCTTGGCGCAAACGGGAGAGTCTCCGGCGTCCCGCGCTCGGCGTAGCTTCAGTGCGACATCGTTGCGGCCCAGCCGCCGATGTCGTGGCCAAAAAACGCGCCTTGGGCGGCGCTCGCGAGCCACTGCTGCTAGGCCGACAGCGTGCGCCGGAAGTAGGCGATCGTTTCCTTCAGGCCGTCTTCCAATTGAACCTTTGGCGCCCACGCGCCCAGTTTTTCCTGGGCGAGGGAGATGTCCGGCTTGCGTTGCCGCGGATCATCCTGAGGTAAGGGCAGGTGCACGAGCTTGGAGCGCGAGCCAACCAGGCGAATCACGGCCTCCGCGAGCTGAAGCATCGTAAATTCGGTCGGATTGCCCAAATTCACGGGACCGGTGAAACCTGCCTCGCTGTCCATCATGCGCAGCATGCCTTCCACCAAGTCATCGACATAGCAGAAGGAGCGCGTCTGCATGCCCTCACCGTAGATCGTGAGGTCTTGCCCGCGCAGCGCCTGCACGATGAAGTTCGACACGACGCGCCCGTCGTTCGGATGCATGCGTGGGCCATACGTGTTGAAGATGCGGATGACCTTGATGTCAGTCTGATGCTGGCGGTGGTAATCGAAGAATAGCGTTTCTGCGCAGCGTTTGCCTTCGTCGTAACAACTGCGAATGCCGATTGGGTTTACGCGGCCCCAATAACCCTCCGGTTGTGGGTGCACCTCCGGGTCCCCGTACACTTCCGAAGTGGAGGCCTGCAGGATGCGGGCTTTGACGCGCTTGGCCAAGCCCAGCATGTTGATCGCGCCGTGCACGCTGGTTTTCGTGGTTTGCACGGGGTCGAATTGATAGTGAACGGGTGAAGCCGGGCAGGCCAAATTGAAGATGCGTTCGACCTCGACATAAAGCGGGAACGTGACGTCGTGACGGGACGCTTCGAATAACGGATGCGTCAACAAGTGCGCGATGTTCAGCTTGGTGCCGGTGAAATAGTTGTCGATACACAGCACGTCGTGACCGCTCTGGAGCAGACGCTCGCACAAGTGAGATCCGATGAATCCGGCGCCACCTGTAACGAGAACTTTCCTGGTCATTTGTCGGCACTTCTAGCACAAGGGCCCGGCGGCCCCTGGCGGCGGCCTGTTTCGCGCCGATCTTTGGGACATCGAACCTGCGCTCGCTCTGGGATGAAGCTGTCTTGCGCGTTCCCGAACGATGCCGCCTTCGGCGTCGTGACGAGCCCTCGGGTCAGCGAGTGATTGCCGCAGCCGCGTGGCACCGGCCCCCAATTCGAGATGCGAAGCCGGTCGCTCCAGCGGCGACGCGGGCGCAGGTGCGCGTGTTTCGGTCGCGCGCGAGAGCCGCGCAAAAATGAGTCGGACCTTTACCCACGCGCGTTTTTCGTTGCCTCGACACATCGCCCTCGATCTCGCGCACGCTGCGCGTACGCGGAAAAACTCGCGCTCATTGCGTGTTGATGCGCGCGACGAGTGCTGCTGTTGCCCAACCACGCAGTGCGTGAACACAGAAAGTTTTTTTGCGCGGCACAACGGTCGAACGGCGCGCCAAGGGAAGGGTTGGACTCAACGACCGCGCCGTGAGACCGTTCAAACCTATTCCACGCGCCGAAATGATCGGCGCGTACGTCAGGAGTGGTTGAATGTCATTAAGGCTCATACATCTGTGGGGCGTACCGGCGGTCGCTGCCGGTACGGTAGCGATGGCCTGCACGGGCGTCTTGGATGTGGCCTCCAAACCAGTTGGTTCTGCGGCGCCTTCCTCGAGCGTTCCCGTGGACACGGCTGCGCCGGATGCAGGCTCTGCCGTGCCGTTCGAGCCCGTTCCGGCGCGTGTCTACGTGTCGAAGGTGAAGAACCTGATGCTCGGGTTGCCAGCGACGGAAGAGGAGATTTCTGCCGTGGATAAGGACCCGACGGCGCTGAAGCCGATGGTGGACGCTTGGTTCGTGCGTCCCGAAGCACAAGCCAAATTCGGCACGTTCTTTCAAAAAGCGTTTCAGCAGACGCAGATCACACCAAATGATTTCTTCGATCAACTAAGCGTCGACAACCTGAGCGCGCTGCCCCTGTTTTCGCAAGCCCAAGAGTCTCTGTCGCGCACGGCTCTGAAAGTGATTGCGGACACCAAGCCGTTCACTGACACGGTGACCACGCACACGTTCATGATGACGCCGACCTTGATGTCGTTGTACCTGGCTTTGGATCAAGCCCAGGTGGACGACACGGGTAAGGCCTCGGTAAGCCTGCCCATGCCGGACGGTTCGCTGAGCACTACGCAAGCTTTCTGGCTTACGTATAGCGCCACGCCAATTCCGCTTTCGGACACCATGGATCCGGGCAATCCCAACTTCATGCACTTTGCGGTGGCGGCTCCGTTCACGTGCAGTGTCCCCCAGCTGGATGACACAGCTCACGTTGTGGTCGACGCCACGGGCAACGCCATGAAGGTCATGGTGATGTACAATCAGCGCAAATACACTAATCTTTCAGCAGGTTTTTTGGGCCTGTTTGGCTGGGCAAGTCGCAATTTCGTGACCGACCCCGCGGACATGAGTGGTGCGCCGGTGATCACCATCCCGGCGGATGTGACCGCCGACAAGAAATCTCTCTACCAATACAACTGTAATGGCGGCGTCGCTTTCACCCCGCCCAGCATTACCGCGCAAGACGTCATCTGGCGCCCGGTCACGGTCACCGTCGCCAAGGCGGGGGACAAGCTGACCCCGTTTTATGATCTTCCTGCGCTGCGCGGCGCGAATGAAATCATCGTGCGCACGCCCCGCGTCGGCTATTTCTCGACGCCCGCATTCTTCGCGAATTGGGCAACGAACAACAGCAATCAACATCGGGATACGCTGAATCAGGCGCTGATCGTCGGCCTTGGACGCAGCATCAACCCCGTCGACAAAGGCACTTCCACCGTGCTGGACAACGGTAAAGACGGCTCGCACTCCGACCCGACAAGCCCCTGTTACAGCTGCCATCAGACGATGGATCCGATGCGGAATATCTTCCGCCAAGCCTACACCTACTCGTATCACGCGCAGCACGACCCAGCGCAGGTATACGCGACCGCCTCGTTCGACTACCTCGGGGAAAAAACCGCGCTGAACTCGTTCGATGATTTCGCCGGTGCCATTGTGAAGCACCCGTTGTATCCTGCGGCTTGGGCGCAAAAGCTCTGTTATTACGCCAATTCCAGCGCTTGTACCGAAAGCGATCCGGAGTTCACGCGGGTCGTCAAAGCGTTTGTCGACTCCACTTATGATTTTCACAAGCTGATCGTGGAGCTGTTCTCATCGCCGCTGGTCACTGGCCAAACCGCCACCAGTACTTGGCGGGCTGTCGGGGAAACGGTAAGTATTTCCCGGCAGGATCACTTCTGCGCGGCGCTCACCAATCGCCTGCAGCTAGCCACGAGCCTGTGCGTTGGCATCACGGATAAGACCACCGCTACGGCGGTTACCAACAACATTCCGCTGGACGGCTACCTGCGCGGAGCAGAGGCGCCCGCCTTGTCCACCGCCGAAACCCCATTTTACCGCGGCGCGACGGAAGCTCTGTGCGCGTACGCGGCCGGGCTCACTGTCGATAAGGCAAAGAGCCGTTACGACAGCACCAAGAAGGACACGGCGATTGACGACTTCGTCGAAAATATCATGGGCCTCGGCGCCGCGGATCCGAATCATGACCCGGTGCTGCAGATCCTCAAGGACCATTATGACTCGGCGATCGCGCTGAAAGCCACGCCGACGGACGCGCTGAAATCAACCTTCATCACGGCTTGCCTCTCGCCCACCTCCGTGGCTGTTGGCCTTTAAGGAACCCCGATGAGCTTGGTAAACCGCCGCAAACTAGTACAAGGAGCCCTTGCTGGCGCAGGCTTGATCGGCCTGCGCGCCATGGCCACGGGCTTGCCCGTCTCGTTCCTATTGAACCCCAGGTCAGCCCGCGCAGACGGCACGTGCGGAGGTACTGACGCTGCGCAGTTCCTCATTTTATCGATGTCCGCGAACGGTGACGCGTTGAATTGCAACGTGCCGGGCACGTATGATCTGCCGTCCTCCTTCGCTGCCGGTACGGTCAATCACTCGGACCCGATGGACATGTCCATGACCGCGACACCGGTCACGATCCGGGGCCAAAAGTATACGGCAGCCAAGCCGTGGTCCACGTTGCCTCAGGGTGTCCTGGACCGAACCGTGTTTTTTCACCACTCTACCGGCACGGCGAATCACGGTGAGCTCGGGCGTGTATTGGAGATTTTCGGGGCGTTGCGGCGCGGGCAATGGTTGCCTTCATACCTGGCGAAGAATTTGAGGGCATGCATCAACACCGTGCAGGTTCAGCCGGTCACCATTGGCGGCGAGCAATTGTCGTTCGAGGGTCAGTACCTGCCCAAGCTGTCGCCCACCGGGCTCAAGGCAGTGCTTTCCGGCCCGACGGGCATTGCCGCTCAATTGCAAACGTTGCGCGACGACACGCTCAACAAGCTGAACACTCAGTTGAAGCAAAACCGCGCGGCGACCAGCGCGGAGCGCGCTTACCTCGACAACATGGCACTTTCGCAGACCGACCTGCGGACGATGATTTCGCAGGTTGCCAGTGATTTGGCGACGATTTCGGGCGACGACGCCAACAATCAGGTCCTCGCGGCGGCGCTTCTGATCAAGATGAACGTGTCGCCGGTGATTACGATTCACCTGCCGTTTTCCGGTGACAATCACACGGATAACAACTTTCAGAATGAGGCAACGCAGACCACCGCCTCGGTGAACAGCATCAAGACCCTGATGGCCAAGCTCGCCAGCTACGGCTTGCAAGACAAGGTCACCTTCGCGACGCTGAACGTGTTCGGTCGTCAGTTCGACACACTCAATGGCCGTGGACACAACGCTTCACACTCGGTGTCGTTGATGATTGGCAAAGGCTTCAAGGGCGGCGTCGTGGGCGGTGTCGTTCCCGGCGGCCACGCTGCAGATATTGATTTGGCGACCGGCCTCGCCAAAGACGGCGGAGATCTTGCCGCCGCGGACAGCTTGGCATCGGTCGGCAAGACCTTGGGCGTGGGGCTCGGTCTCACGGACGCGCAAGTGAACGATCAAATCACTTCGGGCGTCGCGCTGCACAGCGTGCTCGCTTGATGGGCGAATGAGAGCGCCCGGCCTTCGAGCGCCCGGCCTAGTGCTGGCTGCCGCGCTCCTTACGTATGCGTCCGCATCGAGTGCCGCCCCCGCCAAGCGTCACAAGCCCAAGGCAGCAGCACCGGCACCCGCGCCCGCGGGCTCGCCGGCTCCTGAGGAAACAAGAAATTTCGAGGAAACCCCAGCCGCCAACGCGGATCCCAAACCAACCGAAGAGGCGCCAATCCCGCCGCCACCGCAAGCAGAACCCAAGCCCGCGGGAAAGACCGTGCCGCCATCCGGCGACGAACCACCTGCCGCCGTAGGCGACGACGCGACGGGGCGGCGCGAGCGTCTGCGCCTTGCCGCGGGGCGTACGGAGGTCGGAGTGCTCGTGAGCATGGACGTCGCCAGCCGTCACTTCACGTACAGCGATCCGCTGGGCCGCGTGCTCGCGCCGTATCAGCTCTCAATCGCGCCGATGGCGAGCTTCGGGCTCGAGGCGTACCCGCTCGCGAGCACGAACGTGCCGGTGCTCCGCGACGTGGGATTTCGTGGGCGTTTGAGCCATGCTTTCGGCTTGGGATCGAAGACCCCTGATGGCGCGAAAATCGCGACCAACTGGACGCGCTTCGGCGGTGAGCTGGTGGCGCGCCTGCTGTTCCCCGGGCCGCACGCCCTGGAGCTGGATGTATTGGCTGGCGCGGACGCGAGCTACTTCAACATGAGCACGGCGAGCCAAGTTGCTGCGGTGCTGCCCGCAGCGCGTACGGTTTCGGTGCGGCTCGGGTTGGATGGGAAGCTGCTCGTAGCCGGGCGCTTTTCGCTTCTGCTCGGCGGCGCGTACCTCGCAGTGACCTCACCCGGCGCAATTTACGGCCAATTCCGCGGCAGTCACGTGGCGGGGGTGGATGGTGATCTAGGCGCCGCGCTGGGCCTGCTGCCCGGCTTCGAAGCGCTTTTGACCGGCCGCTATACGCGCTACTTCGCGAGCTTCAAACCGAACGTGGGGGATAGCTACGTTGCCGGCGGCGCGCTCGATCAGCAGCTGCAATTCGGCCTAGGAGTTCGCTATGCGCACTGACCGTGCTTTCGCGTTGCGCACGCTCACGCTCGGCGCCGCACTCTTGTTGCTGGCCGGCTGCCCCGGAAGGCTCTCCGACAAGGAGCGGTTTCTAGTGGATGCGGGTGATTGGGATGGCGACGTCGACGCCGGAACCGACGCGTGCGGGGATGTCGTCAGGCGAATCTTCATCCCCAGCTGCGGAGGCACCGGTTGTCATAGCGCCATGGCTCCCCAACAAGGCCTCGACCTCGAATCACCAGGCGTTGCCTCCCGCATCGTGGGCGTGATCGCCAAAGGGTGCCCCGTGAAGCTCGCCGACCCCGCCAACCCGAACGGCAGCCTCATGTACCAAAAACTTTTGCCGAACCCGCCATGCGGCTCCCAGATGCCACTCGCGCGCGCGCCGCTCAGCGACGCCGACGCGGCGTGCGTCTTCAATTGGATTGTTGCGCAGGGCGGCGCGAGCGCTGGGAACCCGAGCGGCGGCGGGGCCGGCAGGGCAACCGCCGGCGCGGGTGGGGCAGCGCGCTAGGCGCGTCAGACGACGCGAACGCCGGAGCATGCGGTGCCAACGAAAGGCGCTGCATGCGAGCGCCCGGCGGGCATGCTCGACCGTTGCCTCCGCCCTGTCCGGCGGAGTACTGCTTTTCCCTAGTTCGAACTATCAAACCGCTGGCTGCTCCAGCGGGAATCGTTCGAGTTTTAGCGGGGCGGACGGGACTCGAATCAGTCAGAGCAGCGAATTCACCGAAGGAAATGGCATATTCCCTCTCGGTGATCGCTCCGAAACCTCAGGCTCCGAGCGTCTAAGTGCTGATACCGAGGGGGGTGATCGCAAGATCTTGAACGCAGATCCGATCGACATCGCGCTCGCCCAAGCACTCGACCGGGCTAGCGCTGCCGGCGAGTGGACGGTCGTGGCAGCGTTGGCCGGTGAACTAGCGGCCCGTCGTTCGAAGTAGGCCACTTCTCTCGTGTG
>JBDTYJ010000267.1:0-8205 GCA_040005755.1 Pseudomonadota bacterium
AGCGCGCGGAAGCCCAGAAGGCCATCCAAGAAACGATGACCGGGCTCAAGAACGCTAGCGCGTTCGAGACCTTCGATCGCATGGCGGGTCGCATCGAGCAAATGGAAGCCGAAGCCGAGGCGCACGCTGAGCTGAATGAAGAAGCTTCGGGAGACACTCTCGCGCACAAGTTCCGTGAGCTGGAAGTCACCAAGGGTGCGGATGAAGACCTGACCGCGCTCAAGCGCAAGATGGGCCTCTTGCCGCCCGAGCCGGAGCCCGTGAAAGCCGCCCCCGTGCGCGTGGAACCGCAGGCTGCCCCGTTGGATGCGGCTGAGCAGGATGAGCTGGCACGCGCGCTCGCGGACTTGGATGCCGAAGAGCAACAGCAACTGCGCCTGAAAAAGTAGCCTTCCCGGAGCGGGGCTTCGTATCGCTCATGGCCGCTGGGCCGTGCGGCGGCGTCGTTGCTCCGCGCTGGTCGTCCAGTGATTCTCGCTCGCGTCAATTTCTGCTAGATCAGCGGTCGAAATGCGGAAATTGCATGCGCTCACGGCGGGGCTTTCGATGTCGCTGGCATTGTTCTTTGCGGCGCAGCCCGCCTTCGCCGCCGGCCGCGTGATCACCGCCGAGCCGATGGAGGGGGAGAAGGTGCGGGTCGACGGCGACTTGCGCGAGTGGCCGAACAAGATGACCGAGCTTGGCGATACCCTTTCGGGGAGCGCTAGCGGCGGCTTGCACGCCGCGGTGACCATTGGTTACGACGAAGCCAGCCTGTACGTCGTGCTCAAGCTCTTCGACAAGCACATCGAACGCACCTCCGCCGCGGGCCCGAAGGAGGACCACGCCACGCTGTTTCTAGCGTTCCCGCATGGTCGGGAATTCAATACCTACGAGCTCGACCTGTATCCAGGGAGCCCGGGCAAAGTTGCGGGCGTGGTGAAGCTCAAAGGAGCCCCGGTGAGCGGCGCCAAGATCGTGGAGGCCCCGCGCCAAGGGGGCCTGAACGTGGAAGCGCAGATCCCCTGGTCCGCCTTTCCGGATGCAGCCAAGGTGCGCGTCGGCCTGCGCGCCGCCGTAACCTACACCGATGCGGATGGCGGTTCGATCGCGGGCGTCATCGGCAGCGCAGCCGGGCGCAGCGGCCGCGCTCTCCCGCCGCTGCTGTTGGAAGGCGAAGAGGGCTTGGAGAGCCAGTTGTTGCGTCCTAAGGGGCTCACCAACGCGGCGCGCGAGGCGTACGGTAATGTCTCGGGCGATGCCATGGTGGAGCGCGTGGCCGTGTTTGGGGACAGCTTGGCCATCGTGGGGCCGCATTATCGCGGCGGCAAAGAGTTCTATTTCGCTGATCTGGGCGTCAAAGATGCGAGCATGGTTACGCGCCTCGAGCTCGTGGATTTCGACGCCGACGGCCACGATGAGATCGTGATCCAGAAGCGCATTGGCGCGCCAGACAAGTATCGCGAGCTACTCACCGTAACCAAAGTGGGCACGAACGACACGCCCTATCAGGCCTTCGCGCAAGAAGTGGGCATCAAGACCGCGGACGGCAAGATCGCGAACCGCGTGTCGTTCAAAGACGGCACCATTGAGGTCTCGCAAGGCGAGTCAGAAGGGTTCGACCCCGCGACTTACTCGGAGGTTACGCCGAGCGACATGGGCGCTGCGCTCTTGCCTTGGGAAAGCGTGGGCAGTCGCACCTTCAGGTGGACCGGTAAAGGCTTCGAACAAGCCGGCGAAACCGCCGCAACGCCAAAAGACGCCGCTGGCCCAAGCAGGGCTGTACAAGCCAAAAAAAGCCACAAATCACGGCCACGGTCGGATGCGCCGCCCGCGCCGCCCGCGCCGCGCGCGCCCAGCTCGGATGAGCTCTTGGATCGGGTGTACGCGCTGTACCGCAAGGACCGTGGCGCGACCGGTAAGCCTAGCTTTGATTTCGTGACTGATGTGGCTGGGGATCGCGGCCCCGAGCGGGTGCTGGTGCACGGCAAAGATTTGATCGTGTTCGGCAAGGGCTTTCGGCAAGGGCTGAGCTATGCCTTCATTACCGTCGGAGCCGCGGACCCGAAGGACATCGTCGACGTCACCGCGCGCGATTTGACGGGTGACGGCAAAGCCGAAATCATCGTGCGCGCCGTGCTGCACGCCAAAGCGAGCAGGGCGCTCGGGGGTGATGTCGTCGAGCGTCGCGCGCTCATGGTGTACAGCGTCAAAGACGACGCCATCGTGCGGGTATTCGCCGCCGAAACCAGTCGCGCCGTTGGCGACAAGGCGATCCTGGGCGCGATTGCCTTCGAGCCCGGAAAGCGCGGTCTAGATATCGAGCTGCGCCCCTCGCGCGCGCTCGGTTGGACCGAGCAAAGCTACCCTTTTCCGGTGGACAGCAGCGCGGCCGGTGGTCTCGAGCCGTTGCTGTTGCCCTGGGGTGATGCCTCCAAGCGCAGCTATCGCTATAACGGTACGGCCTACGTGATGCAGTGACGGCGTTTGCGATCGAGATCCCCAATGAGCAAGACCCTAGCCCCCAGTGAGCGCACGCGCGTGCGGCGCATTCCCGCGCGCGGTAGCTATGACAGCGAGCAAATCAACGCCATCTTGGACGAGGCATTGATCTGCCACGTGGGCCTGGTCAGCGCCGATCAACCTTTCGTCATTCCCACCATTCACCTGCGCGTGGGCAACGAACTGTTTATTCACGGCTCCGCTGCCAGCCGCATGCTCGAGCACGGTGGCGCCGGTGCACCATTGTGCGTCACCGTCACGTTGGTCGACGGCCTGGTGCTGGCACGCTCGGCTTTTCACCACTCCATGAACTATCGCTCCGTGGTTATTTTGGCTGCGGCGCGCGTGGTCGCGGACAGGCAAGAAAAGCTGCGGGTGTTTTCGGCGCTGGTGGACCGCTTTTCACCCGGGCGCAGCCAACACGTGCGCGGCCCGAACGAGAGCGAGCTCAAGGCAACGCTGCTGCTCGCGCTGCCGATCGCCGAGGCATCCGCGAAAATCCGTAGCGGCGGCCCGCTGGACGACGAGAGTGATTTGAGTTTGCCCGTGTGGGCCGGAGTCGTGCCGATTCAACTCGTGACATTGCCGGCTGAGGTCGCCGAACCGATCGCCCCCGGCGCTTCCTTACCCACGCTCGGCCACCCCTTTGGGTCGCCCCGGCCCAGGTGACCCTGTGCCGCGAAAGCCGAGCGCGCAATCGCCGCTCGGCTTTCGCGTACCTTGCATTATAGTCGACGGCCATGGCGTTGCCGTCGCTTCCTCCGTTCCGTCGGGTGCTGACGTGGGCCGCGGAGCAGGGTATGTCCGTCCGCGGGCAGCTCAGCGAAGAAGAGTTGGCCGCTTTGGATCGCGTCTTCGCGCGCAACGAACCGTGGAGCTTCGGGCACTACCAGGCGCTGCGCGCTTTCGCTCACGCGCTACCGCGCCTGAACTTGCCCGACCTTCCGGCGCTGCTGAACTTTGGTGACGTGCTGCAAGCGCTTGACGAGTTTCGCGCAGCCACCGTTCCGGCATGGCCCACCCACCAAACGGTAAACGACGGCACTTTCAGCGAGCTAGGCTACGCGTCCACGTCGGCCGGTATTTCGCGCATCCGGGATGCGAACGCGGCCGCTTGGCGGGAGCACGCTGCGAGCAACAAGGAGCTCTTGTTGCGTGGCGCGGAGACCGCGGTCGGGCCGCGCGCGGTCGTGATCGGCGCTGGCAAGCTGTATGACATTCCGCTGCGCAAGTTGGCGGAGCGCTTCGAGCACCTGGTGCTGGTCGACATCGACGCCGCGGCGCTGGCAGAGAGCGTGAAGCAAGTCGGTCTGGACGCACAGCTCCAAGGGCGGATCTCGCTCGTGCAGGCGGACGTCACGGGCATCAACGATACGTTTCTGGAACAGGCTCGCGCTGCTTTAACACTGCCGAGTGAAGACGAGGTTTACGCGGCGCTGCTCCGGGTTCTCCACGACTATCGCGTGGACGCGCCGCCGCGACTCGTGCCAGAGCAGGCGGCGCAGGGCTCGCTCGATTTTGCATGTTCGTCGATGGTGCTGTCGCAGCTCGCTACCCCGCTCACGCAATACCTGGTGGAGCGCTTCGCGCTGCGCTTTCCGGCGAGCCAACGTACACAAGCCCATGAGTTCCAGGTCGCGCTCGGTCAATTCACGCACCGCGTACAACAGGATCACGTTCGCGCGCTATTGGCGGCCGCGCCGTGCATCGCACTGAGTAGCGACATTAGCGATCAATACACGACGCTCGATCCGCGCGGCGCCCTGCTCCTGGCAGCGGTGCGCTTGCCGCTCATCGGCGCACCGAACCTGAGCGCCTTGATCCCGCGCCAGCAAGCCCGCACTGTATTCACTGCCGAATGGCAATGGCGTCACGTGGTTCCGAGTCACGCCAAGCCGCACGGTCGCACCGTGCAGGTCGAAGGCGTTGTCGCGCAACGCAGCTAAAAGCTCGCTCTAGGCTTTCCGAAACGCTCGCTGCGTCCCTTCAAAGCTAGCGGCAACGAGCGCTTGTCGGTTTCCGCTCAGTCGTAGTGCTTGGGCCCAGTGACCGTGCAGTCGGGCGACCCAGAACGCACGACGCCGAACGCCGCAAAGTTGAATACGTACTGCTGCGTGCCGCTGAACTTGAATGTCAGCGAATGCAACCCTCCGAGCGCGAGCGGGCCGCAATCGACCACGAGCCAATTGAACCAGCCGCCCGTGGTCGGGATCGTACAGCTGACTGCGGCGGTCGTCTCTGCGTCAGCGAATAAGCTGAGCGTGCCCCCGGTGGTAACCATGTCGTCACCCGATACGACCACGCGCAGCCGCATCTGACCTTCGCGCGCACCGAGGTCAACGTTGTCGTACTTGGCGTACGCGCCGTCTTTGATGAACGCCAACCAAGAGCCACACTGACCGCCCTGGATCTGGAGCAGGTGGCTGGAGGTGGGCGCCTTAGCCGACCACCATTGCTGATCGGTCGCGTCCCCCGGACAACTCACGACCAGCTCCGCGCAGCCCAGCGACTCGTCATGCGAGGCGCATGCGCCCGTGACGAATAACAAGATCCCGATGGCCGCCCGAGTGCGCAACGCCTGATGATCTGCGCTCTACCCGGCCGCGCGTCAAATGGGGTAGAGGACCAGAAGAGATGGCGCGCAGGCGGGAACAGTCATGAAGGCCAGCGGCAGCTTGGCCGGCCTGTTGGTTGTCGGGTGGGCGTCGGCCGTCGCTGCCCAGCCGAGCGCGCGCTTTGCGCTGTCGTGGAGCGCCCCGCCCGGCTGTCCGACGGCCGAAAACGTGCAGGCTCGGGTGGACGCCCTACTGGGCGGAGGGACGGGTGCCAGCAGCGTCGCGGACGTTCGCGCGTCTGGCCAGGTTGAGCGCGTGGACAGTGGTTTTCGTTTGCTGCTCAGTATGGGGGTCGGGAGCACGCCGAGCTCCCGGGTTATCGAAGCGCGCACTTGCGACGCGCTGGCCGGCGCTGCGGCCATTGCGATCGCACTGCTAGCTCGCTCGACCGCAGAAACTTCGGCGTCCACCACCGGTAGCGACTCCGCTGCCAGCGCTTCGGCAGACGGACACCCGAGCGGCTCGCCCGCTGGAGCCTCGGATGCGCCCGAAGACGCAGCAGCGCACGAGAAGGAGGCACCCGCAGCCACTCCGCCCGCGGTAAAGCCTGCGGCGGAAGCTCCGCCCGGTACGCTCCACTTCGTGATCGATGCCCCGATCGGCGCGGTCGGTTGGGGCGCGCTGCCTGGCACGGGTTTCGGTCTCGGGGCAGCGCTCGGAATCCGCTGGAAAGCGCTGCGCACGACGGTCGGCGCCCAACTGTGGCAGCCACAAACAGACCGAGTTTCGGGCTTCGCCACTCGCTTCACTCTGCAAACGGCCCGAGCTGAAGGCTGCCTCCTCCAAGCCGAGCACGGGTTTGAGCTCGGCCCATGTATCGGCGCCGGAGCGCAGCGCCTCGTCGGCGAAGGCGCCGGATCGGAACTCGTTTCTGCGAAATCCAGGACCGCGGTGTGGGTTTCCGGAACCGCCGGGCTATTCTTATCAGCGCCCATGCCGAGTTTCTCCCACCTGCGGTTTTTTGGTGAAGCCAACGTGGTGGTCTCGCCCCAGCGGCCGCGCTTCACGATCGAACAGTTGGGGCTCGTCCATGCGCCCGCCATTGCCGCTCCCGAGCTTAATTTGGGATGCGAGTGGATTTTTTGACAAAAAACGCGACGCCGGAGCATCTCCAAGAGTTCATGGCCACATCGCCGGCAGAAGCGGCTCATCCTGCCGCAACCAGTCAAGCCGGTGAGCCACCTCTTCCCGTCCCCTCATTCCAGGAGCTTTGCACACGCTACTTCGATTTCGTTTGGAAGTGTGCACGAGCATTTGGATGCAAATCGGACGAAATCGACGACGTGGTGCAGGACGTTTTCCTCGTCGTTCAGCGCAGGCATTCCGATCTGAAGGAGGAGGCGGCGGCGCGCGGCTGGATTTACAGCATCACGCGGCGCGTCGTGAGCTCGCAGCGGCGGCGGCTACGCGCGCGCAATTCGCGAGCCGCAGAGGATATCGAATCGCTCACGTCACCCGATCGCTCGCCCCTCGCTGCGGCGGAGCACAACAACGAGGTTCGTGTGCTGTCCACGCTCCTCGACGGCATGGAAGAGCGCAAGCGAGAGGTGTTCGTGCTGTCGGAGATTTTAGAAATGAGCGGTCGTGAGATTGCCGAGACGATCGGAGTGCCGATGAATACCGTTTACTCGCGCCTTCGCGCAGCACGCGAAGAATTTGACGCAGCTGCTCAACGCCAACGAAAGTCGCTCGAACGCAGGAGGGCGCCATGAACGGGATGAGTTCCGAAGCGAACCAGCTCGTGAACGCGGGTCGGGAAGCATTTGCCCCGACAGAGGCCGATCGCTCACGGCTGCTGGCTGCGTTAACCGGTACGGCCACGATCTCGCTAGGAGTCGCTATCGGCGCGGGTGCCCAGCGCTCGCTGAGCGGCATTTTCGGGGTAGCGCATGTTGCTCGCCTGGTGGCCGTGGCACTGCCTGTGGTGGCCGCCGGAGCCTATTGGCTGCACGTGAGCACGCAACGAACGGAGCCCGTGCAAGTTGCGCAACCCGTGCACCAGGCACAGCCGGCGGTGGTGCCCAGGGCCGCAGAGCCGACTGCGCCGATGGCAGAGCCGGGCGCGCTCGAAGCGCCGAGCGAGCCAAGCGCCCCGGTGTCCCCGGAACGGAGCGTTCCTGTCGTCGAAACGTCCAAGCCAGGCAACGAAATTCGGCAAGAAGTCGCGCTCTTGTCGAAGGCACAAGCGGCCCTTTCCAGAGGGCGCCCACAAGAGGCCCTTGCGGCGCTCACGGAACATGCGCAACGTTTCCCACGCGGGGCGCTCAGCGAAGAACGGGCCGCCACGCGTGTCCGCACTCTGTGCGCGCTGGGGCGAACGCGGGAAGCCGCGGCCGAGCTGAAGCGCATCGAAACCGTAAACCCCACATCCGCCTACCTAGCTCGCGCTCGCGAATCGTGTGCCTTCTGAGGAGCCAGTCGATTTAATGACAGTTTTTAGCGCGCGGCCGCACTTATCAAATGAAATGAACGTCGTTCCCGGCTTTTTCCGACGGCATCACAGATTTACAGCACTGGGCCTTGTTGCCCTGTGCTCGCTCGCCTCGCTCGCCTGTACAGGCGGCGTCATGGGGGGCAACATGCCTGGAACGGGGGCGTCCGGCGGAGCTGGGCCGAGCACCGCCGGGGGCGGTGCTAGTTCGATCCCCGGTGGGGGTGCTAACAGCAGCACCGGCGGCGCCGTCGACACGACGAACGGAGGGCCGAAACTGCGAGTCCTCACTCAGGCCGAGTACAAGAACTCGCTGGCCGATGTGCTGGGCGCGCCGGTAACCACCGCGCTGACCCTCCCGCCGGATACGTTCATTTCAGGCTTCACCGCTGTCGGCGGAGCGGAGGTGACCATCAACGCTTCGGCGGTCGAGCAGTACGAGACTGCTGGCCGGGCCGTAGCCACCGACCTTTTTGCTGACGCTACGCGCTGGCAGAAGTTCGTCGGTTGCCAGCCCAAAGCTGACCTAAGTGACGCTTGCGTTACCACCTTCCTGAAAGCTGCCGGTAAGCGCGCCTTCCGTCGTGACCTGACTGATGCTGAGGTTCAGCGCTGGTTGCAGGTCGGTAAGGACATCGCGCAGGCCTCGACCAGCGCCACCCAGGGCCTCATGGCCAT
>JBDTYJ010000268.1:0-8190 GCA_040005755.1 Pseudomonadota bacterium
AGGTGAACTTCGGTACGGATCGCATCAACGCCTACGGCGTCGGCGACCGCGCCAAGGTCGAGGTTTGCGACTACCGCAACGTCACAGGCCAGTTCGACAAGATCGTCAGCCTGGAGATGTGTGAGCACGTCGGTGTCAAGAACATCGTCAGCTACTACAAGAAGGTGCACGAGCTGCTGAAGGACGACGGGCTGTTCGTGCTGCAGTGGACGGGTATTCGCGGGCTGTACGCCCCACAAAATCCGCTCACTGCCATGAGCCTGCGTCCGGAAGATCTGATCTGGGCGCTGTTCATGGCGCGCTACATTTTCCCGGGTGCCGACGCGAGCCTCACTCTGTCCGGCATGATCCGCGCGGCAGAAGATGGCGGCTTCGAGGTAACCGACGTCGAGAACATGAGCCCGCACTACGTGATCACGCTGCGCGCCTGGCGCGACAACTGGATCTCCAACGAGAAGGCGATCATCGCCGCGTACGGCCAGCGCTGGTACCGGCTGTGGAAGTTCTTTCTGCACTGGTCTGCGTTGATCGGCGAGCAAGGCTCGGCGTTCACGTATCAATTGATCATGCACAAGAACAACGAGAGCTTCGACCGCCACGGTCTGCGCTTCAACGGCGGTCACATCCGCTGAGCGCTTAGGCGGTCGTTAGGGCTCCGCGCGTGCTGCGCTCGGAGCCCTTTTTGCGCCCTAGCCATGCGCTACGTTGCGCTCAGTCGGCGGAAATAAAGCCGGTTCGTCGGACGCGCCGGCGCCGTGACGGGCGAGGGCGACTCATGTTAGTTTGCCGACCGATGGCCTACGCATGGGAGCGCCGCAGCACGGCGCGCGGTATTGCAGCAATTCTGGCGGCTTCGTTGAGCATGCTCGCGATCGAGCCGTCCGCTCGGGCTCAAACGGACGACGATCGGGCGGGGGCGCGCGTTGCAGCAACCGAAGGCGTAAAAGCGATCAACGAAAAGCGCTGGGCGGACGCCGCGGATCTGTTCGCTCGCGCCGAATCCTTGGTTCACTCTCCCGTCCACTTGCTGTACCTCGCGCGCGCCCAGCAAAAGCTCGGCAAGCTCGTCAAGGCGCGCGAGAATTACAACCGCATCGTGCGCGAAAAGTACGGCT
This sequence comes from Pseudomonadota bacterium, assembly GCA_040005755.1. Classification (GTDB taxonomy): domain Bacteria; phylum Myxococcota_A; class Polyangia; order Polyangiales; family Polyangiaceae; genus PMG-095. The sequence goes on from JBDTYJ010000268.1 coordinate 1,116, forward strand.
CCGAGTCACCCGATGCGTTCCGCCAAGCGCAAGCCTCGGCGCAGCAAGAAGTCGGCGCAGTGGAGGCGCGCTTAGCTTCCATCACCATCAAACTAGACGGCGAAAAGGGCGCGGTTACAGTCACGAATGACGGGGAGAAGGTGCCGGCCGCCCTGATTGGGCTGCCGCTGCCGGTGGATCCTGGAACGCACACGTTTGTCGCAGTCGGCGCCAACTTAAAGAGCGACCCGCTCACGGTTACCATCGCCGAGGGCGGCAAGAACAGCGTGACGCTCGTCGTCAAGAGCGCTCCAGGGACTGTCGACCCCGGTGCTCCCCCGCCAACCCAGGCGGTCGCCGAGGGGCCACCTGCAGCAGCCGCGCCCGCGGTTGCCGCGCAAACGCCGCCGGGCACCGAGCCCGCCACTCGCCCAACGCCGACTGGCGTTTACATTGGCGCGGCGGTCACCGGCGCGTTCGCGGTCGGCGCTGCGGTCACCGGCGTGCTCGCGCTGTCGAAGCACAGCGACTACAACAAGGCCAATAACGGTTCGGATCCCGCCAACGCCGATAGCTTGAAGAGCAGCGGTCAAACGCTGAACCTCGTCACGGACATTTGTGTCGGCGGCGCGGTGGTTGCGGCGGCCGTAACCACGTACCTGTTCATCTCGCGGCCTGAAGTGCCGGCGCAACAGAGTGCGCGCGTGTCGTTAACTCCCGTCGTCGGTCCTAATTTGGCCGCGCTGAGCCTTTCGGGGCGCTTCTGATGATTAAGGTGCCCATGAGCCAAACGCGACCGCTGCTTATCTGCCTGGTGCTGAGCGCGAGCTCGGTCTTTGCCTGCTCCGTGATCAACAAATACGACGATGTGGTGCCCGCGAAATCGAGCGACGGCGGCAAAGGCGGCTCGAGCTCGGGTGGCGAAAACAGCGCCGGAGAAGCGACGGGCGGCACGGAGCAAATGGGCGGTGAAGGCGGCGCGATCCCGAGTGGCGGCACGGACACTGGCGGCTCCGGCGGCGGCTCTGCTGGCTCGGCACCGATCCGCGGCTTACTCGCCGTAGCCGGAACCGACCCAACGAAGTTGGACGGCAGCGTCGTGTCGCTGATCGACCCAACGACGGGTCAGGAGCTAGCGCGTCAAAAGATCAGCGGCGGCGCGGCAGTGGCTGGCATCGCCTACGACGGCGCAACGGGCAAAGACGTCTGGTATGAATTTACCGCAGGCGCGTACCCCGCCGATCCAACCAGCGTGGCCGCGTTGAATGTGTACCGCTTCAACGACGCCGACTCTACGTGGAAAGCGGTATCGGCCAAGGCGCTTCCGGGCTTGCCGCCCCCACGCCCTCACTCGTTCGTGGTGCTCAACGATCGCCTGGCTTACCTCTCGTACAACATCGTCACGGGTCAGCCAGTGGATTCCCTCACCGTGCTCGACACCACGGATCCCACCGCGGTCAAACAAATCAAGCTCACCGGGCTCACCATTCCAGCAGGTGTGGAGGTCTTGGGCATGGTCGGTACGCGCGGCGTGCTCGGCGACGAAACCGCGCCTGGTGGAACCTTGGCTGTGCTGATCGGCAACGCCTGCACGGGGAAACACCTGCTGCGCGCGTGTGGCAAAGTTCAGCTCCTGCCGGTCACGGTCAGCGATGACGCCTCGGTCGGCGTCGCGGTGGATCTTTCGCCCACGTTGATTGGCGAGCCCGGCCTGACGTCGGCACAGTCAACTCAGCTCGGGTACGTCGCCTTTACTTCCGCCCCAAGCAAGACCGTCAGCCTCAAGTTCTTCGATCCGCGCAAGCTGCAGATCTCATCCGGCGCGCCGCCCTATGCCGCGCATTGGCTCGGGGGCTTGGCCTACGCCGAGTGCCAAGACACCGCGCTGTTCACCGCCGTCGCGGATAGGACGCTGTATGCCGCGTCCAGCGCGGGCTTGGGTGACGATGCGCCGCTCGGGCACGACGGCCAAAGCCTGGTCTATGAACCGTTTACCGGGCACGTCATCACCCTATTCAACCCGGCCAACGCCGAGTTCGCCGACGCGCCCGCCGCCAGCGGCGATGGCGGAGCGGGCGGCAGTGACGGTGGAATGCCGGCCCTCGATTCGTTCAGCGTAACCAGTAAAGGCGTGCTCGCGCGCACGCCCGCTACTGAATGGGCTCCGCCCACGGATCTGGCTCCGGACCTGGCTGTGGCTCGCTTCCCCAATTCCTATAGTTGCAAGTAGCCACTCGTAGTCCCAGCGCGCAGCAGCCGCGGGAGCGATGTCGCGTCATGTCGCGCGCCACCACACATCGGGAACAGGACGCGCCTTCAAAACGGCGCGCCGCTCGCAGCGCCCCGGTTGACACCGGCATATCGATCCGTTTCACTCGGGCCCATGCGAATCGCTTTTGGCCTCGCGTTACTAGGCGCAGGCTGTATCTACGCGTGCGGCGGCTCCGGGAGCAGCCGCACAACGAGCGGCAGCCCGGGAGCTGATGCGGGCGCGGCCGGCGACAATGGACCCAACGGCGGGAACGGCAGCGCCGGCAAGGGCGGCAATCCGAGCGGCGGCGGCGACAGCGGCGCCAGCAACGGCGACGCCGGTGAGGGCGGAGCCGCGGGTAGTTCGCCCGACAGCCCCCCAGTCGTCATCTCCACCGCCTTACCGCACGCGGCCGGCGGCCTCGTGGCTGGGGGAGTGGTCGCCCATAGCGCGCACTTCACCGGCGTATTTTCGCTGGGGGCCGCACCGGGCGGAAACCGCATCCTCACTTCCGCGACTCATCAACTACGCGGCGGCGTCCTTGGCGCGTCGCAAAAATAAGCTTTTTTCGCACTAACCTGCATTCTAGATTGGGAGACAGAAGTATGGCCATCAACAAGAGCTTTGCGGTGTGGATTGCTGGGGCGGCGCTTTCCGCGGCGTCCTTGGTAAGCGGTTCGGCATTCGCCCTAGCGCCCCCGCCCGCGGTGCCCGCAACGCTCACGCAGCAAGGCCGAATCCTCGATCCCAAGACGGGCGAGGCCGTGGTGGGTAAGGTGAAGATCGCGTTCAACGTCTACGCGACCGCCACTGGTGGTGACGCGCTGTGGACGGAAGAGCAGAACATCACCCTCGACGACGGCTACTTCTCCGCCCAGCTTGGCTCGGCCAGCGCTATCCCCGCAGGCGTATTCGACGGCTCCGTGCGCTACCTCGGCGTCACTGTCGGCGCCGACGATGAGATGACTCCGCGTGAGGCGATCACCAGCGTGCCGTACTCGCTCCTTGCCGGGTCAGCCGCTGTAGCCACCAGTGTGCCGTTTACGGGAGTGACTGGTTTTCCGGCAGCGTGCGCAGACGGGCAATACTTGAAGGGCTTCAGCGCGGCGGGCGCGGCAATCTGCGGAACGCTGCCGACGACCGCCTTCACCTGTGACACCGTGAGCGGCGCGGCCGTCACCGGCGGCACAGCAGCCTTCGCGTCCTGCCCTTCCGGCACCGTACTGACCGGCGGTGGGTGTTACGCGAATGTGGCCCTTACGGCCAGCTACGTCGTGCCTCCTCCGCCGCCGTGCACCACAACCCTGTGCCAAATCAACCTTTGCCAAATCGGCCGCGCTTGCTACGGGGACTGGAATTGCCTCACGGCCAGCGCCGGGAACATCACCGCCTACGCTCGTTGCTGCAAAGTGATGTAACTGGGCGGCTGAGCCGCACCGTCGCATAACCGTTGTATGCTCCTCGGGCCGTGAAGGAACTGGTCAAGAGAGTGCTACGGCGCGGCGCGGTCGCAATCGCGACCGCGTTTGCGATCAGCGCGTGCCACCGCGCAAAGTCGGCTCAAAAGCCGATTGAATGCGAGTCACTGGTACGAGCGCTGACGGCAGCCAAGCAACCGGGAACCGCCATCAACACCGTAAGAAGTAGCGCACGCGCTGCTGACGGCTGTCGCTATGCGGAGGTCGCCGGGCGCGCCGCTCTGGACGCGGACCTGCCGCCCTTCGCGCAGCGCGTTCTCGGCGCTTCGCCCACGAAGTGCGCCCGCGCGCAGCTACTGCTCGGTGAAAGAGCAGAAGCGCTCGCGCGAGCAGGAAAGTCGGATGAAGCAGAGGCTGCGGCCAAGCTGGCACTGAAGACCAATCCGACCAACCCCTATGCGGAACTCGCGCTGTCCCGCGTGGCCTACGACCGCAACCAGATGACGGTATGCGCGGAGCATGGCGAGGCTGCCTTGAAATTCGGCCGCGGCGCAGAGGCCGAGCGCTTGCTCGGGCGCTCGCTATTAGCGCGCGGGCAATTCGAAGCGGCCGAAGCTCACTTCAAAAAGGTTCTCGAGGCCAATCCCAACGACGCCGAAGCCGCCTTCAGCGCCGCCGTTTGCGATGACAGGCTCGGCCATTATTACCTGGCGCGCGAAGGGTTTCTGCAAACCTTGCGCATCGACCCCAAGCACCAGCAAGCGCGCTTCTATCTGGCGGTGCTGACGCACCAAGCCGGGTTCGACGCCGAGGCTCAACATCACCTGGCAAAGTTTGCTGAAGTTGTCCCGAAAGACGACCCACAACGCCTTCAATTAGAGCAACTGCTGAACGGCGCAGACGGAGGCGCCCCGGACGCCGGCCTCAGACCGCACGGCGCAGATTCCGCGCCAGGAAAACGCTAAATGCCCAAAGCGCGCGTCTATCACTACCCCAACTGCAGCACGTGTAAGAAAGCACTGAAGTGGCTCGCCGCGCATGGCGTCGAAGTCGAGTTGATCGACATCGTGAAAAAGCCGCCCTCGAAAGCCGAGCTGCGGGAAGCGCTCAAGACCGCGGGCGTTGCGCTACGCAAGCTGTTCAACACTTCCGGGGCGTCCTACCGCGATGGCGGCTTCGGCGAGCGGTTGCCAGGCATGACGGAAGCCGAGGCCATCGACGCGCTCGCAGCAGATGGCAAGCTGATCAAGCGGCCGCTGCTGCTCGGCAAGGGCGTGGCGCTCGTCGGTTTTGACGAAGCGGCGTACGAGAAGCAATTCGCGTAACGCGCGGCAGCCACGCCACATGCGGCGAAACGCGCCGTCGCACGCGCCGCGTTCGCGAGGGATTTGGCGCTCAGTCAAGTGCCAGGCGCGCCGGGTACGCTTCCTGCAAAAAGCTCCAAGCATGGGAATTGCGCATGAAGTGAGCGTGGCTGCAGGGCACGTGCTGCAGGGAGTCCGAGCGGGCGCGAGCAAACTTGCGGCACAGCACCTGGCTGAAGGCATGGTGCCCACCGTTGAGGTGCGCAGCATCGCCTTCGAGGCGGATGCCTCGTTACCCATCTCCTGCACGGCCGACGGCGTCGGCGCGGCGCCGCCCCTGCACTGGACCAATGTGCCCGAGTACACGCGATCGCTGGTCGTGATTTGCGAGGATCCGGATGCGCCGGCACTCGAGCCTTTCTTGCACTGGCTCGTGTACGGCATTCCGGCGGACATTGATGGCGTGGACGCGCAATCGCAACACGATTGGCCTAGCGGGCAGAACGGACGGGGCGAGGTCGGCTTCACGCCCGCGGCGCCCCCGTCCGGTCACGGGGTCCATCACTATCATTTCCAAGTGTTCGCGCTCGACGTAGCGCTCGACATGAAGGCTGGCTCCGAGCGTCGAGATGTCTTGGAATTGATGACGGGTCATGTGCTTGCGTGGGGTGAGCTCGTGGGTACTTACCAGCGTGAGTGAGCTCAGCGCCCCGCGCTCGCGCGTGGTCAGAGGCGCGCTGGGAGTGGCAGCACTTGCGCTGAGCGCTAGTGCGTGTGAGCACTTCGCGCGCGGCCCGGGTGCACCCGGAGCGGCGCCGATTGAGCAGCGCGCGTCTGGCGCGTCTGGCGCGCACGTTGGAAGCAGCGGGATGCCGGACCCGTGTCGTGGCTTGGCGCTCCCCAGTAGCCAGGTGTTCATCGCGCCGGGCATGTGCGCCAGCGTCGTCGCGACGCATCAGGGTGAGCTTCGTCAAATCACGTTCGCACCGAACGGGGATCTATTCGGCGTCACCATTCCCGGTGCAATCCGCCGCTACCGCGACGCGAATCACGATGGGCAATTCGAACCGAACGAAATCGTGGAGTGGGCCAACACCGGCGACCAAAACGGCAACAACTGCGACATCGACGCGCGCGCTGGCTACCTATACGCGGGCAGCAAAGCCGGCGTGAAACGCTGGAAATACGCGTCGGAACTAGACCGGGGTGGCCCGGGCGAAGACGTTGTCGTCGGCCAACCGGGCGGCGGTAACCACCCGTTTCACCCCGTGCACGTGTACGACGGCTACCTTTACGTCGACTCCGGCTCGGAGCACAACGCGGTACAAATCAATCCGCCGGTATACGACACCGAGCGCGCGGTCGTGAAGCGCTTCGAGCTCGCCAAGTTCACGCCCGGCCAGCCCTTTCAATGGAAAGATGGCGAAGTTTTCGTGACCGGCGTGCGCAACGTGACCGGCTTCACGCGCAACGCCGCGGGCCGCATGGTAGGCGTGCTCAGCGGCATCGATGATCTGCATTATCAAGGTGAAGACATTCACGCCGACAACCCGGGTGAAGAGATCGTCTCGCTCGAAAAGAACAAAGCCTACGGTTATCCGTTCTGCTTCGCCGCGGCGCGCGTCACGCGCAATCACCTGTTAGTGCCGCCCGGCACCCGATTGCACGCCGAATGGGCAAGCCAAAACCCGCTCGTCTCCAGCACCGGCAGCGGCGTTGATGACAGCTGGTGTGGGGAACACGCCGAGCAAGCGCTGACGTTCATGCAGGCGCATTCATCGCCGCTCGGCATCACTTTCTTCGACGGCCCTGACGGCGCGCTCCCCGCTCGTTTCCGCGGCGGCGCGTTCGTGGCCTTGCACGGCTCATGGGATCGTACGCCCTCCACCGGCTACAAGGTGATCTGGGTGCCCTTCGACGCCGACGGCAAATCCAAACTCCCCTATTCGACCGCCGAAACCACCACTTACCCGTACGAAGTAGTGTTTGGCGGCGGCGCTAACGGCGTGGCGCGCGACGGCGCATGGGCATGGGCCGCAGGCTCATTGGGGGAATCCCCCGTGCGTCCCGTCGGCGTCGCGATTTCCCCAATCGACGGCGCGCTGTACATCTCCAGCGACAAC
>JBDTYJ010000269.1:0-8163 GCA_040005755.1 Pseudomonadota bacterium
CGCGTTCGCGCGTTCGCTTCTTGCCACTAGTTGCCCGGCAGCAACTAGTGGCAAGCGAACGCGAACGGGTTCATTCAGTCGTAAAGCGGTGCAGCATGTGTTGCTGATAGGTCTGACCCGGCTTCAAAATCACCGCGTCTTTCCAGGCGGGGACATTGATTGCGTTGACCCACGCATGAGTCTCCAGGCAAAGCGCGTCGTACTGATTGTACTTCACGCCTTTGCCGGTGAGCGACCCGTCCAAGAAGATCCCAGCGTAAAACTGCACGCCAATCTGGTCGCCCTCCAGCGTGAGCACTCGGCCACTCCTCGGATCTTTCACGACCGCGACCGGGCGCAAGGCCTTCGCGTCGCCGTCCACAACCCAGAAGTTGTCGTAACCGACCGGACTCCCGCCCACCGCCGCCAGATCCTTACCGATGGGCTTGGGCTTGCGAAAGTCGAACGGCGTGCCCTCCACGGCCTTGATGGTGCCGTCTGGAACTGGCGCCACGTCAGGCTTCGACGCCTTCGGCCCGGGCGTGTACTTCTGCGCAAAGATCGTGAGCTGCTGATCCTTGATGCCGCCGTTGCCGATGCCCTGCAGCATCCAATACGTGTGATTGGCGGGATTGACGAGCGTCGTCTTATCGGTCGTCGCCTGCATATCAATCTTGAGTTCGTTTCGGCTCGTCAGCGTGTAAACGACATTGACCGTCACGGTGCCGGGAAAGCCCTCCTCGCCGTCTTTCGATACGTAGCTGAGGCTCAGTGAGGGGTCGTCAGCGCTCGTTCCCGGCGTGGCGGTCCAGATCACTTTGTCCCAGCCCCTGTTGCCGCCGTGGAGGTTGTGGGGCCCGTTGTTGGCCGCAACCTTGTACGTCTTACCCTCGAGCGAAAACTGCGCGTCTTTGATGCGGTTGGCGACTCGCCCGACAATAGCGCCGAAGTAAGGCGTCTTCTTGACATAGTCATCCACGTTGGAGAACCCACCGACGATGTCCTCCAGCTTGCCGTTGCGGTCAGGCGTCCACAGCTCGGTGATGATCGCGCCGTAGTTGGTGACCTTCATCACCAAGCCGTTTTTGTTGGTGAGCGTGTACAGATCGACGTCTTGGCCAAAGGCCTTGCCGTACGGCGTTTTGATGATGGGTTGCATGGCTTTTTCCGATGTCTGCGCGGGCGTTACGGTCGCAGGGGCGGCGGTCGCAACTGCGGCCGGCGCCACTGGAGAAGGTGGGGGGGTTGTGGGCGCCGGCTCCGAGCCACCGCAGGCGGCGGCAAAAAGCCCAAACCAACCAGCAACGCAATTTCTGAGACCCAATCGTTTCATGCTCGGCTCCTGTGCGGATTCCCTGAGCAGCATAGTGGCGCCTCGCTCCCCAAATCGGTCAGAAAAAGCGGGATTCGTACCGGGGCTCCGCACAGCCGCAGTAAGGCTCGAGCGGGCTCAGACCAGGGCTTCGGGGAAAGTGAGGGTCCAGCGGGTGCCCTCGGCCCACTCGGGGTCGACGTCGAGCGTTCCCCCGAGCTCCCGGACCACGCTGTCCACCGCAGCCAGGCCCCAGCCACGGCCCGATGTCTCGGTGACTTCCCCGCGGGTCGAGAAGCCTGGCGAGAGCAAGGCTTGCACCAGCTCCCGCCGAGAGCGCACTGGGCGCGCTTGTGTCTCGCACAGACGCTGCACACTTTGCCAATCAATCCCACGACCGTCGTCGACGATTTCGAGTCGGTAGCCCTGGCCTTCGCGATGGGCGATGAAGCGCAGCCGCCCGCGCTCCGGCTTGCCCCGTTGCTGGCGCTCTCCGGGGGTCTCGATGCCGTGATCAACCGCGTTGCGGACGATGTGAATCAGCGCCGACCATAAGGGCGCCCAACGCTCTGGATCGAGGCGCACTCCGTCAGCGTCGATCTCCACGTCCAAGTGGCCCTTACTCAAGCGCACAGCGAGCGAGTCGGCGTGCTGCGCGAGCCGCTGCAAAGGCCGCTCCAGAGGTTCCGTCCAGAGGCGTTGCAACTCGCTCATGAGCGCTGCAGCGGAAGCGCCGCGCTCGGTTAGCTTAGAAAGGTGTGACAGGTCCTGGCGAGACAGTTCGACCGTTCTTTGTTGCTGCGGCATGACGGCGCGCAGCGTTTGGGCAACCACCCCCCAGCGCGACCGAAGTTGCTCGAACGTCTCGCTCTTGATCGCTCGATCGTTGGCCAGCTCGTCTTCTGCGGCGTGGCATAGCTCTGCAATCACGCGCAGCCCGAACGTGGCCGTGTTTCCCTTCAGCGTGTGGAGCAGGCGCTTCTGCGTCGCGATGTCCGCGTCAGGCGCCGCCAGGCCCTGCAGTAGCTGCTCGGTGTCCTGGAAAAATGCCAAGAAGCCATGCCGATCCCGCATCAGCGCGGTGAACGCCGCCAGCAACTCACGCTGCGCCGCATCTTCACGCGCGCGCGTGAGGCGCTCGGTCACATCGTCGATCACCAGCAGCAGCGCCAACAGTTGCTCACCTTGCTCGATGGGCAGGTAACGGCAGTCGAAATGTCGCTCGCCGACGATCAACCGCTTTGGCATCTGCTCGAGGCAGATCGCACGCGGCAGAAAATCCTCACGCAGTGCTTCGAGCCCGAGCTCGAAGAGCTGCGCGAAGCGCGGATCGGCGTTCACGTGCTCGTGGAAGCGGGGCCCGTCGGCACACGGACCGAACCAGCGGTCCACAGCGCTCGAACGACCTGGCGCGAGGCGGCCGTCGAGATCCACCGTCAGCAGCGCTTGATCGACGTTATCGAGCACGAGCCGCAACTCTTCGTTCGTGCGCGCCAACTCTTGGGTGCGCTCCTGCACGCGTTGCTCGAGCGTCTCGTTGGCCGCCCGCAATCGAGCCGCCGCTTGTTGCAGCTCGCGATCGCGATGCTCGAGCGTGGAGTTGGCTTGCCGCAGCTGCTCCTTCTCACGCTCGAGCTCGCCGATGAGCAGCAAATTACCGAGCAAAGACTCGACGTGCCGCGCGGTGTTGCCAAAATGCGCAGAATCACCGCTATCGAATGGCGCTTGAAACACAGCTTTCGTCGGATCGTAGCCGCCCGCGATCAGAACCGGCGCGCCGCCAGCCTGGGCTACGGTGCTCCACATGAAACGGTGCAGGCCGAGCGTTTCCGCTAGCTCAGCTGCGTCGGGTTCGGTCGCCGGATCATTGCACCGGCCTGAAGGCTGCGAGGCCAGCAGCGCGCGAACTCCTGCGGATAGCGCTCGCTCCGGCCCTGCGGGCGCCACGGCGCGCAACGCTTCTTCATGCACCTCGAAGACCAGCAATCGCTGAAGCCGCAGCTTCGGGAGCAGGATTTTACGGATCCGCTCCCAGACCTCCCGCGCTGAAGTACCGCCCCCCTGAAACAGCGGAGGCAGAGCCTGGCCAATGCTGAGCCAAACGGCCGTTTGCTCTTGCTTGAGGCGAATCTCGAATAGCTCGCGCTCGCGCTGGAGCAGCAGCTTCGCCTTTTCTCTCAGATGCTGGTCGTCGTCTTCCACGAGTACCGGGGGATTCGAAAACGCCACCTAGACCGACCAGCCACGCTACTCTTACGAGCGAGCGTCCGTAAGCACCAGAAGCGGATAGGTGTAGTTGTGGAAAGCGGGCCGGCCAGCGCACGGGCCGATCTCACCCCAAGCCATCATGCCGAGCCAGGGCGCCTTCGGCGCAACGCGAGCACGCAGCGCCTCGTGCTCTTGACGGGTATTGCTCGGGCCCAAAAACGGGAACGTACGCGCCGCACACTCGAAGCCCAGCACTGCCCAGGGCTCACGCCCGGACAGCCGGCTGCACAGCCCATCGGCCATGGTCTCCGTGCCTTTGAGCACGTTTTCGATCGTCCGATGGTGGAGCATGATTTTCGTACCTTCTGGCACGGCGGCCTGCAAGATCATCGCCCCCGTCGCAGGGTCGAAGCCGAACGCGCCGCGGATGACTCGTTCCACTTGCCCCGGGGGCCCTTGAACTTCGACACCCACCGCCCAGGCCGCCATGTGACCTTGATTAACGAGATCTTCTTCCCCACAACCAGTCGTCTCCCGCCAGAGATCGACCGCCGGACGCCCGTCAATCTCGACCACTTGGTTACCGGCCGCCTTGGTTACGGTGCTCGAAATGCCAGTCGGCGCAGTGCCGTGGCAGATGCCGATTTCGCAATCGAAGGAACCGCCCAGGGCTAGCGCGACGACGCCGTGCGAAAAGACCTCGCGATCCCAGTATTGAAACGTCTGCATCGGGGGGCCCCAAGGCTGACCGGCCGCGCCGCCGACTAGCGGGCAGTCCACTCCGAGTCGCACTCCTTCGAGCAGTGCTTCAACGTCCACTCCGCACAGCGGGTCGTAGCAAAGCATAACGACCTTGGGCTCGCCCTTGAGGTCGCGCTTCAATGCCTGCGCGAGCTTTCGCCCCTTCTCGCGCGTGCCCTCCTGAATATCCCGCTCCATCGCAGTTGCACAAAGCACGTCGGCCCCGCCAAAACCCATCACGGCGAGCGCCAAACCATCCTCGGTGAGCTCGTCATTGGAAACGACGCCCTGCACTGAGCACCCGAGCAGAAGCACTTCATTGCCCAACGCCTGGCGAAGGCCCTCGAGGATCGCTGGCTGATCGTGATTCATCGTGGCGTAGACGATTGCTACTTTCGGGCGCGTCTCGCCAAAATCCGCCAGCAAAGCCTCGCCGGCAGCTTTGCCAGCATCAAGGGACTCGAGCTCCTCGGAGAAAACACTGCGCGCAACTCGTTCCATCTTTGACGACTCCTGGTTGGGACACACGTCGAACGGTTGAAGCAGTTCCTATTTAATGTGCGAGTAGGAGCGCCGCTGTAGGCCCAGGGAAGGACGCGGCCGTGGCAGCTCGGGGGAGCCTGCGACGGCAGCCGTCGGGCGATTTGGCGTCAAACCGATGCCTTAGAGCCAGGTTGGCAAGCGGGCGTGGAGGCGCCCACCTCGGCGCGTAGCCCCGACTACGAAACACTCAATTAAGAGTCGCGCCATCAAGGCGTCACCTATCGAACAAATTAACTATCTGACAACACCGATAAGTTCGAGTCACCGAATCAAGCCCATGTTAGGACGCGATTCGAAAAGGGACGAGCGCCGGGTGCGCTTGCCTGAGATTTAGAGTTTCGAGGGAAGGGAACAGCATGAAAAATCGACTGATTGAAGCGGGGTTCGTGAGCGCGGCGCTGATTTCCGTGGGCTGTGCCGGCACAGTTGCAGAGCAAGGGGACGAAGGCGGCGTGACCACGGTCGCAGACGCGTTGAGCGCCGCGAAAAGCGCTAGCGCCCCGACCCGTTATTTCGTACCGAAGCCCGATCCGGGCGCGCTGAAACAGGTCGCCGCGCTGCTCAAGAAGCGGGATGTGAAAGGCGCTCTGCAAATCGCAGCCATGGTGACGACGCCGCAGGCCGTGTGGTTCACGGACGGCACCCCCAAGCAAGTCGAAAAGGCGGTCAAGAAAGTGATCGCTGAAGCGGCGCTCGAACGGCGTATCCCCGTGTTGGTGGCCTACAACGTGCCCTATCGAGATTGTGCGCAGTATTCGTCAGGCGGTGCCGCGGATACCGCAGCGTACGAGGCCTGGATCGACGGCTTCGCAAAAGGCATTGGCACGGCGGAGGCCACGGTCATCCTGGAACCGGATTCGCTCGGCATCATTCCGTACAACACCACCATCTACAACGCAGTCGAGAGCTGCAAACCCACGGTGCTAGCCGAAGATGGCACGTCGACTCCCGCGCCAGGTGCGAACCCCGAGCAGCGCTACGCGCAACTTCAATATGCTGGTGCGGCGCTGGCCGCGCACGCGCCCAAGGCCTCCGTTTACTACGACGGGACGCATAGCGCATGGCTCGGCGTGGGCGAAGCAGCTTACCGGATCAACAAGGCAACCCATGATCCGGTGAGCGGCGCGTCACTTGCGCGGGGCTTCTTCCTCAATACCTCCAACTACCAAACCACCGAGCAAGCCGTTCAATTCGGCACCTGGGTATCCATGTGCACGGCGTTCGCCACCGATCCGGAAGAGGGCGGTTGGCGGCTTGGAAACTTCGGTTGGTGCGCGAGCCAATACAACCCGGGCGCGGGCTTCGCTTTGGACTACAGCCCAGAGTATGCAGCCAGCGTGACTGCGCAGATTCAAGGGCTAATGGGCACGTCGGTCGCAGCCCTACCCTTCGTCATCGACACCAGCCGCAATGGCACGGGGCCGCTGGATGAGTCCAAGTACGCGGCCGCTCCCTACGGCCAACCGGCAGAGGTGCTCAGCGGCCTACACAACGGCAGCTGGTGCAATCCGCCCGGTGCGGGCCTGGGCCCGCGCCCAGGAAGCACGAGCATTCCCCTGGTCGACGCTTACCTGTGGATCAAGATCCCGGGGCAATCGGACGGCTCGTGTGACATCGCGGGTGGCGCGCGTGCCTGGGACTACTCGCAGTACAATCCGTGGGCGCTCAGCACGGATGCGCAAAGCCACTTCGACCCGCTGTGGGGCATGATCGATCCGGCCGCCGGCGCCTGGTTCCCCGAGCAAGCCCTAGACCTCGCGCGCAACGCGAGCCCGCCGCTGCTCTAAGGCAACCCGTATACTTCGCGGGGCTGCACTACGCGGCGCCGCGAGCCTGCGCTGATCTGGCGCCGTTCACGCTGGAACATTGAACCGCTGAATACAACCGGTTGACTAACGGCGTTCGCCACGTATTTTCAATTGGCGTAGCATTCATTGTTCCTGAGCTCGACTCCCGCCGGCAGGTTTTTGCCGCGGGCGGCCAGGCACCAGCAAGTGGAGTCAAGGTTGGCGATTCATCACCGAAAACTGACGCGCGAAGCGTCTGGGGCCGAAACCGTGGATAGTCAGCCGGAGGCGCGACGCATGCCGCGCTCGGCGTCCCGCGCTCGACTGCAATCCGTACGAATCGTCGGCCTGTGCGGCGCTCTGGCGGCGTGCGCCTGCTCGAGCGACGGCACGACCGGAGGCACTGCCGGCGCCGCAGCAACGGCTGGCGCTGGAGCAACCGCCGGCGCCAGCTCGGGCGGCTCGGGTGGAATGTCCAGTGCCGGAGCGCCGAGCGCCGGAGCACCGAGCGCCGGAGCGCCGAGCGCCGGAGCAGGCGGCGCCGCGGCAGGGGCCGCGGGTGCAGGCACGGCCGGCAGCGCAGGCTCTGGTGGCGGTAGCGCGGGCGGCCATGGCGGCGCCGGCGGTTCTGGCGGAGCGGCGGGCGCGGCGGGCGCGGCGGGCGCCGGCGGCGGCACCACCGACTGCGCGGGCCACGCTTTGTCGCTCAGCGCCAACGGCAGCGGTTCGGCCTCGGACGCCGCCAAGGCCCGAGTGGAGATCATGCTCGGCTCGGATTTGCCGATCGACAGCAGTCCTCGAACCATCGAGCTCTGGGCTTACATGAAGAGCTCCGACTGGACCGGCAACACGAACACGCTGTTCTTCTACGGTCCGTCTCCCTCCGCTCGCAATGCCGATGGCTTCGGCCTCGACTTCGGCAACACCAGCGGCGGAATCGGCACGATCGATCCGTTCACTAACGCCTATTTCGATAACGACAACCAGGCCACCGGGGTCATGGCGGCAACTAGCCAATGGGTTCACTTCGCCATGACCTGGGACGGCATGGCGGTGATGGCCTACGTGAACGGCGTCCTCAAATCCACGAAGATGTCGGACAACGCGACCCAAAAGGTGCTCAAGACCGGCACTTCCGTGTTCACGATAGGCGGCTACCCAGGCGAGAACGCCTACTTCGCCGACTACATCGACGAGTTCCGAGTTTGGAACGTGGCTCACACCGCAACGCAGATCCTGGCGACGAAGGACAAGACGCTGGTGGGCAACGAAACCGGCTTGGTCGGCTACTGGAAATTCAACGAGACCAGCGGAACCACGGTCGCAGACTCCGTTACGACCGCTGGACACACTGCGCATGCCGGCACGCTCATGGCCGCGACGGCGAACGGCGTTCCCACGTTCGTGGTGCCGACCCCGCCAACTCCGGTTACCTGCCCGTAGTTCGACCCCGCGTTGAGCATCCGCAACGCGTGGCAGTGAGTCCGAAAGAGTCGGGGCCGAAAGGTCCCGGCTCTTTTTCGTTCACACCTACGCTGCGACTTGGCAAATCTCTTCGTCATCGGTCTTCATCAGCAACGGTCCGGAGCCGCG
>JBDTYJ010000270.1:0-8064 GCA_040005755.1 Pseudomonadota bacterium
GCGGAGATCTCCGCCCGAGCAAAAGGCGCGGTGACGTGCGAGAAACCCTTCAATTGCAGCAGACGGCGAATGTTGGCTTCCTGAACCGCGACCGCTGCCTTGGCCACGCTTACACCGGCTGAATCCACGACCGATTGGGCTTGGGTCTTGTCGAGCTCTTGCTGGCTCGCGACGCCGGCCGGCACCAACTGCTTGAAACGCTCTAAGTTGGCTTTCGAAAACTCCATATTGGCGTTGGCTTGGGTCACCCCAGCTTGCGCCTGAGCCAGTTGGGCGCGCGCTTGATCGAGCTCCTGATCCAACTCAGGCGTCTCGATTTCGGCTAAGAGTTGACCCTCTTTGACCTTGGCGCCGATGTCCACGAGCCAATTGGCGATGTAGCCGTTGGCCCGCGGGTAGATCACCGTTTCTTCCAATGGCCGCACGCCGCCGCTCAGCACAATGGCATGATCGCTGCTCATCAGCTTGGGCGTAATCACCTGCACGAACGGCGCGATCGCGTTGTCGGAGTGCGAGTCCGCAAGCAGCGCGCTTTGCGCGTGGTGCTTGGGCAAGTACCCAAACAAAAACAAAACACCGACGACAGCGACACCCGCAATCGCAAGCAGCGTCAGACGACCGCGGCTCATGCTCGCGGGCTCCGGCAGGGCGAAGCCCAAGTCATCCGTTGCCGGATGCGCGGGCTGCGGCGGGACGGGAATCTTCGGGTCATGAGACGTAGTCACAGTTCCTCCAACAATGGATCGGTCACCGGCGCCTTGCGACGAAGCGCGCTGTACATGACCGGTACGAAAAATAGCGTAGTCAGCGTGGCCAGCAACAAACCCCCAATAACGGCGCGCCCGAGCGGCGCATTCTGCTCGCCGCCTTCGCCGAGGCCAAGTGACATGGGCAGCATGCCAATGATCATGGCCATGGCGGTCATCAGCACCGGCCGCAGACGCGTCATGCCCGCCGCCAGCGCGGCGTGTTTCGCGTCGCGCCCGACCTTTCGCTGATCGTTGGCGAAGGTCACCACCAAAATGCTGTTCGCGGTGGCCACACCCACGCACATGATGGAGCCCATGAGCGCCGGCACGCTGAGCGTGGTGTGAGATAGAAACAAGAGCCACACGATGCCCGCGATGGCCCCCGGCAACGCCATTAGAATCACCAGCGGATCCAACCAAGACTGGAAGTTCACCACCATCAATAAGTACACGAGCACTACGGAGAAGATCAGACCGTAGCCAAGCCCGGCAAAGGAAGACTCCATGCTCTCCACTTGCCCTTTGATTTTTACGGTCGTGCCACGCGGCAGGTCCGGTTTCACGGAAGCCACGATTTTCGCTACCGCGTCGGCGACAGAACCCAGATCCGTGCCGTCCACGTTGGCCTGCACGTCGAAGGTGCGAGCCGCATTGTAATGCGTGATGTTGGCCGGCCCAACCGTGCGCGAGATCGCGGCCACGTTGGAAAGCAACTGTGGGCCGTCATTGGTCCCGGTTGAGAGCGGGGTGTTGTTCACCGCGTCTACGCTGTTGTTCGCGTACTGGGGCGTTTGAACGGCGACCAGGTATTGCACGCCGCGCTTGCTGTCGAGCCAATAACTCGGCGCAACCTGCGAGCTCGAGGACAAGGACACGAGCAAGTCGCTCGCGACGTCCCGCTGCGTCATGCCGGAGAGCGAGGCCATAGTCCGGTCCACGTCGATGCGTAGCTCTGGCTTGTTCAGCACTTGAGCCATGTGCACGTCGGCGGCGCCCGGAATGCCCCGCATTTGCGCCATGATCTTGTTGGCGACGGCGAGCGTCTCGTTTTCCTTACCGGGCGCTCCGACGAGCTGCACGTCAATCGGCGCGGCCAAGCCGAAGTTCAACACCTGCGTTGAAATATCGGGGGCCAAGAAAAAGATCGTCGAGTCGGGGTATTCCTGATGCAGCTTGCGCCGGATCGCGCGCACGTAATCGGCGGTTGGCTGGTGATCCTCCTTCAGCGCAATGGAAATCTGCCCGTCAGAGGGCGAGATCAGCGCGCCTTCACTCAGGGACAAGTTCAGGCCGCTGTTTGGCACGCCCATGGTGTCGAGCATGGTCGCGATCTCATGCTTAGGAATGACGGTCTTGATCGTCTTCTCGATCGCGGCAAAGCGCCGCTCTGTTTCCTCGATCCGCAAACCGGGCGCGCTGCGCACGTGGAGCTTAATCAAACCTGCATCTACAGTCGGGAAGAAGTCACGCCCCAAAAGGGGCAGCAGTAGCAGCACCGAGCTGACGACGAACGCTAGGAACACGGTCGCGAAGAGCGCGCGGTGTTCCAGCGTCCATGCCAGCCAGCCACCGTAGCCAGTACGCAAGCGAACGAAGGAGCGATCGAACGCACTGAAGAAGCGCTTGGCCAACCCCGGCGTAGCGACCTCGCCGCCATGCTCGTGCTCCTTGGCCTCCTTCTCCAAGAGAAACCGCACCAAGGTGGGCACCAAGGTTCGCGACAAAAAGTACGACGTGAGCATCGCGAACACCACCGCCAGCGCCAGCGGAACGAACAAGGACTTGGCCGCCCCGGCAATGAAGGCCACTGGCACGAAAACGATACAAATACACAGCGTGGAGACCAAAGCCGGAACGGAGATCTCCTGCGCGCCATCCACGATTGCGCGAATGAAGGGCTTTTTCTGCCCCATATTGCGGTGAATGTTCTCGATCGCGACGGTCGCGTCATCGACCAAAATGCCGACCGCGAGCGCCATGCCGCCCAAAGTCATCACGTTCAAGGTGTGGCCCATCGCCCGTAGCACGATGATGGATACCAGGATCGACAGCGGGATCGAGATGACGACGATCAACGTGCTGCGCCAGCTGCCCAGGAACAGCAGGATCATCAGCGCGGTCAGCGCGGCGGCGATCGCGGCTTCTTTGACCACGCCGCTGACGGCTGCTCGCACGAAAACGGACTGGTCGAACAACAGGGAGGCCTTGAGCTCCTTGGGCAGTTTGGCCAACGTCGCGGGCATGATGTCCCGGATCCTGCCCACGACGTCCAAGGTGCTTGCGCTACCATTCTTCAGAATGGTCATCAGCACGGACTTGCCGCCCGAAACGTGGACCATGCTCGTTTGCGGCGCATAGCCGTCGCGCACGTTCGCCACGTCCTTGATGTAAACCGTGGTGCCGTTCACGGTTTTTATCGGCAAATTACCGAGCTCCGCGATCACCTCAGGGCTTGAGTTGATGATCACCGGGTACTCTTCGACGCCCATCTTTGCGGTGCCGGTCGGTAAGACAACGTTCTGCACGCCAAGCGCGTTGTTCACATCGCGCGGTGAAAGCCCCCAGGCGTACAGGCGTTGCGGGTCGATATCGACCATCACTTGGCGTTGCTTCCCTCCATACGGATAGGGGAGCTGCGCCCCCGGCACCGTCGCAATGTCCGCGCGAATGAAATTCACGCCGTAGTCGAACAATTGCTGCTCACTCAGCGAATCGCTCTCCAGGGCGATCTGCAGGATGGGCACGTTCGACGCGCTGTAGCGAATGATGAACGGGGGCGTCGCGCCAGGCGGCATCTGGCGCACGACAGTTTGCGAAATGGCCGTGACCTGCGCGGTGGCCGCATCAATGCTCGCGCCGGGCTGAAAAAAGATCTTGATTACGGCGATGCCGCTCAGCGTTTGGCTCTCGACGTGCTCGATGTCATTGACCGTGGTCGTGAGCACGCGCTCGTAGTTGGTAACGATGCGCTTCTCCATCTCCTCCGGCGGTAAACCGCCGTAGTTCCAAATCACGGAGATGACGGGGATATCGATGTCCGGGAAGATGTCCGTGGGCATCCGCACGATGGTGAACACCCCGAGGATGACGATCAGCATCGACATCACGACGAAGGTATACGGGCGCTGGAGCGCGACACGAACGAGCCACATGGGAAGATCTGGGCCTTTTTCGCGCAATCCGAACGGCTCGGGGTGCGCAGGAACGGGTCAGCTAGCTCTAGGGTCGGGCTCCGCTATCGTCCAATAGATTGTTCCGCATCCTGTGATACCCTGTGGGTATCACAGCGCCCCCGCACTGGTTTGAAAGCCATGGAACTTCGGCATTTACGCTACTTCATCGCGCTGGCCGAGGAGCTGCACTTCGGTAAAGCAGCGCACCGCTTACACATTCAGCAACCTCCGCTCAGCCGGCAGATCCAGCTGCTCGAGGCGGAGTTGGGGTTTCCGCTCTTCGAGCGTTCGCGTCGCCGTGTTGAGCTCACCCCGGCGGGCAGCGCGCTGCTCACGCGGGTTCGCCAGGTGTTCGACGTCTTGGACGCCGCGATCCACGATGCGCGAAGCGCGGCGGAGGGCGAAAGTGGGCGGCTGGTCGTCGGCTACCCTTCCTCGCTCGCTTATAGCGGCCTCACTGAGCTGCTGCGCGCGTTCCGCACGCGTTTTCCGGCGGTCGAGCTCGCGTTGCGCGAGCTCTCACCGGGTGAACAGATCGACGCTTTGAAGGCCGGTGGTCTAGATGTCGGCTTCGTGCGCTCCACGCTCGACGATCCCGCCCTGGGCGCTGAGCTCGTGCGAAGTGAGGCGTTAATGGTCGTGCTCCCGACAGATCACCCGCTCGCCGCGCAACGCACCATCCATCTCAGTGCGCTCAAGCGAGAGCCGTTCGTGCTCTTCCCGCGCGCGCGCGGCCCCGCCTTTTTCGATCAATTAATGGGGCTGTGCCAGGCCGCTGGCTTCACGCCGCGGGTTGTCCAAGAGGCTCCGCAGCTCGACATCATCAGCATGGTAGCGGCCGGCTTCGGGGTGTCCATCATGCCGTCGTCGATGCGCAACTTTCGCCGCCCCGGTTTATGCTTTCGCGCCATCGTTGGTGCGCCCCAGGTACAATTGCTGATCGTGTGGCGTCACCAAAATCTGTCGCCAGCGCTGCACAATTTCTTGGATCTCGTGCGTCTTTTGGGTGTTGACCGCAAGACCACGCGCGCTTCCACCAGAACCCAAAGCCGGACTAGAGTGCCTGGCCAATGAAGTCCATTCAAGCCTTCGTCGCTCTCGGTTTGCTGTGCGCGCTCAACGCCTGTGATGATCCACCGAAGCCGGAGGAGAAAACGGCAGCGTCCGCCGTGGTCCCGCCGCAGCCGCCGCCCAGTGCAGCGCCAACGCCCGCTGCAGCTCCGACACCGGCCGCGCCCGCCGCCCCCAAGAAAACGCTCGCCGAATGCGGGAAGGGTCCGAACGCCGAGTTCGATCAGCCGGGGCTCGAAGCCGAGATTCGGAAGAAGCTGCAAAAGCCCGATGGTGCAATCAGCTTCGCGGACTTGAAAAAGGTGCGTTCGGTCAATCTGTCGCAGGCGCCCCGCACCGCTGCGCTGGATGTGTGCACGTTCTCGCGCCTCACTGCGCTGAAGGACGTGTTCCTCCCGCCCGGCGACTACGACGATCTGTCCGTGCTCGCCGGGTTGGGCGATCTCGAATCGATTAGCGCGGCGCACAACAACGTCAAAGACGTCTCCTCTCTCACGAAACTCAAAAAGCTAGACCGCCTGGATCTCGCGCACACCCAAATTTCAGACGTTACGGCGATTGCGCAGCTCACCACCCTCACCGAGCTCACCCTCGACGACACGCACATCACCGACGTCGCCCCGCTCGCCAAGCTCACCAAACTCGAAAAGCTCGGCATCCAGCACACCCAAGTCAAAGACGCCTCGCCCCTCAAAGCGCTCAAAAAATTGAAAGTGCTGTACGCCGCTGGTACCCCCGCCGACGAAGACGGCGTCACGCTCGCCCCCATCAAAGGCAACGGCACCAAAGTAATTGACTGATTTTTTTTGATGGTCGCGCGCCACGCCAAAGGCCGTCACAGCCTTCGGCGTCGCGGCGCGCCCAAGAGCAAGCACGCTTCTCTGGCCTGCTCTTCTCCGAAAGCCTAGTACCACCCGGCAAGCTCCGGTTTCGGCAAGGCTTGGCGATCACCGAAGCCCCTACCCGGTCGCGACAGCCCTCACTTCTCTAAACGTGCAATCCGCACTCGCGCTTCGTTGCTTCTTCCCACCACCATCTCCCCGCCCGCTCATGTTCCCCCGGGCGAGGCACCCGCGTGCAAGGCTCACAGCCGATTGAGATGAAGCCCTGATCGTGCAGCTCGTTGTACGGCACGTCATTGGCGCGGATGTAACTCCACACCTTTTGCAGGCTCCATGCGGCGAGCGGATTGAGCTTCACGAGCGGGCCGGCAAGGCCCTGATGCGAGTCCAATTGTAGTACGGCAACGTCCGTGCGCGTCGGGCTTTGATCCCGGCGCTGGCCGGTGATCCAGGCGCGTTGCTTCGCCAGCGCGCGCCGCAACGGCTCCAACTTGCGGATGCCACAACATTCACCGTGGCCGTCGTTGTAAAAGCTGAATAGGCCTTTTTTTTCGACAAAGCTTTGCAGTGGCTCAGCTTGCGGGGACATCATTTCAACACTGACGCCGTAATGCGTGCGCACCTTCTCGATGAAGCGGTACGTTTCGGGATGCAGGCGGCCGGTGTCGAGCGTGAACACGCTAAACGGCAAGCCCGTTTTCACGGCGATGTCGATCAACGCGACATCTTCCGCGCCACTGAATGCAATGGCGACCTCCCGACCGTAGCGTTCGAGCAGCCACTTAATGGTGCGCTCGGGCGGGGCTTGATCGAAGTCGAGCGCAAGCTGGCTGACATCTTCTGCGCTCAACGCCCCGCTTGGGGACACACTTGCTAGTGCGGCGGCCGCGCTCAGCTCCTGCTTAATGAACTGCAGTGTGCTCGTATACACGCGCGGCTCCGCGCCCTCTGCAGAGACGACGAAGAACGGTGCCAATTCCACCTTGAATTGCGCGGCGAGTTTCATCCCGGCAGATTCAGGGTCGCCCTCGATAGCCCACACCACCTCGTGGATTTGAGACCACAGGCCCCGGGCCTTCAGCAGCTCTTCGGCGTCCACGCACTTCTTGCAGGGCGCCCCGCCGAGGAGGCGCTTTTTTACCATCGTGACGTGCATTGGTTATCCGTTCTGGCTCGGCGGTGGTTGCCCGGGTGACGACACCGGAGGCAGCGGTGGGGTGTCCTGGGAGCGCTCTGCGCGATCCCGAGACCACACATCCAGCTTTTGCAGATCTTCCCAGACCTGCAAGGCCGAGGTGTATCGGTACTGCTCCTGACGGCGCAGCATCACGCTCACGATGTCGCCAATCGGCGTGCCCAATGCCTCCGCCTTGGCACGCGGTACCCCGTCACGAATCTGCTGAATAATGGCGTCATATCCGGCGCTGGTGTCGATGGGATACACGCCCGTGTGCATTTGATAGATGAGCAGCCCAAGCTGATACAAATCACTCTGCTTGGTGGAATACCCGCCCGCGGCGACCTCCGGCGACATCAACCGGTGTTGCACCAGCGCCGGCCGCGCGCCGCCGTGTCCATACAACTCCTGTGCGATCCCGAGATCACTCAGCTTGACGGTGAGGCGCTCACCTTGAACAACCAGCACGTTGCCTGCGTGCAGATCGTTGTGCACGAACTCGTTGTCCGCAAGGTACTGAACCGCAAACAACAGCTGCCGCGCGAGATCCACCACCAGGCGATCCGTAAACGGAGTCGTCAGCATTTCGTCGAGCGAGTGGTCGCAGCGCTCCAACACCAAGCAGAATAGGCCGGCTGCTTCGAAGTAATCGTGCACGTAGACGATGTTCGGGTGGCGAAGCCGGTATAAACGCTCCGCCTCTTTCAGCCACTCTGCCCGCACTTCCGCGTACGGCTTGTTACCTGGCAAGAACACTTTGAGCGCGAACGACTGATCGAACGGGCCGATGCAGTCGTAGACGGCCCCGAAAGCGCCGCTGCCCAGGCGCTTGCCGAGCAGGTAACTGGGGCCGCGAGGCGAGCGAACCACCCCGCCAGTGACCGGGATAGCGGGAATTGGAGTCGTCATCAGCACCGCTAGCTTGGGCGATGGCAGGGCGCTTTTGCTAGAGTATTGCGCAAAAGTCGCGCGATTTCCCGGGCCACCCCCGGCCGGCAGGCTTCACGCTAGCTGCGGAGGCATTTTTCGGCTCGCTTCGTCTTGCGCAGAGC
>JBDTYJ010000271.1:0-8062 GCA_040005755.1 Pseudomonadota bacterium
GATGGGAGACGATTGAGCCATGATTGGAAATTCTGCCCTTCGACCGGGGAACCGGACGCGCCTTCCTATCCAAGAATGATGCCGAACTTTTGGCGCGGTCCGAGCTACATGAAATTGCGGTTTTTTGCAGTATTGACCGACGTGAGTGCGAACTGTGCTTCGCACAATGCCGCGAAAGGGCGACTCTCGCGGCAAGGAATTACGCGCAAATCCCTCGAAAATCGCGCAAGTGGTTGAACATGTCCCGGCGCGAGCGGCCGGGTCACCCGCCCGGGTAGGCGGCTACCAACCGCCGCTCCGGGCGCTCGATGCTCGAGCACAAACTGGTGACCAGCTCGCGGCCGTCCTCACCGAAGTACAACGCTTCGCCGACGCGAGGCGGCGCGCAGGACGGAACGGCGGTGCCGTTGTCTTGATATTTGACGCCGCCAGAGAGCGTGCGCTGAACCGCCAGGTGCGATTGCAAAAATCGCCCTGATTTTCGGTCTCGCACCGCAACGCAGGTCTCGCCGCGGAAGTGGTACTCGGTGTTTCGCGTTACGTACACGCGGTGTCGGCGTCGCTCGCGGCCGGCGTAAGCGCTTTGGGAAATACTGTTGCTCATCTGAATTCCTCAGGATTGGCTGAGTTTTCCGAGATTTTCCTCAATCCTTGAGCGCCGGCCAAGTAAGCGGCGGCGCGGCGGGTTCCGCCGCCGACCTGCCTGATGCGCCGTTTATGGCTACAAACTGCCAAAAGTAGCGACGAACTTCGTCTTGTGTTGGCGGGCGACATACGATCCGATACGTGGACTTTCCGAACAGCGTGACCGCGCGAGCACGGCCTCCCAGGCGCAGCGCAAGCTTGCAGGCCGGCCGGGGATCCCGTGGCGCCAAGGAGCACCGGCCGTGGCGCGCAAGCTGAACGGACCTGGGCCCGCCAAGGCGCGGGCGCTCTCGATCGGGAACACCCGGACGGTCGAGCTCTGGCAGTCGGCGGACTACCGGCTGCGTGAATTGTTCGAAGCCGCGGACGTGATGAGCGAAGGAGCGACGCGCAGCGAACCGGACGGCGCCACCTACTATGGCTCAACCAGTGTGCTCCTCCCCTACGCCTCGCAAGGCGGGGCTGTGCCCAAAGACCGAGCAGCGGACATCACTCGCCTCATCGCCAGCGATCCGCATGCGCGCCTGCGTGCCATCCGCATCGCCTGTCTCGAAGCCCAGGTTCGTTCAGGCGCGCCGATTGGACGCGTGCGAGCGGAGTTGTTCGTTCGTCAAGACAAGCGCGGTATCCGCGTAGACGTAGAAGTCGAAGCGCGCGTTTTCAAAAACAGCGAGCGCCCGGTGCGCGCACCGCGCAAAGCTGCGAGCACCTTACCCAAACGCCCGTCGCGCGCCTCGTGAGCGCATGTTGGAATCGCGACGCGGCGGATTGCTGAAGCGCGTGAGAGTGCGACAGCGCGACACGCAGGAGCAGGCGTCGCCCGTCGTCAAGGAGCATTTTTGCGATGTGTCCCATGCTGCGACGCCGCTCATGTGCACACTAGTGACGAATGAGGACCACGGGCCAAGCCTAATCAGTGGCCTCATTCTGCGGCGCTCTGTCGATCCGTGGCGTGACACTTGACACGAAGCGCCGCGCAGAAGAATTAGAGGGTCGTCCTTTACGAGCAGGCGGGAACAGCAAGCGAATGAGTCGCAAAAGACAGCGCGACGAAAAGATAATCCACGTGGTCTTCGGGCCCGGTGGTGGTCGTGTGCAAAAGCGCGATCAAGGCACGGTTTCGCCGGTCGGCGAAGCGAGCGCTGGGCGCGAGCCATTGACCGATCTGTTTTCGAGCGGGGAGATTTCGCGTTTGCTCGGCATATCGCAGGCGCGCCTGCGCACCTTCGACCGAGCGGGCGTGGTCTCGCCGACGGGTCGTCGGCGTGGCCGCCGCGCGTATTCCTTTTCGGATTTGATCGCACTGCGCACCGCGCAGTCGTTGCTGGAGCAGCGCGTGCGCCTGCGTGACGTCACGCGCGCGGTCGGGGCGCTCAAGCGTTCTCTGCCCAAGGTAACTCGGCCCCTGCAGGAACTGCGCATCGTGTCCGATGGGCAGCGCGTAATCGTTCACACGACGGACGGCGCGTTCGAGCCGCTCACCGGTCAGATGGTGCTCGACTTCGAAGTGAAATCACTGAGGGATGACGTGGTGCGCGTGCTGCGTCCATCTGCGGGTCGTGAGCGCGCGCGCACCGCGTACGAGCTGTACTTGCGCGCCAGCCAACTCGACGAAGACCCGCTGTCGATGGATGACGCCGAGGCTCTGTACCGCGAAGCCATCACGCTCGATCCGTGGCTCGCCATTGCGTACACGAACCTGGGCAATATCCGCTTCCGTCGGCACGACGCCGAAGCCGCCGAAATTCTGTACAAGAAGGCGCTGGAGATCGACGTTCGCCAGCCTGAAGCCCAGTACAACCTCGGTTACGTCATGCTGGAGCGCGGGCAGCCCGAGCTCAGCGTGCCGCTGTTTCACGGCGCCATCGAAGCGGACCCGAAGTTCTCCGACGCCTATTTCAATCTCGCGATGGCCTACGAGCAAATTGGCGAAACCAGCAAGGCGCGGCCGTTTTGGAAGAGCTACATCTCGCTCGAACCGTCCGGCACGTGGACGGAAATCGCCAAGCGCCATCTGTAGTGCGCGGCTGACCGGTTAGTGAACGAGTCGGCTACGGTCGAATTCTCCTATGGTCCAGGCACGGGATCGCAGCGCGCACGCGTTCAAGGTACGCGAGGTCCAGCGTGGCGCTGACGAAGCCAACCTGATCCGAGGCGTCGGCAATCACCGTGCCCCACGGATCTACCACCAAGGAGTGACCGTAAGTCGCGCGGCCGCGGGGATGCTTGCCCCATTGCGCGGCCGCAACCACATACGCCTGCGACTCGATGGCGCGCGCGCGAAGCAACGGGTGCCAATGGTCTTTGCCCGTGTGCGCGGTGAACGCCGCGGGCACGAGCAGCACGTTCGCGCCATGCGCGACCAAGCCGCGGTACAGCTCGGGGAAGCGCAGGTCATAGCAAATGGAGACGCCGAGGCGAAAGCGCCCGATGTCGAAACAGACCAGGCGGTCACTGGGACCGGCTGCTGTTGCGGCTGATTCGGACAGGCTCGTGCCGTCTTGGAGCTCGACATCGAACAGGTGGATCTTTTGGTACGCATCCACGAGCACGCCATCGGGCCCAAACACGAGTGCCGTATTGAACGGGCGCGCCGCGTCTGCGGATAGCTCCGGGAAACCGCCCGCGACCAAAAACACGCCCGCGCTACGCGCCAGAGCCGAAAGCGCCCGTTGGATCGGCGCGTTCAGGTCGCCCAGGCGTTCCGCGCTCGCGCGCTTGCCCTCTTCCGCGCCGAAGTAGGCAAAATTCTCGGGTAACACCACGAGCTCTGCGCCTTGGGCGCTCGCGGCGCTAACGAGCCGCACGCATTCCGCCAGATTGCGCGGCACGTCCTCTTGGCTCTGTAGTTGAATGGCGGAGACCCGGAGTGTTTCGGAATTCATGCCAGAAGCGGTATTCTAGCCGCTCGATGGTCGACTACACCACCTCCGCCATGCAGGAGTTCGGGAACACCACGCACGGTCCCGGCTCGGGCCCCGTCGCCGGCTTCGTGCTGTTGTATGCGGAGGCGTGGGGCAAGCTCCCTGCCGCATTTCCGTTCCAGCAAGAACGCATGCTGATCGGCCGCGAGCCGGGCGCTGAGCTCGAGCTGGATGTCCCAGCGGTGTCGCGCAAGCACGCGGAGATTGCCTGGGCCAACGGCGCCTATCACGTACGCGACCTGGGCAGCCGTAACGGCGTGATCGTGAATGGTCGGCGAGTACAGGGCAGCCCCCTCGAACATTGCGACGAGGTGCGCATCGGAGACGCAATCTTCAAATTCGTCGAGCGCGACGCCGAAGCGTTCGCCGGCTATCGCTTGGACGGATCAATGGCCCGCGGTCGCGCCCGGCGCGCTGCGCACCCAAGCCTGCTCGTCGGCGGGCTGCAAATGGATCGCATCGTGGCCGAGCTCGAGCGCGTGGCTCCAACCCCGCTCAGCGTCGTCCTGCGCGGCGCGAGCGGCACCGGCAAGGAGGTCGTGGCCAGCGAGCTGCATCGGCTGAGCGGGCGCGCGGGCCGCTTTGGCGCCGTCAATTGCGCGGCCATCCCCGCCCTACTGCTCGAGAGCGAGCTGTTTGGCTTCAAGCGCGGCGCGTTCTCGGGGGCGGACCGCGATAAACCCGGGCTCATCCGCGCAGCCGACGGCGGCACGCTATTTTTGGATGAGATCGGCGATATGCCGCTCGACGCGCAGGCCAAGTTGTTGCGTGTGCTGCAGGCCAAAGAAGTGCTGCCCCTCGGCGCCACCATCCCGGAAAAGGTCGATATTCGCGTGATTTGCGCGACCCATCGCGATCTGGATCGCATGCAGCGTGAAGGTCGCTTTCGTGAGGATCTATACGCACGCTTGAACGAGTACGAGCTGTTCTTGCCGCCCTTACACGAGCGTAAAGAGGACATTCACATGCTCGCACGTAGCTTCCTGGCTCGCGCCGGGTACCCCGGCTACGTGCTCTCGTTCCCGTACATGACCGGCCTCTTGCAGCATGATTTCCCGTACAATGTGCGTGAGCTCGAGGCGTGCATCAAGCGCTCCGTCGCGCTTTCGCCGGGCTCCGTGTTGGGGCCGGAGGTGCTGCCCGAAGCCGTGCTGGAGGCCATGACGGACTATGGCAAAGGCCACTCGCTCATGCCGCCTGTGCGTGCATCCGAGCCCGCTGCCGTGGCGGCCCCGAACGAGCCCGAGCTCCGCGCAATGTTGGAGCGTCATCAGGGTAACGTGGCCGCCGTCGGACGTGAGCTCGGCAAAGCCCGCATGCAAATCCACCGCTGGATGAAGCGCTACGGCATCGCCGTGGACGAGTTCCGCGGCGATGATTGACGGCTAAAGCGCCTGACATACGTCAGGGTGAATGCTGGAACGCGCGCTTTCGCAGGCCGTTTTCCGGTCGGCGCAGCTGCCACCCCGACAAACTCGGGCGCGATACTGAAGATCCGGGCTCATGCCCGTGCAATCACAGCAGAATTCCACGCAAACCGACGCGGCACCGCAGGCCGACCCCGGCAAAGCCCCGGCGCGCACCTGATGGCTGCAGTCCCGGCAGCCATTCGTCACGATTTCCGCGTCTATCTCGCGCCCGTCGGAGCCGGTGTCGCGCCGCGAACTGACGACGCCGTCGTTGCCGCAGGCCGGGGGCTCGCGCTCGGGGGAACGGCGCTGGCATGCCACCGGCCGCGCAGCGAGCGCGCACAGGGCGAAGCCGAACCAGGTCGCTTTCATCGGGCTGACCCGCATTTCTTCTGAAGATATTGACTTTCGGCCAGAAAGAAAGCTAGCGAATCGCGCGTGCCGGCGCCCGAAGGGGTCGTCGGGGAAGGCGAAACGTTGGCGACAGGCAAGAGCAAGAGCAAGAACAACTCCTCCGGTAACGGCGAACCGCCCAAGAAACGGCGCGGCGGCCCGGGTGGTGGAGGCGATGAACCGCCGATGTTCCAGGAAGAGCCGTCGGCTCTGCACGAGATCGCGCAGACCCGGTACCTGAACTACGCCTTGTCCGTCATTACCAGCCGCGCCATCCCTGACGTGCGGGACGGCCTGAAGCCCGTGCAGCGCCGCATTCTGTACACGATGTGGCAGCAGGGCGTGACCGGCGACGCCAAGCACCGCAAGTGCGCGAAAATCGTGGGCGATGTGATGGGCAACTACCACCCGCACGGCGACGCCTCGATTTACGACGCGCTGGTTCGCATGGCCCAATCCTTCAATCTGCGAGCCCCGCTCGTGGACGGCTCCGGCAATTTCGGATCGCTCGATGGCGATCCCGCCGCCGCCTACCGGTACACGGAATGCCGCCTGGCCTCCCTGGCCGACCAAGTCCTCTCGGAAATCGACGAGGATACCGTGCATTTTCGGCCGAACTACGACGGCACGAAGCAAGAGCCGGTGGTCCTGCCCTCGGCCATCCCGAACATGCTGATCAACGGCGCCTCTGGCATCGCGGTCGGCATGGCCACCAACATTCCGCCGCACAATCCGGAGGAAGTGGTTGCGGCCTCCGTGCGCTTCCTGGATGCGCTGCTGGAGGGCCGCCAGCTCACCTCGCGCGAACTATGCCGCACCATCAAAGGTCCGGACTTCCCGACCGGCGGGCAGATTGTCGCCAGTGCGGAAGAGATCAAACAAGTATACGAGACCGGGCAAGGCTCGCTGAAAGTCCGCGGCACTTGGGAGCTCGCCGAAACCGGCAAGACGACCAAAACGGTGAATATCACCAGCATTCCGTACGCGATCAACAAATCCACCCTCGTAGAGCGCATTGCGGACGTGGTGGTTTCGCGCAAGATGCCGATGCTTCTGGACGTACGCGACGTCTCGACCGACGACGTACGCATCGAGCTCGAGCTGAAGAAGGAAGCTGACGAGCACAAGGTGCTGGCTTACTTGTTCAAGCACACGCCGCTGCAGACGAACTTTGCAGTGAATTTGACGTGCTTGGTACCCACCGAGAACCCGGAGGTAGGCCGCCCTGAACGCCTGGATTTGCAGCAAATTCTGTGGCACTTCCTGCATTTCCGTCTGGAGGTGGTCACGCGTCGCTTGGCGCACGAGCTGGCCGCGCTGCTCAAGCGCATCCACATCCTGGAAGGCTTCGAGAAGGTCTTCGACGCGCTTGATCAGATCTTGAAGATCATCCGCGCCTCCGACGGTAAGTCCGATGCAGCGCAGAAAATCATGGCCAAGTTCTCGCTCGACGCCGAGCAGACCGACGCCATCCTGGAGCTGAAGCTGTACCGCTTGGCGCGCCTCGAAATCCTGGTCATCCAGAAAGAGCTGAAGGAGAAGCGCAAGCGTGCCAAAGACATCAAGGAGCTCCTGAACGACAAGGAGTCCAAGGGCCGCTGGGGCTTGGTGCGAGAAGAGTTGCTCGCCGTGACCGAGAAGTTCGGCAAAAACGGCAAGCGCCGGACCTTGATCGAAAACATCACGGACGAGCAAGAGTTCAGCGAAGAAGATCTGATTGTCGCCGAAGACAACGTGGTGTTGCTCACGGCGGACGGTTGGGTCAAACGCCAAAAGGAGATCAAGGATCCGGTCTCCACGCGGCTGCGCGAGGGTGATGCGGTGCTGGCCTGCGTCGCGGGCTCGACCCGCGAGAGCCTGGCGTTCTTCTCGAATTTCGGCACCGTTTACAGCTGCCGCATGATCGAAGTGCCGGCCACTACGGGCTACGGCGAGCCCATCCAAAAGCTGTTCAAGCTCAAGGACGGCGAGAAAATCGTGGCTTGCTACTCCTTGGATCCACGCGTGGTCGGTGAAACCGCCGAGCGCGGCGAAGGCAAGCGGCCGAAAACCTACGTGGTGGCCGCCACCTCGGATGGCTACGGGTTCAGCCTCGGCATCGCGCCGTTCGTCGAACCGAGCACGCGCACGGGCCGCCGCTACGCCAAGCCGTCGGAGGGCGTGCAAGTCGTCGGCGTGTCTCTGGCTCGCGGCAAAGAAGTAGTGATCGCCGCCACCCGCGAAGGCCGCGCTCTGTTCTGCACGGTAGACGAAGTGAACTACCTGTCTGGCCCAGGTAAGGGCGTACAGCTCGTCAAGCTCGACGAGGGCGACGCGCTCGTCGGCATGAAGGCAGTCAAGGATGCGCACGACACCCTACTGCTCGAAACGTCACTCGGCGGTGAGAAGCGCCTCGCGCGCGGCGACTACGAGCTCACCGCACGCGGCGGCAAGGGCCGCGACGTCATCAAGCGCGGCAAGCTGGTGAAGGTCGTGATCGAAACGCCCAGCGCCCCGCAACCCCTGTCCAACTAGAAGCCATGGCAACCACATACACGGCTAAAGACATCACGGTTCTGGAGGGGCTCGACCCCGTCCGCAAGCGCCCCGGTATGTACATCGGTGGCGTCGGCTCGACGGGCCTTCACCACTTGGTCTGGGAAATCGTCGACAACTCGGTCGACGAGGCCATGAACGGCCACGCCACCGAGA
>JBDTYJ010000272.1:0-8028 GCA_040005755.1 Pseudomonadota bacterium
CACGCCGGCGCCCAAGCCGACGTCAGCCCGCAATTGCCGAACGTCTTGCTCTTGGTCGATACGTCCGGGTCAATGGAGTACAAAACCTCCAGCGACGCTTTTCCAATCTGCAGGTACAACGCAACTGGCTTGATCAGCAGCCCGCCGGCGGTTTCGGAGAAGAGCCGCTGGATCGACTTGGTCGAGGTGCTCACCGGCAGCCTCACCAACTACGACTGCCAAACCATCGACCGCGGCTCCGCGGCCTTCAAGAGCGAATACAAAATCACTGGCGGCACGCTGGGCACGAACTCGCCTTATGATTTTTTGTACTCGAACCCGTATCACCGGCCAATGAGCGGCACGTGCGTGCCGGGCCCCGGCACGCTTGCTGCGAACCCCGCAGCTTTTCCGAGCACGGCGTTCAACTACCATCAGTATAACAACCCGGCCACGACCTGCGCCTTCGGGCAAACCCCCGATGGCATCCTCGATGCCTTCCAGAGCGGGATTCGCTTCGGGCTCATGACCTTCGATACGGATCCCAGCCCCGACCAGGGCGAGCTCGGCAATTACAGCTACATCGTCGGCGCTTCACACACCGGAAAGCCCACCGGGTGCATGACGCCGAGCCCGATGGAAGTGGGCGCGCGCAACGCATCCGCTCCACCCTGGGAAGGTCGGCTGATCCCGTTCGGAAATCCCGATCCTGGCTCGCTCGATTACCAAAACAAGAATGACCAGATCCAACAGGTGCTGCGCGGTAGCCGCCCGTACGGCGCAACGCCGATCGCCGGCATGCTCTCGGACGCGCGAGACTTCCTGTGGAACGACAACACGTTCGATCTAGTTGATACGGCGCAGCGCTTTGGCCCGGCGCAGGACCCGTACGCCTCCTGTCGCAACACCGTCGTGTTGTTGATGTCCGATGGCCAGCCAAACATGGACCTGCGCGGGCATTGCTCGGGCAGTGATTGCCCGTTTCAGCTGCCCGAGGACATCGCCGCTGATCTGCTGCTTGGCACCGGACATAAACCTGTCAAAACCTACGTGGTTGGGTTTGCGCTCAACACCCTCACGGTGGACGCGCATCCGGTCGATTGCTCCGCTCTCACTTCGGCGGATCTGAACGCCACGCCGGGCGCGCTGTGTGCATCGCATCCGGACGATGCTTCGTTGCAAGCATGCTGCAATCTCGCGCGCATCGCCGTCGCAGGCGACACAAGCTCCACACGGCATGCGTTCTTCGCCAACGACCGCGAGCAATTGCGCAGCGACATCTCGAGCATCCTGAGCGCCAGCTTTCCGGCCACGAGCCGCACACAAACCGCGGTTTCCGGCGTGGCCGGCACCAACACGAGCACCGACGCGCCGGCGGCGGCCTTCCGCTTCACCAGCCAGTTCGCGCCGGTGCAATTCCAAACCTGGAGCGGCCTGCTCAATCGCACGCGCTGGGTCTGCGACGCCACGACGCACGTTCCAGCCGCGGCGCCCGTCGACAGTACCAAAGGCGACGCTTTCGCCGACAACCTGAACTCGCAGCTGGGCCGCGCGCGTACGTTCTATACCGTGCAGGCCACGGACAACGGCACCGGCATTCATTCCGATCGTACCATTCGGCCGAATTTGAGCGGCACCGATCCGGATGGGGCGGGCAACATCACCGGGACGAGCGCCGGCGCCACTGCGTCGACTTTCGTTGCCAACACTTCGCCTGAGTCGATGCAGCTGACGGCTTCTTCCTGCACGACCAGCGTTTCAGGCGTGCCCGTGAGCATTTCCGCGGCGGCCTGCCGTGATCGCTATTTGAAGTGGCTGACGGGGCTGGACAACGGGACCGTATTCAAACGCTGCAGCAAAGACTGCAACTTGCTCGGCGATATTTACCACGCCACACCGCGCATCGTGAATGCACCAACCGAGGCGACGCGGGACGACACGTATCTGTCCTTCAGCACGACCTACGCGACTCGCCCGTTGATGCTGTACACCTCGAGCAACGACGGCTTTTTGCACGCCTTCAAAGTGGCCAGCAACCTGAAGGACGATCCGGAGAAGGTCGACAAGCGCCAAAACAACGAGCTCTGGGCATTCCTCCCGCCCGAGGTCTTGCCGCGCATCGCCTCGGAATACCCGTTTACCCATCAATTATTGCTCGACGGCGCGTCCGTCACCAAAGACGTGGTGGCGCGTAAGACCTCCGGCGGCTACCCGTACGTCTTCGAGCGCACCCTCGCGGACGCAGCAGCTACGGGCAGCCCGAACGTGACGTGGCGTACTGTTTTGGTCCAGGGCTTTGGCGGCACTTTCCCGGGGTATTTCGCGCTCGACATCAGCAATCCGGACCCGAATATGACGCTCAACGGGGAAGCCGGCGGACCGAAATTCCTGTGGCAAATCACTTCCGACGGCGCGGGTAATCCGCTGTTCGGTAGCGGCGGCGCGACTCCCGTCATCACGACCGTCTTGGTCGACGAGGACGGCAGCGGAGCGCGTGAAGTCCCCGTTGCCATATTGCCCGGCGGCAGCGGCGGCGCGGGCAGCGCCGGTCCCGGAGGTACGCCGGGTTGCGCGCGCGGCACTACGGCGGGTGATCTGGCGAAGTTCACAGACTACCCACCGCGCCCGCGCGTGCCTTGCTACACGGCAAACCTAGGAGCGCGCTCGCTGACCATCGTGCGTCTGGATACGGGTAAAATCATCCGCACATTCCGGCGCAGCAAGACGGAGCTCCCGGTCGCGTTGCAGGCCCGCGTGGTCGAGTCCCCGATTGATTCACCGATCACGGGCACCCCGGTTGCCTACCCGGCCGATGTCGGCTCGGTTGCTGAACGCGTCTTCGTCGGCGATCAAGACGGGACGATGTGGAAGGTGAACCTGACCAATTCCAATCCAAATCTGTGGACCATGTCGCTGTTCTGGGACGCTTTTCCAGCGGTCTCATTACACACAAAGCCCGCGGCCGGTTGGAGTGACGGGCAGCCCATTGCCACGGCCCCCGCCGTGTCGGTCGATATCCCGGGCAATCTCACGATCGCTTTTGCAACGGGCGATCAGACCGCCATCGGTGCCGCGGCTGGTATGCTCAACTACCTGTGGTCGCTGCGCGATCTTCCGGACGCGAACAAGAACCGCTTCGCCGACTTGTTCTGGGTACAACAGTTCGAGAACGGGGAGCGCGTCACCGGGCCCTTGACCTTGTTCAACTCCTACTTGTACTTCACGACGGTCACCCCGCCCGCGGCCAATGCCGTGTGCACCTCGACCAACGGCTCGCGGCTTTGGGGCGAGCACTACATCGTTCCGAAAGATGGTCTGGGCACGACCGCGCTGCCGCCCGACCGCACAGTGGGCGGGAAGGCCGCTCCATTCATCGCCGCCGACTTCACTGGCGACACCGACCAGTTCGTCACTGAAGTGCAGCTATTCGGTAGCGGGGCAAAGAACACAGCCGCATTATACGGCGCGATCGTGGCCCAACAGCCCAGCTGCTACGATACGGACACGATCCCCGACGCGTACATCGGCAGTCATAACGGTCTGAGCAACATCAACCCGGGTAAGTATGAGCTCGTCTTTCAAAGTGGCGCGGCCCCGAGCTCCGGCGGCAAAGCCACTTCGGATACCCCCGGTCAGAGCAAGCTCCCTATGCCTCAGGTCGCGCCCCCCGCCCACATCGAAGCCTGGGCCTCAATCGTCGAATGAGTGAGCTCGCTACAGAGGGCGTTCGCGTCGGCGAGGCAATCAATGGCTTGGCCCTGGCCGTTTGTTTTTTATGCGCGAGCTGCCATTCCAAAGCGGGCGCGGACGCCGCTGGTTCGACGCAAATCGTAGCGAGCAGCGGCGCGAGCGCAAAGCCTGTTGACCGCTTGGCGCCGGATGAGCTCGCGGCAGGCACTGCGCAGGTCTGGGGCTTCGCCGTGCCGCGCGAGATGCAGGTCGAACACCAGTACCAAGAAACGGCGCACTTAGTCGGCTCGGTGAAGCCGGATGCGCTCGCTAACTACGTGCGCGACCGCGTCGTGGTGTCGCACGTTGAAATTGGCGCGGCGCGTACCATCTTTCCGAACGCGCGCATCAAGGGCGGCGCGCCCGACCGCGTGTATGAGCTGGACGTCATCCCCGAGCCCGGTCAAACGCGCCTGGTGATTCGCGACATCACGCCGCTCAAGGTGATCCCGGGCCTGAGCGACGCCGAGCGCTGGAGGCAAGCCGGCCTCACTCCGCAGGGTCGACCGCTAGACCCCAAAAAGTTCGAATAGCTCGCTCGCTCGAACGGAGCAGCGGCTACGCTTTTAGCAGCGCGCGCGCCGAGCGTTCACCGGCGCGATTCGTCTTCCAGACGCATCGCTTCGATCAGGAGGCCGCCGATGGTCTGGCGGGGACCGCCCAGCGCAACCACCTCCGCGGAGCGAAAAGTGAAGCGGCCCTTTTTCCAGCGCAGGGTCTCGCGCAGCACGAGCGCGGGCTCTGCGGGTTTGTCGTCGAGAGTTGCCCCGGTGAGGGCGCCTTCGTTCAACTGCAGCAGCGCGACGCGACCGGCGTCTGAGCGAACGTTGAGATGACCGCTGCGGCGCTCAAGCTCGAGCAGCGTGAGCACCGTCGCGACGGACATCTGCGCAACGTCACCCTCGAACGCGGCGCCCGCAGCCGAGATCGGACCGTCCGAGGAGAAAGACTCGCGTTGCGCGCGGAGCCGGTTCGCCATGTCGATGAGCGCGCCCACCTGCGCCACGACTTCTTCGTTTCGGAACGGCCGAGTCAAGTACACGTCCGCCCCCACGTTGAGCCCCTGCAGACGCGATTCATGATCGTCTGCATCGGTCAAAAACAGGAACGGTGACGTGGCCACCTGGGTGGGCTCGGTGCGCACGCGACGCGCCACCCAGAAGCCGTCGATGTCCGGCAGGTTGACGTCGCACAGGATGCAATCGGGTTGCAGCTCTCGCACCTTGTCGAAGCCGGCCCGCGCCTCACCCGAAACATGGACTTCGAAGCCAGCCTCACCGAGAAACCTGGCGAGCAGGGTCGACTCCCACTCGTCTTGCTCGATGATCAAAATCCGGCCCTTTGCCACGGGCCAAAGTTAGCATGGAGGGGCCGAAACCCCGAAATACACTATGCCTTTTCGACTAACGGCGGGCCGGCCGCAGGGTTTTCAGAGCCGCGCGGCCTCTTGCCTTGTCCCGCTCTCGGGGTCGCGGTACGCGGGCGGGGTGAGTGACGAGTTATTGAAGCGCACACCGCTGTACGCGAAACACGCTGCCCTGGGCGCTCGCCTAGTTCCGTTCGCGGGCTGGGAAATGCCCATTCAATATAAAGGCATTTCGCTCGAGCACCAGGCGGTTCGCGAACGCGCCGGCCTGTTCGACGTATCGCACATGGGCGAGCTCGAGTTGCGCGGGGACGGCGCTTTGAACCTCGTGAACTCACTGATCACGAACGACATCGCGCGCGCCGTAGACGGACAAGCCACGTATACCTGCTGCTGCAACGCCCGCGGCACAATCTTGGACGATCTCATCGTGTATCGCCGCGCGCACAACGACGTGCTCGTGGTATGCAACGCCTCCAACCGCGCGAAAATTTCGGCCCACTTTCATGCCGCCGCGCGCGGGGTGTGCGACTTCAAGGACATCAGCAACGAGACCGCGTTGCTCGCGCTGCAAGGTCCGAAGGCCTTGGGGATTCTGGCCAAAGCGGGCATTAGCCTGGATCTTTCGACCTTGAAAGCGTTCCGTTTCGCGCACGGCACGGTCGCCGGCGTGGCCTGCACCGTCGCCCGCACTGGCTACACCGGGGAAGACGGCGTCGAGCTGTTTTGTGCTTGGAATGAGGCTCCCGCGCTGTGGGATACGCTGCTCGAGGCGGGCGCAAGCGAGGGCATCGAGCCGATTGGCCTGGGCGCGCGCGACACGCTGCGCTTGGATGCGCGCTTATCGCTGTACGGCAATGACATCGACGAGACCACCAACCCGCTCGAGGCCGGTTTGGGTTGGGTGGTGAAACTCGACAAGCCGCACTTCGTCGGTAAGGAAGCCCTGGTCGCCATCAAGGAGCGCGGTCTGAGCCGCACCCTGGTCGGCTTCGAGATGACCGGTCGCGGCATCGCGCGCCACGGCTACCCGCTCTTGGATGCCGCGGGCGTAGAGTGCGGCGTGTGCACCTCGGGCGGCCCCTCACCCACGCTCGGCAAGAGCATCGGCCTTGGTTATTTCCCGCTCGAAAAGAGCGGCATTGGCACGGAGCTGCTCGTCGATTGCCGAGGCAAGCAGATCCCCGCACAGATCGTGAAGACTCCCTTTTACAAGCGCAAGTGAGCGGCCACCCAGGCCGAGGAGACGCCCCCGCGATGTCGAGCCCCAAAGAAGTCAAAGACGACCGCAAGTACACCAAGGACCACGAATGGGCCCGCACCGAAGGCGGAGAGCTCGTGGTCGGCATCACCGCCTTTGCCGTGGACGCACTCGGCGACATCACCCTCGTCAGTCTGGACGTGAAGGTCGGCGACACGGTCGTGACCGGCAAAGCGTTCGGCACCATCGAAAGCGTGAAGACCCTGAGCGATCTCTTCGCGCCGGTCAATGGCAAGGTCACGCGTGTGAACGCCGCCCTGGAGAACAGCCCTGAGCTGGTCAATGAGGATTGCTGGGGCAAAGGCTGGATGATCGCGATCGCGCCCGACGCAGGCCCGAGCGAGCTCATGGACGCGAAGAGCTACGCCGACCATCTCTCCCACTCGGATCACTGAATGCGTTACCTGCCGCACACCCCTGAAGACATCAGCGCGATGCTGGAAACGATCGGCAAGCCGTCGATCGATCAGCTCTTTCAAACCATCCCGGAAGCAGCACGTTTCTCTGGTGATTTGGCGCTCGAGCCAGCGCTCGGTGAGGCCGCGCTAATGCGGCATTTGCGCGATCTGGCGCGCAAGAACACTGGCGCTGAATTGCTGAGCTTTTTGGGTGCCGGCATGTACGCACATCACATTCCGCCCGCGGTAGATCAGCTGCTTTTGCGCAGCGAGTTCTACACTTCCTACACGCCCTACCAGCCCGAGGTTGCGCAGGGCACGCTGCAGGCGATCTGGGAGTACCAAACCATCGTCAGCGAGCTCCTCGGGCTGCCGCTTTCCAACGCTAGCTTGTATGACGGCGCCAGCGCCACCGCCGAGGCGGCGTTGATGGCGTGTCGCTTGACCAAGCGAGGCAAGGTCGTGCTGTGCACCTCCGTGCACCCTGACTATCGCGCGGTGACCGCCACCTACCTTGCCGGCCGCGACGACATGTCGTGCATCGAAGTCCCGTTTGGCGAGGACGGCGCGCCGAACGCGGCCGCGCTGCTCGCCGCAGTCGACGCCGACACGGCGAGCGTGATCGTCGGCTACCCGAGTTTCGTTGGGCCGCTCGCGGATCTGCGCGGCCTCGCCTCACAGGTGCACGCCCGTGGCGCGCTCTTGATCACCGCGACCAGCGAGCCGTATGCGCTTGCGCTCGCGGAGTCGCCGGGCGCGCTTGGCGCTGACATCGCCGTCGGTGAAGGTCAGCCCATTGCCTGCCCACCGCAGTTCGGCGGTCCGGGCGTCGGCCTCTTCGCGTGCCGGGACGATCGGCAATTTTTGCAGCAAATGCCCGGGCGCATTTGCGGCGAAACGGTGGACGCGAACGGCGAGCGCGGTTTCGTGCTCACCCTGTCGACTCGCGAGCAGCACATTCGGCGCGAGCGTGCCACGAGCAATATCTGCACCAATCAGGGGTTGCTCGCGCTCTCCTTGGCCATTCGCATGAGTATCTTGGGCAAATCGGGGTTCATCGAGACTGCCAAGCAGTGCCTCGCCAAAGCGCACTACCTGCACGACAAGATCGTGGCGCTACCCGGCTTCGCAGCAGGGTTTGCTGCCGCGCCCTTCTTCAACGAATTTGCGGTTCGCGTGCGCTCCGGCAATGCGGGCAACGTTTGCCGAAAGCTCGAGGAACAGGGCCTGATCGCCGGCTTCGATTTGGGTCGCGTCGACCAGAAGCTCGCCGATCGCCTGCTGATCGCCGTCAC
>JBDTYJ010000273.1:0-7991 GCA_040005755.1 Pseudomonadota bacterium
GCAGCAAGCCATGTGGGCGCTGGCGGTGGCCGACGGCATGGGTGGGCACGCCGCGGGTGAGGTCGCCAGCGCCTTGGCCGTGCGCACCGTGCACGAAGAAATCAAAAAGCAGTCGGACTTGCTCGACGACTACGCGGCCGCCAGTAAGGGAGCCGCCAAGGTCACCAAGCGCGACATCTTGAACATGCTGGAGTTCTCCGTGAACCGCGCCTCACAGCGCGTGCATTCGGAGGCCGCGAAGGATGCCAAAAAACGCGGCATGGGCACCACGCTCGTGTGCCTGCTCGTGATCGGCACTCAAGCGTTCATCATCTACGTGGGCGACAGTCGCATTTACATGCTGCGCGACGGCCAACTCGAACAGCTCACCGAAGACCACACCGTTTACAACGAGCTCATCAAGCGCAAGAAGATGCCGCGCGAGCAGGTCGAGCA
The DNA here is from genome assembly GCA_040005755.1 of Pseudomonadota bacterium. Lineage (GTDB taxonomy): Bacteria > Myxococcota_A > Polyangia > Polyangiales > Polyangiaceae > PMG-095. Next base: position 436 of record JBDTYJ010000273.1, read on the forward strand.
GCTCGCGCAAAAGAACGCCATCACTCGCGCAGTTGGCGTGTACGAGCACGTCGAGCCCGACACGCTGGTGCTGGATCTTACGGCTGGCGATCGCCTTCTTTTGTGCTCCGACGGCCTGTGCGGCTACTTCGAGGATGATCTAGAAGGGCTTGGGCGGCGGCTCGCCAATCCGGATGCCGACAGCGCGTGCAAATCACTGATCGACGCGTCCAATGAACGGGGCGGCAAAGACAACATCACCGCCGTCATCGTCACCGTGGGCGACGTCACGTCGCGTGACGTCACGCGCGCCAAGCAATTGCAGCTCAAGCGCGACATTCTCGCCCGTATGCCGCTGTTCCGGCCTTTAAACGACCGCGAAATCTTGCGCGTGCTGCAGGTCACGGACGTTTCCGACTACAAGAACGGCGAGAACATCATTAGCGAGGGCGACAAGGGCGAGGAGCTATTCATCGTACTTAGCGGTCACGCCAAGGTGATGCGCAACGGTGCCGAGCTCGCCACGTTGAACGCGGGTGATCACTTCGGTGAAATGGCCCTAGTGCGCAGCCAACCGCGCTCGGCGACCGTGATCTCGGAAGGCAACAGCGAGCTGATGGTGATCCGGCGCACTGAGTTCTTCGAGATCCTGCGCAAGGAGCACCAACTCGCGGTCAAGTTGCTCTGGCAATTTCTGGGTGTGCTGGCCGACCGCTTGGCGGACACCAGCCGGGAACTCGGCGCGGCGAAAGAAGAGCTGGCCGCAGAAGACATCACCGGTGAAATCTTCTCGGATGAAGAAGACGACACCCGCAAGACTTTGCTGATTCCTCCTCCGCCGCCTTCACTCCGCGGGGGCTGAATGATGCTTGCGCGGTTATCGCTGAGCGTGCTCTCGCTCGCCAGCATGGCCGCCTGCGCGAAGCGCACGGATGCCGTCAAAGCGAGCGTGAACGCCGCGCCCAGCGCATCGGCGCTGGCTGCAGCGAACGCTTCGGCTAGCACCAGACCGTTGCCGACGAGCGTCCCGCATGTAGTGCCAGGCATGGCCGCGTGCCGAGCTCTGGAGGTCGTCGGCAGAGCAACGGTCGAAGGTACGCCGATCGCGCTCGGGTCACTGCTCGACGGAAAGCACTGGGTCGAGCTCCAAACAGGCGCCTCCGTGGCCCTGCGTCATACGGTCACTAGCCGCGAGTTCCGGCTGATCGGACCGGGCACGATTTTGCCGTGCCGAAACGGCGCGGAGCAAATCTTGGTCGCAGCCGGGCGAGTCTCCACTTCCGCAAATCTCGGCGTCCGGCCAGGCGCCGAGGTGTTGATCGCGACGCCCTCGGGCAGCGTCCGTTACGGCGACGCGGGCCTCGAGCTCGAATTGGGCCCCAAGCGCCTACAGCTACGAGTCAAGCAGGGCGAGGCTTGGTTGGAACCCGAAGCGCAGGGCAATCCCAAGTTCAAAAATCCGGTGCGCAGCGGGGCCGAAGCGCGCCTCACCGTCGATCACGCGCTGCCCTCGACACGGCTCGCGGCCTGCCAGAGTTCAGCGCAAAAGGCACGGGAAAGCGCAGAGCTCGTGCTGGCTCCCGGAACGCCTGGCAGCGCGAGCTCGCTCGGCGCGCGCGCCGCCGCGCAAATGCGCGATCGAGCCGCCGCGCGAACGGCCTGCGCCATGGCCGCGGCGGAGGCAGGCGTGAGCCAGGATCCGGCCGAGAGGCAGCGCCTGTCGGCCTCTGTCGCACACGCAGACGAGCTTTGGCAAAGCGTGCCGCCTGCTGTGGCGGGCCAAAAGAACTGATCCGCTGCGTGCCTTCGTTGCCTAGGCTCGGCGTTCTGGTGTTGCCAAAAGCAGCGTCAGTAGTGCTAGCGTCCCGGTTCGGGCGCATTGAATGCCCGTTGTTCGCGCATGAGTCCCATGAAGCGCTTCGCCGTTGACGCCCAAGCCCTGGCCTTGTGCTGTACCGTTCTCAGCCTTGCCGGGCGAGCCGCGGCGGATGAGCCGCACAAAGCAAGCGAGCCCGAGGTGCTGAGGGAACCCGCTGAGATCACCCAGGTTGTCGACGCATTCGACGATAAAGACCTGTTCGATCTGAATCTTTCGCTCGGCTACGAAAGCACTTGGACGTCATCGGTGATCCACCGTGATTCGTCGATCGCCCAAGCCGGCCTGGGCGGGGGTGGCTTCACGCAAAGCAACCTGAACGTCGCACAGTACAAGCAAACCACTAGCCGTCTGCTCACGCGCGCAGACATCGGCTTGTACAAAGACGTTGCTCTGGTAATTCGCGTGCCCATTATCTTGTCGGATGACCGCCAGCTGAGCGGCATCGACGGCAGCGAGAAGCAACAAAGCGTGTCGCTTGCTGGCGACCCGGGTGAGCAGCTCTTCAGCCTGCCCTTCAAGTCCCCGACGCGCAGCGGAATTGAGTACTTGGCCGTCGGGCTGGACGCGGGTTTAATGAATCAGGCTCGGGACTTCGCCAAGCCTACCTGGGTAGTCGGCATTGAGGGGCGCTTCAACGTGTCCGAGCCAATGCATGCCTGCAACCCGAACACCGACGGCTTGAATCAAGCCGGGGGACAGGTGCAGTGCGCCGACCGTTCCGATATCAACCGCAACGGCAAGGGAAACGAAGGCACCAACGGCGACACCATGGGCTCGCTCGAAGGCCGTTTCAGCGGTTCGCGGCCGCCGGGCGTGAGCCGAGGCACCACTGCCGTTGAGGCTCACACGTACCTGTCGCGGCGCCTCAAGTATATCGAACCGTACGGCGGGTTTCGCACGCTATTCGAGTTTCAAAATTCGTCGAGTGACTACGGCTCGACCGACCTGAAGGGGGTGCTGGCTAATCATCCCCCACTGCGCGGCACGCTGCTTTTTGGCGTCAACGTAATGCCCTGGGAAATTCCGGATCAGTTTCAACGCATCACGTTGGATTTCCGCTTCACCGGCACGTACGTGTCCGAAGGCCGGGACTACTCGGAGCTGTTCGACGCGCTCGGCTCGAGCGACGCCAAGTCACTTCGGGCGCCGAACTTCGCGGAGTACCAAGCGTGCACCCCGGGTACGAACTGCCAGAACGCGACGTCGGTGGTGAACACGGGCTCGCAGAAGGTGTATTTCACTGGCGTCACCGACGTGCAACAGCATGGCACCTACCGGCTCAGCACTGAGTTCACCTGGCAGGCCGGGGAGTACATCAAATTTCACGTCGGCGGCGGGTACACCCTCATCCAATCGCACTACATCACGTTCGATCAGGCGTGCAATCCGAGCTTCTCGGGTGATCCGGGGGCGGCAGGGCCGTGCCACGATCAAACCACGGCCAGCAGCGCTACCGTCTCGGGCACCCCGAACCCCAACTACCGCCGTAGCATCAACGATCCCGGCCAGCGCTTCAAAGTGGACGATTCCCACGCCATCGACGCGTGGGTGAACGCCACGGTGATGTTCTAGAGCGTCCGGGCTAGAGTGCCTCCGCCATGCGAAGCTCTGTCACCGCCGCGGCGTTCGGCATCACGCTCCTCGCGGCCTCGGGGGTCGCGTTTGCCGGCCCAAACGACGCCATTTTGCTGCCCGCTTCGATCCCGGACAGGGCCGAGCTCGCCCTGCGGCCCGAGAGCGTCGAGCAGCTGACCAAGGTAGCGCGTCAAGTCGACGCCATCTTGAGCGAAGCGGTGCAAGATTTGGGGCTCACCCTAACGGTTTCGGATCGCTCGCGTGATATTCCAAGCGACGACACGCTCGTTGAGCGCGCGCACGATTCATGGCTCATCTCGCCGCGGGTGAGTTTGGAGGGCAGCGGGGTGCGGCTGCGCATCGTCGCCGTTGCGCCCGGGCAGAACGTGCTTCGCGAGCGCACGCAACACGTCGACGCCCCTTCGCTCGAAGTGCGCGCCAACGTAATGATGCGCGACGTAGTACACAGCTTCCAAGCCGGCTCCGGATCCACGGCCGCACATGCGGAGCCCGAGCCCGTGCTGGACTCGGAGGCGCCGCGCTCGCAAGGCCGCGCCGTGTTGGCTTTGAACTCGGCCGTCGTGGGCGGCTATGTTGGCTTTTCACTGCAGCACGCCAGCGGTTCGGATGACGCCCGCCTGACCTATCCCTTGGTCGCGCTCGGTACGGGGATTGGTCTCGGCGCTTCAATGCTAGTGGCAGATGAATGGGACATCACGCTTGGTGATGCCTGGTTCCTGTCCGCCGGGGCCTGGTGGCCGATCGCCTCCGGGGTGCTCCTGGCCAAGAGCTACAACGTACAGAGGGAAGACCGCTACGTTTACGGCCTCGTCGCGGCATCCGCCGGAGTCACCTTGAGCGCCGCAGCGCTCAGCATGAAGCCAATGAGCGAAGGCGGCGCCGTGCTGACCCACTCAGGCGGCGCTGTGGGCACGCTGCTCGGCGGCCTGACTGAAATGGCCTATCGCGGCAGCACCGAGCTGACTCCCGAGCGCGGCATGGGCTACGGGGCAGGGCTCGGCGTGCTGGGCGCGGGCGCTCTTGCTACGCAAGTGAAGGTGACGTCCTCGCGCATGTTGCTGATCGACTTGGCCGCGAGTTTGGGGGCGCTCACTGGTGCCGCCGCAGCAAGTCCCCTGCTCTTGGTGCGAGAAAAGGAGAGCGTGGGGCGCAATCGCCTGTGGCTCGCGAGCATTGCTACCGGCACGCTGCTCGGTGGCGGCATCGGCTGGCTGTCTACGCGCGTCGGAGGCCAAGCGGCGGCCAACGAGCAACCAGCAGCTATGCCCTACTTCGGGATGGAGCCTGCGGATCGAAGCCGCGGCACGCGCTCGTTCATGAGCCTCGGCGTGCAGGGTCTGTGGTGAGCATACGCCGAGTCGAACTGCACGCACACGATACCGATGCCGGTAGCCGCTTGGACAAATTCCTCGCCGAGCGCATCGACGGCGTCGGTCGTCAGAAAGCGGCCGCGTTGTGCGAAGGCGGCCAGGTGCGCATCGACGGCCGGCGCGCAAAGAAATCGGCTTTGGTCGCGGCGGGCGTCAAAGTCAGCGTTGAGCTGGATGATCCCGAGTTCCTCGCGCCTGAGCCGGATTTGGCGTTGGAAGTGCGGCTGGAGCGGGCTGAGCTCGTGGTCGTGAACAAGCCCGCAGGCATGCCCAGCGCGCCCCTCCGCACCGCTGAGCGCGGCACATTGTGCGGCGCGCTCTTGGCTCGCTACCCGGAAATGCGCGGCGTCGGCTACCGTGCACGCGAGCCCGGCATCGTGCATCGGCTCGATACGCAGACCTCGGGCTTGGTGCTGGCGGCGCGCAGTGCCGACGCTTTCAAACGCCTGCATCAGGCGCTCGAGCTAGAAAGCGTCCAAAAGCGCTACCTCGCGGTCGTGTCCCCGGCGGGCTTGGCCCAGAGTGGCGAAATTTCCGCGGCCCTTGCGCCGGATCCCGCGCACCCTGAGCGGGTGCGCGTGCTCGACCCCGCCGAGCTCGACCGTTATGCGCGGCACAAGATCACCCGTTACCGCGTGCAGCAGAGCGCCCACGGCCGCGCGCTACTCGAACTGAACGTGGCAAGCGCGTTCCGGCATCAGATCCGCGCGCACTTGGCGTCCATTGGCCACCCTATCGTCGGCGACGCAGTGTACGGCGGGCAGCCAGCACCTGCGCTTGGCGCGCGCCACGCGCTGCACGCGAGCCGCATTAGTTGGGCCGGTGACAGCAGCAGCAGTGGCTTCGACGTATTCGAGCCGTTGCCCGAAGAGCTCGCGGCGTTGCTCGAAATGCCGAGCTGACGCCTGAAGATTCACGTCAAATGACGTGCGCGGGCGAGGTCACGCGGCTCGGCGCGACGTTCTTCGAGGTGCTGGCGTTCGAACCGTTGCGCCGACTCGGCGCGAGCTCTGTTTCGCGCAGCAATGCGGCCACTTCCACAACCAAGCGCGCGCAATCGGCTTGTGTCGGTAGGCGGGGGCGGAGCACGGTGGCGCGTTCGTCTGCCTTGCGACCGCGCGCCCACACCACGTCGCGCGGCAATGCACTTACCGCCTGCGAGCCCTCGCGCGCCCGCACCAGCACGAACAGCGCCGCGCCTACGCCGCCGATGCCCGCGGTGTACTCGACGCCCAGCTCGATACCCAAGAGCCCACGCACGGCGCCGGGTACCTGCACGAGCAGCCGCAATTCATCTGCCTCGCGCGCGCCCTCCGGAATGCGAGCCCAGGCCACCACTTTGATGCCTTCCGCGCGCCGCAACTTCTTCGCCAGGCTCGTTAAGAGCCGGCGCGGACGGGCGGCCAGGTCAGCCGGGAGTTGCTCCGCTCGCCCAGTAAAGAACAGCGGCAGCAGGCACGGCGAACCGAGCAGCAGCAGCAACGCCTGATAGGGCGCACGCGAATAGAGGCACAGGCCGCCGACGACGAACGCCGCGCATGCCCCGGCGAACGACAAGAACCCCGGCAACGTGCCAGCGTCAAAAAAACGCCCGGCCGCCGCCTGCTTCGGGCGCGCGAAGGCCTCCGCATCAGAGAGCGGCAACCACTGACCGGGCCCGCGTAGCACGACCTTCGCGGGAACCGCGAATTGAGCGGCCAAGACCATGGCCAATACCAGGAACGCCGCGCCGAGCGTGGGCTTCCCGAACCACGCCGCAGTCACGAAAGCGGCCGCTACCAAGCATCCAGAAGCCGCCGCACGCGGGCCAACGGGCAAGCGCACGAGCGCCCGCGGTGTCGCACCGACGGCGAGACAGCTCGTTGAAAAGACTCGCCATTTGCCGGCAACCGCGAACGCGTACGCAAGCGCGGCTGCGGCCGCACCAAGCCACCACGTGAAGCGCTGACGCGGCTGCGCCGCTCCGAGCGCGAACGCACGCGAGCTAGACCCAATTTTCTCCGCGTGGGGGAGCTGAACTGGATTGGCGAAGGCGTCGAACGCTTTGGCGCTCGCTCGCACACGCCAGAGCACGGGCTCACCCCGGGACACGTGTGGGCGCACGATATCTAGCTCGTCTTTATCGGCTAGGCGGTGCAAGTTGCCGATGAACACGCCGCCGAGCGCGTCTGCGTCGTCGATGCGACCTGCGGACGCGTTCGCATCGGGCAGCGATGGCGGGGTAGGTCCGGCTGGCAACCGAAACAGCACGCGCGCGGAGTCGATGCCCTGCGCGAAGCGCGGGCCGATCCAACGCACCTCGACCTCCCTGCCTTCGCGACGGATCAAGTCGCGCTTGAGCAAGTTGGTGCGGTATTGAAAATGAAACAGGTACACGCCCGTGCGCAGCCCTTTGTCGCGATCCACCTCGATGCGCAGCGTGCCATCGTCGCGCTTGTCCAGCAGCAAGGGCGTCCGCGGCACATCCGCCTTGGTGCCGCTCACGGAAGACACCGTGGCTTCGGGCAGCGGCTCAGCATCCAAATCCACACCGCTCAGCTCGAACCCAGGTAGCGGACCGCCGCGCACCGCCAACGTCAGATCCTCGGTCACCACGGCGAGCCCGGCGCGGTCCACATCAACGGTGGCGATTTGGGAGCGAACTTCGCTCTCGACCCAGGCGCGGGCCGGCGCAGCGATCAGCGCCAAGCCGGCGGCAGCACACAGTGTAGTTATGTGTCGCCTGAAGTCGT